>JBIIBL010000026.1:0-25563 GCA_044239425.1 Crocinitomicaceae bacterium | reverse complement strand
GGGTCAGACATGACGTCTTCATCCATAAAAGCGTTGTTGATTTCTTCGTATTCCGCGAGTACGTCTACAATTTCTTGAGCGCCTTCTAAAACGATGTCGCGGACTGTTTTGTTAGGGTCGAGCTCTGGCTCTTGCGGAAGGTAACCCACGGAATAGCCAGGAGAAAAAACGACGTCACCTTGAAAAGATTTGTCGAGGCCCGCAATGATTTTCATGACGGTCGACTTACCCGAGCCGTTCAGACCGATGATGCCGATTTTGGCACCGTAAAAGAACGAGAGGTAAATGTTTTTAATGATTTGTTTGCCTTGCGGAGTGACTTTCGACACCCCCACCATTGAGAAGATGATTTTCTTATCGTCTGACATATTGCTTATTTATCGAGTTCGTATTTGGTGTATTGTTTGCTCTGCAAGACTTGGATGGCCTGCTGCAAAATTTCATTGGTTTGGTTGTAGATTTGGAACATTTCGTTGGTGCCCCAGAGGTCTTGTGCAATAACGGCTTTCAAACGCAACTTAATGAGTTTTTCGCTAATGGCGTATTCCTTCTCGTCAAATAACAACTTTGGATCTTCTAGTGCAACGTAGGCAAAGAATTCGTCCATAAAAGTTTTGTCACAAGTGAAATTGTTTTTGAAAGCAGTGATGTCTGGGTATTGTGATTTCAGCGCTGCTCTGTTGGCATTGATGTATTTAAAGGCAAAACTATTAACGTGCCCACCTTGGATCAGTTTAGAAAAATAAGTGGTGCTTTCGGTGGTGTCTAGCGCTACAAAAACGTCAGGCATAATGCCGCCGCCCCCGTAAACTGTTCTTTTGGTTTTGAGGGTTTTGTACATGAGGGAATCAGGCATTTTGATGGAATCTTTCAAGAAGAATTCTCCGTTGAGGTAGCGCTGATTCAAATCTTTGCGATAGGTTTCGGTGTCTTGATACGGTTTTTGAATGTGGCGACCCGTTGGCGTGTAGTAGCGCGCAATGGTGAGGCGCATTTCAGATCCATCGCTAAGGGGCATTGGACGTTGTACCAAGCCTTTGCCATAAGTGCGGCGACCAACAACAAGGCCGCGGTCCCAATCTTGAATGGCACCTGATAAAATTTCGCTGGCGCTGGCGCTGTATTCGTCGGTGAGTAAAATGAGTTGACCCTCTTCAAAAAGTCCTTTTTTACCCGCTTTGAGGTCGTAACGCGGTTGCGCACGGCCTTCTGAATACACAATAAGTTTGTCGCCTGACAAGAATTCGTCGCCGAGTTTGTGTGCTGCATCTAGCAAACCACCGCCATTGCCCTGCAAGTCGAAAATTAGGCTTTTCATGCCTTGTTCTTTGAGGCTTAACAAAGCGCTCTGTACTTCTTGAACGGTTGTTTTGGAGAAACTATTGAGCTTGATGTAGCCAATTTCTTTGTCGATCATGTAAGCGGCATCTACTGAAAACACCGGGATTTTGTCGCGGGTAATGTTGAAATCCAGAAGTTTGCCTTTTCGGTTGACCGTTACCTTTACTTTGGTGCCGAGGTCTCCCATGAGTTTTTGACGGACCTGATCGTTTTTGATGCCCATGCCGGCTACGTTCTGACCATCGACCTGCACGATTTGATCGCCAGGTAAAATGCCGAGTTTTTCAGAGGGGCCGCCCGGGATGGTGGCCACCACACTAATGGTGTCTTTCATGAGTTGGAAACGCACACCGATACCTACAAAACTTCCGTTGATTTGCATTTGGGCGTCGTCGAGGTCTTCTTTTGGAATATAGGTAGAGTGTGGATCGAGTTCTTCTAAGAGTGCGACAATAGCTGCTTCTGAAAGTTTGCCGGCATTGGGCGCATCTACATAAAAACGCTCTACGTTGTAGAGTACTTCGGTCAATTTTCTAGCAGCTGCAGCAGCTGCATCTGGTTGTTGTGCAAAAACGAGCGTGCTCATTGCGCAGCTCAAACTTAATAATAGTAGGCGCATGTAAGTATATTTACGAATTACAAAAATAAACACTCAGGTCGCAAATTGCTCAGAAAGTTTAACTTTGTTATACACATATGAGAGAGAAAAAACGCAAATTACACTGGTATCAAACAAGAAAAGTTCGCAATGTGCTCAAACGCATCCGCAAATTTGCTGGTTATTTCTTTACCATCTTAGGTTCTGCTATTTTGCTTTACGTGCTGAGCACATTCATCCTATCAAGAATTACTGTAAAAGGACGCAACAACGCCGGGGCAAAAATCCAAATTTACCTGATGAAATCAGGCGTACACACCGACTTCATTTTGCCGGTTAGTAACTCTATCAAAGATTGGCGCCAAGAATTCCCGCTGGCCAACACCGGTTTCAAAGACAGCAGCAGTAAGCTTATTTCTATCGGCTGGGGCGACAAAACCTTCTACATGAACACGCCCACTTGGGCAGACCTCAGTCTCCAAACTGCACTAACAGTTCCGTTTGGTCTTGGCCCTTCTGCTATACACGCCACCTACTACCAACAACTGCTCGACGATCGCCCAAATATACGACTGCACCTCACCCTAAAACAATATAGCAAACTCGTCAAATATATCGAAAAAACGCTAGATCGCAATAAAAATGGCAGCACTAAATACATCAAAGCCACCATGCCAGGTGTGGTTACCGGCAACGATGCCTATTACGCTGCAAAAGGCAGGTATAGTGTCTTTTTTACTTGTAACTCTTGGGTGAACTCAGGTTTGAAATCTTGCCAACAGAAGGCTTGTTACTGGACTGCATTCGCCGGAGGCATTTTTTATCAGTACGGCAAATAATCTTATGGCACAAAGAGCCATTTTTGTTTTAGTTTTTTCCTTCATCCATTCAGTTGTCATGAGCCAAGACCTCCTTGTTTTTATCAATGGTTACCGCGGGCCCAAATACGACCAAGAATTACCTGATAACCAAATAAATTTTAAAGATCCAACTGGCTATTGGTACAAGCTCGACGACACCATCCAAAAGCGCTTCCCGAATACTACAGCCTACTATTTTGACGCGCATCATCCGATTTATACTTCCACTCACCGCAAAATGTCTAAGGCGGTTGTGTCTTATTTATTTTCCAGATTTTGCTGGGTCAGAAAAGACAGCAGGTGGGTGCTGAACAAAACAATTAATGAAAGGGGCTTTCAGCAACGCGTTGAAAATGGGCGTTTGGCTGGCATCGCACTTAAAAATGAACTCCAAGGAAAAGGACCATGCAAAGTCCATATTGTTTGCCACAGCATGGGTTATGCCTACATGTTAGGCATGATCGATGAACTCAACGGCTACGTTGAATTTGGAAAAGCACTTATATTGTCGCCAGAAGGCGCGAATACAGCGGGTAGAGACTGGGCGCTCTTTGAAGAAGTCTGGCAATACGGCGCAAGAGCCAACGACAAACAAGCCGACCCAATTTGCTTACAAGACGGCATTGCACCACAAATGACCGTGGTAGGTTTAGACAAATTACCCGCTACAACCAAAGGCGGCCGGGTTTATATTCCCGCCGACTACCCCAAGAAAAAACTGGGTTTTATCAAGAGCCATCACCTCGCCTACTACGATTGGTTCTATTGGATTGGGCCAACTGATGAAGGATATTTTAAGCCGTAGCTTTGCGGCTAGGTCTAAAGAGCCATATGCTCATTACTGCTGCTATCGAGAATAAAAAAGCTGCGAAAGCGATGGCTCGTGCAGGAACCCCACCAAGGAGGTTGTTGTAAATTGTACCAAAAGTGAGCGTTTCAATTAACATCGGAATCACGATCATCATGTTGATGATACCCATGTAAACACCGTACTTTTCTCTTGGCAATTCCTTCACCACCATCAAATATGGAACCCCCATAATACTGGCCCAAGCGATGCCCAAACCAATCATGTTGAACAATTGCCATCCTTGGTGCTGTGTTTGAGAGAACTGAAAAAGACCAATGGCTGCGATGCCTAACGCAAAAGCATGCACTTTATAGGCTGAGAATTTAGCTAATACGCGCATCAAAAGCAGCGCTACAATAAATGTAACAATGTTGTAGGTGGCATTTAGGAGCCCCGTAAAACTTACCGCCTGAGCAAAATCGGCATGCTGATTCATTGCTAAACCTACTGGAATATCAAATATTGTTTGAGCAACAGACAGTGAAGAAAACTGCCAATACACAAATAAGGCATACCACTGAAATAAGTAGAGTAAGGCTAGTTTCCACAGTACTTTAGGCATATCCTTTATGGCTACAATCACGTCAATTATTGGTGAAAACAAGGTCTTTTTTTCCTTGTGTAAAAGCGCTAACTCCTCCGCTGTTGGCGGATTTTCTTTGGTTTTGTGCATCGCCCACAAAATGGTGGTGATTGAGGCAATGCCCCCCACAATAAAAGCTACATACACCCAAAATGGCAAGCTATTACTTGTCGTTTGGCCCAAAAACTTACTCTTTTGTAAAAAATACAGACAAAGATTGGCGAGCGTAATTCCAAAGCCCGTAAAAAAACTCTGGATGAGGAAGCCTCGTCGCTGCTCTTCTTCGGGTAAAACATCAGCCACAAAAGCACGGTAAGGTTCCATTGCCGTATTGTTCCCAGCATCTAGTATCCAAAGCAGCCCTGCCGCCATCCAAATACTCGAACTAAAGGGAAAGGCAAACAATGCCAAAGAGCAAAGAATGGCTCCAATTAAAAAATAGGGCTTTCTGCGACCCAAGCGCGGATGCCAAGTACGGTCACTCAGTGCACCAATGAGTGGTTGCACCAACAAACCGGTCATGGGGCCTGCTAAATTCAGTAGTGGTAATTCGTCCGGATTCGCACCAAGCAACATATAAATAGGGTTGACCGCCGTTTGTTGTAAGCCAAAACTATATTGAATACCTAAGAAACCGAAGTTCATGTTCCACAGCTGCCAAAAGCTAATGGGTGTGTTTTTATTCAGCATGGTATTTTAAGTTAAAGTCGTAATCAATCCAGGCATCTGCTTTCTCTTTTTTTGCTACAACGAGCTGATGCTCTTTCTCTAAAACCTTTTCAATAAATGGGTCATTCACCTCGTTACCTCGACTTCGTTTTTCACGTAATTCGCGTGTTTGAAGGTAATTACGCGACATGAATAAGTTGAAATCAGTTTCATTTTGATAAAAAGCATAAGTGCCTTCCACGATAAGAACGGTAACATCATCAACTTGATAACTAATTTCTTCTATCTTGTTTTCATAATAATGAACTACAGGCGTCAGAACGGTTTGTGCGCCACTTTTAAATTGGCTCAGCACTTCTTGCATGCGCTGCAAATCCACCTCTTGCGGGCCCACATTTTGCATGCCAAGCAAACGGTTTTGGTGATTGAGCGCTGGTGGCAGGATATAAAAATCATCCATATGCAGGATCAAAGCCTGCTGCCCTAATGCTGAAAAAGCAGCTTTCAAAGCGAGCGCCATGTGTGTTTTGCCACTCCCCGATTCACCTGCAATTGCAATTACTTTTTTGTGCTTACCGGTGAGCTCCGTAAAAACGGAAAGCAACTGTTTTGCCGCACTTGTATTGATCTTGCTACTATCTATAACCTCTCCTATCATAATGCTAAAAGTGATTTGATTTGTTGGTATTCTGCACATAAAAACAAATATCCCGAAGCCGAAAAGCACATGTCTTTTTTACCGCCCGGTTGTTGGTCATTAACTGAGATATACTCAGAGAAGTCAAAGTGATCGGTTTGAGCCAAAAAGCGTTCATAAGATTCTTTCATTTGATCGGCTAAATTGGCTGAGGCGCAAAAGCGCAAGCCCATGGAAAGTACTCCTGACATCACTGGCCAGGAGCCACCATTATGGAACTGATAGGGTGTGTTTTTAAAATTGTAATTGTATTGATTCCTGAGTAGTTGCCATGCAGGAATATCAGGCGTAATGACAGGCCAAAATGCAGGCACAAAACCTACCGCAGGATCCGCTAGAAAATCATGTACATAGTTGGGTAATGAATTATTTTCAAAGCCAAGTAAAAGCGCCAAACCATTGGCCGCCGCATCAAAGTAAGGCAAATACTGTGCGGCGTCAAATGCTGCCGGTAAAAATGGATGTGCTGCAGCATCCCATTCTGTTTTAATGCGCGGATGTAAAATCTGCGCTGCTGGTGCAGCGGTATTTGTAAAATTGACCAAAATAGCATTTCGGACTAAATTGGCTTTTTGCTGGTATTTTTCATGTTCAGGCCATAGTAATGCGCAAAGGTGTAGTGCAAGGTAGCGCAACAAATTATCGTAAAGGGTGTAACCCGATAAAATATATTCATCGGCCCAATTACCTCCTAGCGGCGTATAAACCAGGTCCCGCGCATTGAATTCCCAAGCCTCAAGCAGCGCGAGGGTACGCTTAATTTTTGGATGCAACTCACTTTTCAAAGCAAGGTCATTGCTCACTTTGAGGTATAAACAACTTTGGATGATCCACCATGTTTGCGCATCGACCCGACCAACTAAAGTTCCGTAACTCACGATGAGCTCGCCTGAGGAGGACATACCCACATTAGAAGGGATAAGGCCATTTTCTTTTTGTTGTGCAGCAAGCGTACATATGCTTTGCTTCACAGTCGCATACAAAGATTCCTCACGGTGTAAAAAAACAGCCAAGGCCGTAATAGCGCTATCGCGTGACCAAACGCGATTGTAGTTTTCGTTGCCAGAAGCAGTTGCCAAAAAGCCCTGCTCGCAAGCACTTTGCGCTAATATCTGAATTGCTTGTTTTCTGAACATCTCTACCCTCTATAAAAAAGAAATGAGGTGTAAAGTTACACCTCATCTCTTGCACTCTAAAACACTCTTATTAAAAACGGTAGCGAATGCTAATTGCTGTAGAACGACCCGCGATAGAGCGTGCACGAACATAATTCGTTTGACCATCTATGATTGCACCTTCTTCAGATTCAGTGACACCCATTTGATTCAAGACGTTGTTTGACTGTAACATTACGCTCAAGTTTTCAATTGGAGACCAGCTGATGTAAGGGTTCAAATAGAAATAGCCACTCATTACGAGTTCGTTGTTGTCTTGTGCAAATGAACTTGCTGTTCCGATGAGGTTAGCACCAATTTGGAGTTCCTTATTGATGTTGTAAACCGGCGTTACCGTGTAAATCAAAGGCGCTTGGCGACGTGGCTTCAGTGTAAGTAAGGTTTCCATAAACTTGGAAGTTCTTAACGGTGTAACCAGCTTCTAATTCCAAACCAAGTGCATTATAGGTACGGTCAAAGAATTTTTGAGTTGTAGCCTCAAAGTTTTTCTCGTCAGTTTGCGCAAAGAAAGCAGTTGCATTGAAGAGCACACCATTTTTACGCATTTTGTAACCAAGTTCAGCTTGTGAAGTGAAATCGACAACATTGTTAGCTGCCGTCAAACCACCTTGTGTATCCAAGTAAGTTCCGAATAAAACGCGGTCAGCACCTGCACGACCACCCTTAGAGTAGCGTCCAAAAACAGCACTTGTCTTATCCAATTGGTAATTTGCACCTACGGAATAAGAAAGATAGTTCCAGTTGTAATTCACTACATTTGGATTGTTGTTATCGATCATTGATACGCTATTCTCAACAGCTGAAACAGTTCCGTTGCCATTGATGTCGTTCATTGGACTTTGAACCGAACCAGCGTATGTACCATTAGCTGTACCCATATCGTAACGTGCGCCAACAGATAAGGTTAACGCGTCTGTCACTTCGATGTCGCCGTTTAAGTAAGGAGCTAAGATATTGTAAGCTACGTTATAGTTACGTTGGCAGCAGTTTCCCCAAGCTGGCACACCGTAGGCCAATAATCCATTCTCAGTCAAAGCTGTAGCAGTACCTGTAGAGTCCACGCGGTTGATGTCGATGAGTTGGCTGTAACCATTTTCGGCATCAGCTGCTGACATCAAGTAAGAATTCCACAACCATGACATATTGAGTTGTTGGCTCGCTTGATACAAACCAAAGTTCAAGTTACCAAAAGAAGTTTTCTTATTGATATTGTAGTCATTGGTGAGGTTGTTGAAATTATTCAATTTAGTATTGAACAAGTGCATCAACATCAAAGTTTGTCCTTCGTACGCACTGCCATCTTGATTGCTCAAGGTGTAAGTATTGCCAGCGCCAGCCAAACCTCCAGCAATCGAAGCTGTTGTGCCAAAAGAAGCTGGGAATGGTGCTACAAAACGACCGTTTACACCTGCATAGCGCGAGCGGCCTGTAAGGGTCCAATCGTTTCCGAGATCAAATTTGAATTCTGTTCCAACGGCCGTGTAATTTGAAGTCATGCCGTTGTGTACGTTCACCATTTCTGGCTGATTGGCTTCGTTCAAAGCAATTACATTGGACATAAATGGCGTTTGCAAGCCACCGGTTAGCGCATTATAGCCATCTACAGAACCCCAAACAGGAGCCGCATTGCTACCGCTCACGGTCATTGGCATAGGCATGTAAGCAGCAGTGTTATCGCGCAATGCTTTCACGTATACCTTTACATAACCGTTGTCGAACTCTTTCAATAAGTTGGCTTTGATCTGACCACCATCATTGCCATTAAAGCCAATGTCGCGTGGTCCAACACCTTGGCGATAAAAACCACCTACGTGCATGTACAATCCATCACCTACTTTTGTTCCGTACTCTATATCAGAGCGTAAGTTGCGGTAATCTACACCTACAGATGAAGAAATTGACCCCCCTTCGCGGCGACCATCTTTTGAAATAAAGTTGATGATACCAGCAGGTGAATTCGAAGCTAAAGTGGATGCTGAACCACCTCTAACCGATTCTACGCGTCCTACAGTTGCATCGGCACGGACGAATTGGTCTTGTGTTCCAAAAGCGATATCTCCGAATTGCAATACAGGCAGACCATCTTCTTGGATCAATAAATACTTTGAGCCACCTGTTGCAAGTGGCACACCGCGAACAGATAAGTTAGTGTTCCCGTCTCCGGCAGATGACTCCGTGCGGATACCTGGAATTTGACGAAAGATTTCGGCAGTGGTACGCGGTGCAGCGCGGTCAATTTGATCTGGACGTAAAGTCGAAATAGAAATAGAAGAACTGAGCGCAGCCTTTGGATTGGTTACACCGGTAACGACTACTTCGTTGACACTTTTCACGGTGTCTTTCTGTACGCCTACCTGAGCCTGCGCAGTATGCGCTACCCCAAGCTGAAGCATCAATAGACCAGCGAGGGTCTTGACATTAAAGTAATTTTTTGTTTCCATAGTTTTAGTTTTGTTTCGACCAAATTAGGAGAATTTGAGTTCAAGATCACCCCAAAAAATGTAGAATATGACCGCAATCGTTTATGCAATCGTTTGCGCAATCGTTTGCAGTTGATTTCTTTTTGCATTTTTTTTGTATTATCCCAAAAAAATATCAATCTTGCGCCTGTGAAACCGATGACACTTAAAGATTTGGCGAGTTTTCTGAAGGTGAGCCCTTCGACCGTTTCGCGCGCCCTAAACAACCACCCCGACATCAGCCTTGAGGTTCGCCAGCGCGTTCAGCAACTTGCAGCAGAACTCCAATTTAAACCAAATAGTTTTGCGGCTAACTTTCGCAAAAAACAATCCAAACTGATTGCTGTAGTACTCCCTAAAATTTACAGATCCTTTATACCAGATGTCATTGAAGGCATAACTAAAAGACTCAGCGCGGATCAATTTCAAACATTGGTTTTGATAACTGAGGACCAATTAGAAAACGAAGCCGAAGCCATTAAGCAGTGTTGCGATATGCGCGTCGATGGCATTTTGCTATCTTTGAGCAACCAAACCAAAGACCTGCAGCATTTAGAGCGCTGCAAAACCATGGGCATTCCGCTTGTGCTATTTGACAATACGCTACAAAGCGATTCTTTTGCAAGTATACACATCAATGATGCAGCAGCCGCTGGCCTTTGCGCCAATTTGATCAATCAGCAAGGAGATAGCCGCGTTGCAGCCGTTTTTGGCCCTGAAGAGCTGAGTATTTCACAAAACAGAAAATTAGGACTATTTTCCAATTTAAATAAAGACATCGAGGTTGCATCTTGTTATGCATTAGATGCCCAAGCTGCCTTTTTGTTTGTCGACGAACAAATCAAAAAACACCAAACGAAAGTATTTTTCGGTATTTCAGATGAAGTACTGCTCGGAATCGTTACGGCGGTTAAAGAACATAATTTAGCAAAAGAAGCATTAGTAGTGGGCTTTTCCGACGGACTCACCATGCCCTTTCTTCACCGTGAACTTCGCTATATTTTTCACGATGGCAAAGTTGTTGGCGCACATGCTGCCGAGCAAATTTTAAAGAGCATTGCGCACGGTGAAAATTTCAATGAGCATATTGAAATTCCCGTTGAATTATATTAACGCTTCGCTGCCATTTCTACAATATTTCTAACTTTGAGCTAGAAATGCAGCACAACTATAGCCTACAGCCCTTCAATACCTTTGGAATAGACGTCAAAGCCAAACACTTTGCCGCTTTCTCCAACACCATTGAATTACAAAATCAGCTGAATACCTTTCCTCAAGAAGAATTACTCATTCTTGGCGGTGGCAGCAACATGCTCTTCACCAAAGATTTCGATGGCCTTGTTTTGCGCAACGAAATCAAAGGAATCGAACTGCTTGCGCAGAACGAAAACCAAGTATTTGTCAAGGCTGGCGCCGGAGAAAACTGGCACGCTTTTGTGCAGCATTGCATCGCTCACAATTGGGCGGGTTTAGAAAACCTTTCGCTGATTCCTGGATCGGTTGGTGCAAGCCCCATGCAAAACATCGGCGCTTACGGCGTTGAAATCAAAGATGTTTTTCACGAACTCAGTGCGTACCATATTGCTACTGGGCAAACACACACTTTCAATACGGAACAATGCCAATTTGGCTACCGCGAAAGTGTTTTCAAACGGGGACTCAAAAACCAATACATTATTCTCGACGTCACTTTTGCGTTGGCAAAAAATCCTGAGCTGCAAACCAGTTATGGTGCCATTCAGCAAGAACTCTCGGCGAAAGGAATCAGCAAACCTGGTATCCGCGACATCTCTGAAGCAGTAATAGCCATCAGACGATCTAAATTACCAGATCCAAAAGTTCTCGGAAATGCGGGTAGTTTTTTCAAAAACCCCGTCATCAATCTCGAAACTTTTGCTCCTATTCTGGCTAAATATCCCGACATTTCGCATTATATTGTTTCGGACACCGAAGTCAAATTAGCAGCGGGTTGGCTCATCGAAAAAGCAGGACTCAAAGGTTACCGAGAAGGTACTTGTGGCGTACACACCAAACAAGCATTGGTGTTGGTCAATTATGGCGGAAGTCAGGGCCAGCAAATTTTAGATTTATCTACCCATATCATTCAAACGATTCAATCGCAGTTTAGCGTAACGCTCGAACGCGAAGTCAATATCATACCCACTCATGAAAGTATCTTATAACTGGCTCCAAACCTACCTCGATTTCCCCTATACCGCTGAAGAACTCAGCGAGATCCTGACACAAACAGGTTTAGAAGTGGAAGGCCTCGAAACCTTTGAAGAAATTCAAGGTGGTCTGAATGGTGCAGTCATTGGCGAAGTACTCACATGTGAGCAACACCCCGATGCCGATAAACTTAAAGTCACAACGGTAAACATCGGCGCAGAAACCCCACTCCAAATTGTATGTGGCGCTCCAAACGTGGCGGCAGGGCAAAAAGTAATAGTAGCCACAGTTGGTTGCACGCTTTACCCACAACCCGACCAAGCTTTTGAAATCAAAAAAGCCAAAATTCGTGGGGTGGCTTCGGAAGGAATGCTTTGTGCCGAAGACGAACTCGGCCTTGGCCAAAGCCACGATGGCATTTTAGTATTGCCCCAAGATACTCCAGTTGGGATGGCAGCTGCCGCTTACTTCCATTTAGAAAAAGATGTGCAATTAGAAATTGGCCTCACGCCTAACCGCGCCGACGCCATGGGTCATATCGGAGTAGCCCGAGACATCAAGGCATACCACAACCTAAATAACAAACAAGTGCTTGCCATTAGATTTCCAAAAACCGAAGCGCTGAACAACACTAACCTTCAGCTTCTTCCGATTCAGGTAAAAGACACCGAGGCTTGCAAACGCTATTTCGGACTCGCACTCCATCATGTCAAGGTAGGCCCATCACCAAAATGGTTGCAAAACCGACTCAAAGCAGTGGGCCTCAAGCCGATCAATAATGTGGTAGACATCAGCAACTTTGTACAGCGCGAGCTCGGCACGCCACTGCATATTTTCGATGCTCAAAAAACGGGTACTGCCCTTGAAGTTCGTACAGCAAAAGCCAATGAAACTTTTGTTGGTTTGGATAACAATAACTACAAACTAGCTGGCCACGAACTCGTTATTGCCAATCAAGAAGGTGTTTTATGCCTTGCGGGTATTCTTGGCGGCCTCCAAAGCGGTGTATCTGAGCAAACAACTCAAATTATAATTGAATCAGCACTTTTTGATGCCGTACGCATCAGAAAAGCAGCACGCCAACACGGTCTCAATACCGACGCTTCTTTTCGTTTTGAACGCGGCGTAGACCCCGAACTCACCCAAACAGCGCTCTTGCGTTGTGTTGCTTTATTGCAAGAACTCACAGGAGCTCAAGTGTCTAGCGCTACATTTGAATACTTAGGCGAGGTTCCAAAACCTATTCTTCTGGACCTCAGCAAACAAGACATCACCAAACTCATTGGCAACGACCTTCCCAACTCACAAATTGAGCAGATTTTAACGGACCTCGACTTCCACATCAATTCCTTTACTTCTGAAACCTGGAACCTTAGTGTCCCTACCTACCGCATCGACGTCACGCGCCCTGTAGATGTCATTGAAGAAATCCTGCGCATTTACGGCCTCAATAGTGTTGCGCTTCCAGTAAAATGGAATTTCAGCCTGAGCCCTCAATTAGCGCCAACAAGTGATTTTGAAAAAGAAGCCTGCGCCGGTTTTTTAGTAGGTAGAGCTTATTTAGAGGTAATGAACAATTCTCTTACCAAAAAGCAATACAGCACCCTAATCGATGCTACTTTTGGTGAGGCCATCAGCATGCTCAATCCGCTCAGCCAAGACCTCGCCAATATGCGCCAAAGTCTTGTTTTTGGCTTGCTTGAAAACATTGCCTATAACCAAAACCGCCAACAACCCGACCTTCAACTCTTCGAATTTGGGCAAGATTACCAACAACACAACGAAAAGCGCAAAGAAACCCAACGTTTGGCACTCGCACTCGTTGGCAAACAAAACACAGAAAACTGGAACAACACCAAAGCCCAAGAATTCAGCTTCTTTGAGCTGAAAAAAGAAGTTGTGGCTATTCTCCAGCGTTTTGGCTTGGCCGCTATCTACAAAGAAGTAGCGCAAGCAAACGTCTTATTCGAACAGGGATACGCTATCCAAATCAATGGCAAAACACTTGTTGAACTCGGCAAAATTCATCCGCAGATCCAACAAGTATTTGATGTCAAGCAAGCGGTCTATTATGCACAATTTGATTGGCAACTCTTTGTCAAAGAAGCAAACAAACAAAAGATTCGTTTCCAAGAAGTTCCTAAATCTTTTGCAGTCAGACGCGACCTCTCTTTGCTTGTAGACCAAAAAACCACCTATCAAGCACTCGAGTTTAGCGCAAAAAAAGCAGAGACCAAATTACTTCAAGATGTTCAATTATTTGATGTCTATGAAGGCCAGAACCTACCGAGTGGTAAAAAATCTTATGCCTTGGCATTTTACCTGCAAGATGGGCACCTGACGCTCAGTGAAACGCAGATAGAGAAGACCATGAAACGCATTGTGAATGCATTAGAAAAAGATTGCGAAGCGCAATTGAGAAACTAAGCAGCGAAAGAAAAAACAATCAAGAAATTAAACTGCGTCGAGGTAGCGGTCTAGATTAGGGTTGTCGGCGAGCTCTTCAGCTCCGATGACCATCAGTTGTTTAGATTTGGTGCTATCTAGCCAGAGGTCAAAATTAGTAATACCCACACGCAAAGTGCCGTTGATGTCTATTTTATGAACGGGTTTTTGTTGTTTGTCGTAGCGTGCTTTGATTTCTAAAACTTCCTGACCAAGTTCTTGATTCTGATTGAAAATCAACAGACTATCTGTAGTTTCAAAGAAATCGGCGTTTTTGTCTGAGACAGAAAGCACCTCTTTAGCCACATTCGCAGCCCAAGCTTGAACCTTTGAAGAAAATTTATTGGAGGCTAGTAAAGAGATAGACGCGACTTTCATGCTTTTTGAATTGTCCGCAAATATAGCACGAATAACGCCTCACTTACTTGTCGTAGCCTAATATTTTTAAATAGTCTTGTGCAGTTTGCTCATTGCTAAACACTTCGGTCTGAATTTTTCCGTTTTCGTCGCGAGTAATGAGGATATGTTTAGGTTCAGGAATAAGGCAGTGTTTGAGGCCGCCGTAGCCACCAATGGTTTCTTGGTAAGCACCCGTGTTAAAGAATCCGATGTACAAAGTGTTGTTTTTATCGAATTTAGGCAAGTAAATGGCATTGGAATGCTGCTCAGAGTTGTAGTAATCGTCGGAGTCACAGGTGAGCCCGCCTAACAGCACACGCTCGTAGTCGTCGTTCCAACGGTTGATCGGAAGCATGATGAAGCGCTGATTAATCGCCCAGGTGTCTGGCAAGTTGGTCATGAACGAAGAATCGATCATGTTCCATTTTTCGCGGTCGTTTTGCTGCTTTTGATGCAGGACACTAAAAATGGCACCACCGCTCTCCCCAACTGTAAACGAACCAAATTCGGTAAAAATATTGGGTTCTGGAATATCATTGTCTTGGCAAACACGCTTGACTTGCGTAAGGATTTCACGCACCATGTAGGCGTAATCAAAATCAAAAGCCAAAGATTTTTTAATCGGGAAACCGCCGCCAATATTGAGGGAATCTAGTTCAGGACAAAGTTTTTTGAGGTCGGAATAGACGCGCAAACACTTGGTGAGTTCGTTCCAGTAGTAAGCAGTGTCGTTGATTCCGGTATTGATGAAAAAGTGTAGCATCTTGACGCGCACTCTTGGGTTTTCTTTGAGAATGGCTTTGTAAAAAGGTACGATTTCGCGATAGCGAATCCCTAAACGCGAGGTATAAAACTCGAACTTTGGTTCTTCTTCAGAAGCAATTCGAATACCTATATTGAGTTCTTTAGTGGTCAGGCTAATGAGTTGCTTGAGCTCGTCAATATTGTCTACAACTGGGACCATACGCAAGTCGTCTTCCTCGATGAGGTCGGCAATTTTCTGCAGGTAAGGAGCGGGTTTGTAGCCATTACAAATAACATAACTCTTGTGCTTGAGCTTTCCAGCGGCTTGTAAGCTTCTAACGATATCGATGTCAAAAGCAGATGAAGTTTCGATGTGTACATCGTTTTTGAGGACTTCGTCGAGCACAAAAGCAAAATGAGAACTTTTGGTACAGTAAGAATAGTAGTAGTTGCCTTGATAACCGAGGTTCATGATAGCCTCTCGGAACCAGCCTTTGGCGCGCTGTATATTGTTAGAGATTTGAGGCAAGTAATGAAACTTGAGCGGTGTACCGTGTTCGTGAACCAAACGCATGAGGTCGATGCCGTGAAAGAACAAGCGTTCTTCGCGCAAGAAGAATTCATTTTGAGGAAAATCAAAAGTTTGTTCGATCAGGTCTATGTATTTTGTTCTCATGCGTAGAAATTCAAAAACGGTTTATACGTAAAGGGCTAGCGTTGGTTTCGGTTTGAGGCTAAAATTTGTGCAAAAATACTGCAATTTGAGTGGATGCAGCGCAACTTAAAATAGTACTTTTGAAAACAGCATTTTTTACATGTCCTATCTAGACGAATTAAACGAAAGTCAGCGCGTCGCCGTTGAACACATTTATGGCCCAATAATGGTCATTGCCGGCGCAGGTTCTGGCAAAACGCGCGTACTCACCTACCGCATTGCGCACATGATGGAACAAGGCGTAGATCCCTTCCATATCCTAGCGCTCACCTTCACCAACAAAGCGGCCAAAGAAATGACTGAGCGCATCGGTCATATAGTGAGCCCAGGCGAGGCCAAAAACATCTCGATGGGAACCTTTCACTCGGTATTTTCCAAAATTTTGCGCTTCAACGCAGAGCGCATTGGCTTTCCGAACAACTTTACCATCTACGACACCCAAGACTCCAAGAGCCTAATCAAAGACATCATCAAGGAACTCAACCTCGACGACAAAACCTACAAACCAAGCATGGTTTTTGGACGCATCTCCGCGGCCAAAAACAACCTCATTTCGCCAGAAGCCTATGCCGCTAATGCCGAAATCCAACTAGAAGACAAACAATCGCGCAGACCAGAACTCGGTCGCATCTTTCAAACCTACGCCAATCGCTGCCTCAAAGCTGGCGCCATGGACTTCGACGACCTCCTTTACTTTACAAATATCCTCCTCCGCGACTTCCCAGATGTGCTGCACTACTACCAACAAAAATTCCAATACATCTTGGTTGACGAGTACCAAGATACCAACTACGCGCAGTACCTCATCGTCAAGAAACTCGCTGCCGCCTACCAAAATATTTGTGTAGTTGGCGACGACGCTCAAAGTATTTACTCATTTAGGGGTGCCAACATCGAAAACATCCTCAATTTCAGAAAAGACTACCCTGATTTTGTTCTCTATAAACTCGAACAAAACTACCGTAGCACCAAAAACATCGTAGAGGCGGCCAATAGCATCATCAAAAAAAACAAGGATCAAATCCTCAAAACTGTCTGGACCGACAACACCGAAGGTGCCAAAATCAAAGTGCAGCGCTCTTTAACAGACAACGAAGAAGGACGCACCATTGCCCAAGCCATATTTGAGCGCAAAACTGCCGAAGGCGCACGCTTTCAAGATTTTGCCATTCTGTACCGCACCAACAAGCAATCGCGCGCCTTTGAGGAAGCCCTGCGCAAACTCAATATGCCTTACAAAATTTACGGTGGACTGTCTTTTTACCAGCGCAAAGAAATCAAGGACCTCCTCGCCTACTTCCGCCTAAGCGCCAACCCTCACGACGAAGAAGCACTCAAGCGCGTCATCAACTACCCAAAGCGCGGTATTGGCAAAACCACCATCGAGAACATCATTATTGCCGCCAACCGATACAACACCAGTATGTGGGAAGTCATCAAAGACTTTTCGCGCTTTCCGGCCGACGTCGGGAGTGCAGCGCGCACCAAAATCTATGAGTTCGTGACCATGATCGACAGCTTTGGGGCCGAACTCGACAAAACCGATGCCTTCACGCTAGCGGAGCGCATTGCCAAATCTTCGGGCATCATCCGCGAGCTTTTAGCTGAAAAAGACAAGGGCCCTGAAGAAGTGGAGCGTTTTCAGAACATCGAAGAACTCTTAGCCGGTATACAAGAATTTGTGCGCGGTGCAGAAGCAGACGCACCCCGCACCCTCGCAGACTTCATGATGGACGTAGCGCTACTCACCGATGCCGATCAAGAAAAACCCGAGGATCGCAATCACATCAGCCTCATGACCATCCACTCAAGCAAAGGCTTGGAATTTCCTCACATTTACATTGTAGGCCTCGAGGAAAACCTCTTCCCTTCTCAGATGGCACTCAATTCGCGCTCAGAACTCGAAGAAGAACGCCGCCTCTTTTACGTAGCACTCACGCGCGGCATGCGCAGCTGTATGCTCTCTTATGCCACCAGTCGCTTCACCTGGGGGCAATCTATCATGTGCGAACCTTCTCGCTTTATCGACGAAATCGATCCGCAATATTTGCAATTTGAATCGGTGAGCCGCGCAGCCAATAGCCGCTCCTTAATGGGTTCTGGTGGTTTTGACCGCGGTTTTACTGGCGGCCTCAATAAGCCGATACAAAATGCACCTCAGCTGCGCTCACTCAAAGAGGTGAGTCAAAGTAAACCCAGTGCAAGCGGCGGGCAATCGATCTCAATTATGGTGGGTAACAACGTCCTACACGATCGCTTTGGCAAAGGAAAAGTACTCAAATTAGAAGGTCAGGGTGCCGATCAAAAAGCAACCATCTTCTTTCCACAGCACGGTTCCAAAACGGTGTTGTTGCGATTTGCCAATCTTCAAATACTTGAGGATTAGATAGAAAAAAAAATGAATTAAAGAATTGCTTGAATTAAAAGCAGTAGCTTATTCATCGAGTAGATCTGGTCGTCTTTCTTGCGTACGGGCATAAGCCTGCTCCTCGCGCCAAGCCGCTACATCTTTTGGATTGCCACTCAAGAGTACTTCAGGCACTTGCAAACCCTTGAACTCAGGTGGTCGTGTATAAACAGGTGGCGCCAACAATCCATCTTGAAAAGAATCGGTCAGTGCTGAGGTTTCGTCGTTGAGCACACCCGGAATCAGGCGTACCACAGCATCTACAACAATTGCCGCAGCGAGTTCACCACCACTCAGCACATAAGAACCTATAGAAATTTCTCTTGTCATGTAAAGATCTCGAATGCGCTGATCAACACCTTTGTAGTGCCCGCACAAAATCAGGATGTTTTGTGCAAGCGACAATTGGTTGCAGGTGCTTTGTTCGAGTAAGTCGCCGTCGGGTGTCATGTAGATCAGTTCATCGTAGGTGCGCTCCGCTTGCAATGTTTCAATTGCCTTGGAAATTGGCCCCACACTCATGACCATACCTGCTCCACCACCGTATTGATAGTCATCTACATTGCGATGTTTGTCGTCGGAGAAATCGCGCAAATTATGGACATGGATTTCGACATGACCTTTGGTTTGTGCTCGCTGCATTATAGAAGCTGCAAAAGGGCTTTTTAACAGCTCGGGCAAAACGGTAATAATATCAATACGCATGGAGCAAAGATAAGTCAATTCGACACAAATTACTACCTTTGCACAAACCGAATCCATGATCCAATTATCCGAACGTTTACTTGCAATGGAAGAGTCCGCAACCATTGCCATGGCTAAAAAAAGCCGCGAACTCAAGTCTCAAGGGAAAGACGTCATTTCTCTGTCCTTGGGAGAGCCCGATTTCCATACTCCTGAGTTCATCAAAGACGCTGCAATTGAAGCACTAGCTCAAAATTATACAACCTACACGCCCGTACCCGGTTACGACGACCTCCGCGAGAGCATCGCTTATAAATTTTTACGGGACAACAACCTAACTTACACCAAAGATCAAATTGTTGTCTCAACTGGCGCCAAGCAAAGCATCGCCAACTTGGTTTTGAGCCTGATCAACCCCGGTGACGAAGTCATCATACCTGCACCCTATTGGGTTTCATATCTTGAAATCGTCAAGGTTGCAGAAGGTATTCCTGTGGTCATTGCCGCTGGCATAGACAAAGATTTTAAAATCACTGGCGCCGAGCTCGAAGCTGCCATTACCCCCAAAACCAAACTCCTCATGTTCTCTACTCCTTGCAACCCCACTGGGTCTGTATACAGTAAAGAAGAACTCCAAGACATCGCGCGCGTGTTGGCCAAATACCCACAAATTGTTGCGATGTCCGATGAAATATACGAACACATCAATTTTGTAGGCAAGCACGAAAGTCTTGCGCAGTTCCCAGAAATCTACGACCAAGTCGTGACCGTCAATGGCGTATCCAAAGCATGGGCCATGACCGGCTGGCGCTTGGGCTACCTCGGCGCTCCAAAAGCCATTGCCTTAGCCTGCGACAAAGTACAAGGCCAATTCACCTCGGCAACTTGTTCTATCACCCAACGCGCCACCATCGCTGCCATGAACGCCGACCCAAGTGTACTCAAAGAAATGATAGCCGCATTTGAAAGCCGCCGCAATTTGGTTTTGAGTGGCCTACGCAAAATTCCTGGGCTCAAAGTCAACAACCCAGAAGGTGCTTTCTATGTCTTCCCAGACTGCTCTTCTTACTTCGGTAAAACCTACAACGGGCAAACCATCAGTAACTCCGACGACCTCTGCATGTATTTATTAGAGGTTGCGCTCGTTGCCTGTGTTGGCGGCGCTGCATTTGGCGACCCTAACTGCTTTAGAATCAGCTACGCCGCTTCTGAAGAAACCCTACAAAAAGCGGTTGACCGCATTGCTAACGCTTTAGGTCAACTTCAATAACATGCAATTACCAGAGCTCTTCGAGGCCTTTAATGGCAAGCGTGTGTTGGTGGTTGGCGACGTCATGACCGACGCCTACATCAACGGCCAAGTAAACCGCATGAGCCCCGAAGCACCGGTACCTGTGGTCGATCTACAAACCCAAGAACAACGCATTGGCGGCGCAGGTAACGTAGCGCTCAACTTAATTGCACTTGGTGCCAAAGCCTTACTCGCTAGTGTCATTGGTCAAGATGCCGCAGGCCAGGAGCTACAGCAAATGCTCACTTCCGCAGGCATTCAAACCGACGCCCTGATTGTTTCCGCTGAAAGAAAAACCACCATAAAAACAAGGGTGCTGTCTAACGGCAAGCAGATGCTGCGCATAGATACCGAAGACCAACACGACCTCAGCTCTACAGAAACCCAAACGCTTCAGCAAGCCATTCTTCAGTTGTTCGATCAAGGTATCGATGGTTTGTTATTAGAAGACTACAACAAAGGCATAATGACCACCGAACTCATCGAATGGCTCATTTCAGAAGCCAACGCACGTCAAATACCCATTGCGGTTGATCCCAAAAAGAAAAACTTCTTTGCCTACAAGGGCTGCACACTCTTTAAACCTAATTTAAAAGAGCTCAAAGAAGGCTTGCAAATCGAATTTAATTACCCAAAAGACCCGTCCGCGCTTCATCACGCAATTGAACAATTGCAAAACCAATTGAAGAGCCGCTATACATTTGTTACTTTATCAGAACACGGCGTTCAGTTATTCGATGGTCAAAACCACCACCACCAACCTGCACATATCCGCAATATCGCCGACGTTTCTGGTGCCGGTGACACCGTCATTGCCACCACCTGCCTTTGCCTCATATGCGGTGCAAGCCCTAACTTAATTGCCGCACTGGCCAACTTAGCAGGAGGTTTGGTTTGCGAAAGCCCAGGAGTAGTCAGTATCAATAAAGAAAACTTGCTCAAAGAAGCACTTCAACTTATTCCTTAAAAAATGTCTCAAAAAGTTGTCAAGCCTTACGATTCAGGCCAATCCAAAAAAGAAGAAGTAGCGCAAATGTTCAACAACATCTCTGCCAACTACGATTTCTTGAATCACTTTTTGTCTTTGGGCATCGACCACCTTTGGAGAAAACGCGCTGTCAAACAACTCCAAAAGCAACAACCTAAAGTTTTGCTAGACCTCGCCACCGGCACCGGCGATTTCGCTATTGCTTGTCTAAAACTCAAGCCAGAAAAAATCATCGGCATGGACATCTCTTCCGGAATGTTGGAAGTAGGGAAACAAAAAATGAAGAAACGCGCTTTTGACAACATCATTGAAATGCAACTCGGTGACTCCGAAAACATGCCATTCGCAGACTACACTTTTGATGCCATTACGGTGGGCTTTGGTGTGCGCAACTACGAAAACCTCGAAAAAGGACTCGGCGAAATGCTCCGCGTGCTCAAACCAGGAGGGCAAGCAGTCATTCTAGAATTTTCCAAACCAAAAGCATTTCCAATCAAGCAATTATTTGGTTTTTATTCCAAAGTGCTCATTCCGTTATTCGGGAAGTACATTTCCAAAGACGAACGCGCCTATACCTACCTTCCTGAAAGCGTGGCAGCTTTTCCTGAGGGTGAAGCTTTTGTTGCTGTTCTTAAAAAGGTTGGCTACCAAACGTACGAACCTATTCGCCTAAGTGGCGGTATCGCCAGTATTTATATTGGCACCAAAAAACAATAAATTCAACAGTTTTACGTTAGGGCTTCATGAAATTTTTACTGATTTTTTGTTTGTTGGCAACCGGTTTACTTGGGCAAACCCAGAAACAACAACGCTACAAAAATTTTGACAAGCGCTTCATCCATTTTGGCTTTATGCTAGGTGTGAACAGCTCTGACTTCACCGTCATGCCCAAACCCGAAGCCTACAATCAGTACCAACTGCTTTCGCTTACCAACGATGCGCAACCTGGTGGCCAAATTGGCATCCTCACAACAATCAAGCTCGGCACCCCCACTATCCGTTTTCGCTTTATTCCAACGCTGGCTTTTCAGGAGCGCGTGCTCACCTACAAAAGCCTCGACACCATTTGGTTTTTGAATGGCATTGGCGAACAACGCGTCAATTCGACCAACCTCGACTTTCCCATGATGTTGCAGTTCAGAACCAAGCGCTACAACAACTTTACGGCCTACTCGCTTTTGGGAATGCAATACAGTATCGACCTCCAATCTCAGCAAGACGCCTCTCAAAACTTTTACGACCCTTTCGTTAAGATCAAAAAGAACGATTGGCAGGGTCAAATTGGCGGTGGTGTTGAATTCTTTGCGCCTTATTTTAAATTCGCCATAGAATTGAAATACAGCCATGGTTTCAAAAGTAGTTTCATCCAAGACTTCACCCCCGTTTCGAACCCTATTGACCAGCTCTATAACCGCGCTTGGTATTTCTCCTTGATTTTTGAAGGATGACGCACATCATTAACTTTACGTGCAGTCCGGAAGAAGCCCAAAACCCCAACTTCTTAGAGCAACGCATCCGACAAGAACTCGATGTCAAAGCGTCCCAACAATTCGTTTTCAGATGGCGCAAGCGCAGCATTGACGCGCGGCAAAAACAAATTAAAATCAATGCAAGCTTTGAGGTCGGCATAGACACCGAACTTGCGCCGCGTTTTGCTTTAAAAAACTTTGAAACGCTGCCCTCAAATGCAGCTGCAGTTCATATTATTGGTGCAGGGCCCGCCGGTTTATTTGCAGCATTGGAAGCTATTGCACGAGGCATCAAACCCATCATTTACGAGCGCGGTAAGGACATCCGATCGCGTCGTCGAGACCTCGCCAAACTAAGTAAAAACCAAGAGCTCAACCCTGAATCCAACTATTGTTTTGGAGAAGGCGGCGCTGGCACTTATTCCGACGGCAAGCTCTACACCCGCTCTAAAAAACGCGGCGATGTTCAAAAAGTACTGGAATGGTTGGTCCAATTCGGTGCCAAAGAGGACATTTTAATAGACGCGCATCCGCACATTGGCACCAATAAACTGCCGCAACTCATTGAGGCCATCCGTCTTCAAATTATAGCTGCTGGTGGTGAAATCCATTTTGAAAACAAACTCACCGATATCCGCTTAACCAACAACGTCATTGCAGGCATCCAAATCAATGGGCTTACTGAAATCGCCGTTCAAAACTTGGTATTGGCAACGGGGCACTCCGCCCGTGACATCTTTGAATTATTGCATCATCGACATATTACAATCAAAGCCAAACCTTTTGCACTTGGGGTTCGCGTTGAACATACACAAGCATACATAGACGGCTTGCAATACCACGGCCGACTCAACGACGCTTACCTCCCCCCTGCTTCATACAGCTTGGTGACTCAAGTGCAGGACCGCGGTGTGTATTCTTTTTGCATGTGCCCTGGTGGAATAATTGCTCCGTGTGCCACAGCCGATGGAGAAGTAGTTACGAATGGGTGGTCTCCATCCAAACGCAATAATATTTATGCCAACTCAGGCATTGTTGTGGGCATTGAACCCACCGATTTCCCGAATGCCAAAGACCCTTTTGTGTGCCTCAATTTTCAAAAAGAAATTGAACACAAATGTTGGGTTGCTGCAGGCCAAACACAACAAGTTCCGGCTCAAGGTCTCAAAGATTTTGTGGAGGGCGTCAAAACCACTGAATTCCCACGATCTTCTTACCAACCCGGCATTGTGAGTGTCAATCTCAAAGAGGTGCTGCCCGAATTCATATATTCCCGTCTCAGACAAGCATTTCTAGATTTCAATCAAAAAATGCCCGGGTTCATCACCAACGACGCAGTGGTTCATGCACCCGAATCTAGAACGTCTTCACCGGTACTTATCCCCAGAGACCCCATCAGTTTCAAGCATATTAGGATTTCGAATCTTTACCCTATTGCCGAAGGTGCCGGCTATGCAGGCGGCATTGTGTCTGCGGCCATAGATGGCTTAAATTGCATTGAAAAAATCCAATACTCCACTAAGAACCCGTAAATTTGTGGCATGAAACGCGTTGTGGTAGGACTTTCTGGCGGAGTAGACTCAAGTGTTGCGGCGCTTTTGTTGCAACAACAAGGCTATGAAGTCATTGGCATGTTCATGCGCAACTGGCACGACCAAAGCGTTACACTCTCAGACGAATGCCCTTGGATAGACGACTCCAACGACGCATTGCTCATTGCCCAGCAACTCGGCATCCCTTTTCAAGTCATCGACCTTTCTGAACAATATAAAGAACGCATCGTCAATTATATGTTTGCCGAGTACCAAGCGGGCCGAACACCTAACCCAGACGTGCTTTGCAACAGAGAAATCAAATTTGACGTTTTTTTAAAAGCTGCCCTCGATTTAGGTGCCGACTACGTGGCTACAGGGCATTATTGCCAACGCAAAGAGAACCAAGACGGAAGCTTCAGCTTGCTGGCTGGCGCCGACCCAGGTAAAGACCAGTCCTATTTTTTATGTCAACTGAGTCAAGAGCAACTTTCTAAAGCGTTGTTCCCGATTGGGCATTTGCAAAAAGCAGAAGTGCGCCAAATTGCCCAACAAAACGGGCTCATCACCGCCGACAAAAAAGATTCACAAGGACTCTGTTTTGTAGGTAAAATTGCACTTCCTACATTTCTGCAACAACAATTGGCGACTAAAGAAGGCCCCATCATTGAAGTAGCACCCGATCTACCCATCTTCGAAGCCTACAACGCACTCGATCCAAACATCGATCCAATTGAAGCGTTGGCCACCCCATTTTCCTATACTCCTGCTGATGGCAAGGAAGTGACCAAACACCAAGGCGCGCATTACTACACCATTGGGCAGCGCAAAGGATTGCACATCGGCGGCAGGCCCGAACCAAGTTTTGTTATTGGCATAGACACCATACAAAATGTGGTCTATAGCGGACAAACCGAACAGCATCCGGGTCTCAACAGATGGGCCTTGAAATTAGATACTGAATGTATTTCTTGGATTGTACCAAACAAAGTATTTGAACAGAAACACATTTTGGATTGCTTGGTACGCATTCGTTACCGCCAGCCTTTGCAAGAAGCGCAACTCATTGAAAAAGAAGGAACCTACTTTATTCTTTTCAAGCACAAACAAAAAGGAATCACACCAGGGCAATTTGCAGCTTGGTACCTCGACAACGAACTCATCGGATCTGGCGTTATTGCATAAAAAAAGGACCCGCATGCGAATCCTTCTTTTTGTCTAACTATAAATCAACTATTAGTTGAGAATAAGCGCAAAACCTTGTGGTTCTGTACTCAACTTGGCTTCTGTGTTGCGAATATTATCGAGTAAATCTGCAACTTCAAAAATATTTAATGGACTTTGCACACCCAATTCGCGGTGCTGATCTAATTTCAATTTCGCTTGACGAATTGATTTGCTGCGGAGAGATTGAATACTTGTGGTCATGTCGTTTGTTGTTGGTTTGGGCTTTGTTACGCTAAGAATTGTGCCAAGGTTTCAAAATAG
>JBIIBL010000022.1:0-27454 GCA_044239425.1 Crocinitomicaceae bacterium | reverse complement strand
CTTTTACGTTTTTGAAATCTAAAAATCACCTATGAAAATCAAATTACTCCTCTCCCTTACCCTTTTTGCCAGCACTCTGTTTGCCAACGATAAGGTCACCGTCAAAAGCAGTTTGCACAGCGTCACCGTCTATACCCAAGGCGCGCAACTGCAGCACAAAGCCAACTACACCATTAAAGCAGGCCTCAGCGAGGTCATTGTAGAAGGTATTTCTCCGCAAATTTCAGCCGGAACTATTCAGGTGAAGGCAAGCGGCGCGGTAGTTATTCTTGATTCCAAGTACGAATATTACTACCCGCAGCCAAATGTACAGGTGAATGCAACCGAAATCCCCCTTAAAATTCGCAACGCCATAAAAGTCCTAGAAGACTCCATCAGAATTGTGAATTTTGAGCTGCGCGACATCAACGACGAAATTGAAGTATTGGTAGCTGCGCGCAAAATCATCATCTCGAACGGCGCCGTCAAAGGTCAAGGAAAGGTTAATGACAGCATTCAGTTATTGAAATCAACTGTCGATTATTACACCACTAAGGTTTCTGAACTCAACAAAAAAATCAGCGCACTAGACCGTCAAAAAGCAAAGAAGACCGACCTCATCTCAGACCTCAACAACCGACTCAACGACCTGCAAAACTATGCCGAACAAAACAATCCTAACCCAGAAATCAAAGGCATTCCGCGCATCATCATTACGTTTATGGCTAAAGAAGCGGCGAGCGGTCGCATAGATCTCAGTTATTTGGCTTCCAATGCTGGCTGGACGCCACTCTACGACATCCGCAGCGAAGCTGCAACAGGAAAAATCAGCCTTACCTACAAAGCGCAAGTACGCCAACAAACCGGTTTAGACTGGGACGACGTCAAGCTCAGTATCTCGACCAACAACCCTTACGCCAACAAAACCAAACCCGAACTCAGCCCGTGGTATATCGACTACCAAGAATTTAGAAAAAAATTAGAAGAAAAATCCAAAGTCCGTACTGATGCTTTTTCCGATGATGCACCAGCTGTAAATAGCGCTGCCATGAACATGGGTTTTATGTACTCATACTCAACAAATGGTGTAGCAGAACCTGCTGCACTCGGGGCTGAACAATTCACTACAATTGTACAACAACTCATTTCTGCCGAATTCAAGATTGACCTCAACTATAGCATTGCCTCCGACAATCAGGTGCGCATGGTGTTAGTTAAGCAGTCTGAACTCAACACAAGTTTCCGTTACTATGCTGTTCCGAAGTTAGATCCGGGAGTATATTTGGTCGCACAAATGACCAAACTAGACGAACTTCAACTCGTACCAGCCAAGGCGAACATCTTCTTTGATGGCACCTACATCGGCGAAACCTACCTCGACCCCACCACCATGGACGACACCCTCAATTTGTCGTTGGGTAAAGATCCAAACATCGTTGTGAAGCGTACGCTCCTGAAAAACCAAAGTAAAGAGCGCATTATTCAGGATAAAAAGGAACGCAGCTTTGCTTACAACATTGAAGTACGCAACCTAAAGTCTTCAGATATTGAGCTCATTATTCAGGATCAAATTCCGCTCACCACCAACCCTGAAATCACCATTGAGAAATCAAATTTAGGCAAAGGTAGCATCGATGAAAAAACGGGACTCATCGAATGGCAATTGAAGCTCAAGGCCAAGGACAACCAAACCTTTGACTATGACTTCAAGGTACGCCACCCTAAAGATAAGATCGTACAGATCTAAGCAATTTGATTCAAAAAGTTAGGTAAATACCGTCGTTAAATAGATGGCGATGGTTTGAACGATGTGTACTTGAAGTAGGAGAAGTTTTACTGACAAATTTAAATTGACGTTTTCCTACAAAAATATTTTTTTGTCATAGAAAACTAAAAAATTGAAAGCAGACAAAAACACAGACCCGCGGTTTTTTCTAACTTCGTACACATGAACTATGTTATCGTCGATGTCGAAACCACAGGAGGCAACACCAAAGATTCCAAAATCACGGAATTGGCCATGTACAAGCACGACGGAACACAAGTTATTGACCACTTCCAGAGTTTGGTCAATCCAGAACAAGCCATTCCCGAATTTATTGTGCGCCTGACGGGTATCACCGATAAAATGGTGGCCGATGCACCAAAGTTTTATGAACTCGCCAAGCAAATCATCGAATTTTGCGAAGGCTGCGTTTTTGTGGCTCACAACGTTGCTTTTGACTACGGCATGTTCAAAAGTGAATTCAAGCGCTTGGGTTATGAATTCCGAATGCCACAGCTTTGTACGGTGCGCGCTTCGCGCATTGTACTTCCGGGGCATGCCTCTTATAGCCTCGGTAAAATTTGTACCGACCTCGGTATTCCAAATGCTGCACGCCACCGCGCCGACGGCGATGCCAAAGCAACTGCAGCGCTCTTCACTATCCTCATTCAACAAGACAAAAATGAGCTCAGTACTTTTATTCAAGACGTACTCAACCCGAAGTCGGTGCATCCGAACCTCAGTTTAGAAAGCATAGAAGAACTTCCCAACAAAACTGGCGTCTACAAACTTTACAACGAGTTCAATCAACTCATTTATATTGGCAAGAGCATTCACATCAAAAAGCGCATCGAGCAACATTTGCGCAATACCAAAACAGCAAAGGGGCAGCAAATGATCCAAGATGTTTGCCGAGTAGAATACGAATTAACAGGCTCGGAACTCATTGCAATGTTGATAGAATCTAACCTCATCAAAGAACACAAACCAATATACAACCGCAAGTTGCGCAAAAGTTTATTTCCTTTTGGACTCTATGACCAACAAGACTTCGATGGTTATTTGCGCCTTAAGATTGAGAGTACTGCCAAAAAAGACGAGGAACCACTTCTACAATTCACCTCCAGAAAAGACGCTCAAAGTTACCTCGAACACATAGCCGAGAAACTCGAACTTTGCCAGAAACTCTGCTACCTCTACCCTACGCAAAGCGCATGTTTTCAATACACCATTCATCAATGTAAAGGCGCTTGCGTTCAAGAAGAAGAGCCTTCCTCCTATAACCAAAGAGTTCAGACCTATATAGACCAACTGCAATTCAATGGCGATACCTTTTTTTTAGTCGATAAAGGCCGTAACAAAGGAGAAAAAAGTTTGGTTTGGATCGAAAATGGAATTTACCGCGGTTACGGTTATGCACCCTTTCATTTTCATGGCAAAGAACCTTTGCACTGGAGTCGCTATATTCAAACCGAGAAAGAAAACCGCGACAACAAAACAATCGTGCATCAGTTCATGCGCAAACCTACTGGGCAAAAGCGCATAGATTTAACTCCAATCAACAAATGAGTGCAAAAACAACAGGTAAGCTCACTTTTTTGGGTTCGGGTACTTCACAAGGGGTGCCGGTGATTGGATGTCAATGCCCAACTTGCCAATCTACTGACCCCAAAGACCAACGCCTAAGGGTTAGTGTCCTCGTCGAAGTTCCTGACTTGACTTTTGCCATTGACGCAGGTCCCGATTTTCGCCAACAAATGCTCAGGGCCAAAGTTCAAAAGCTAGATGCGATCCTATTAACCCACGAACACAAAGACCATATTGCCGGCCTAGACGACATTCGCGCCTTTAATCATCAAAACAAAGCAGCCTTTCCTATTTATTGCACACCCAAGGTAGAACAAGCGCTCAGAAGAGAGTATTACTATGCTTTTGAAGAAAACCCTTATCCTGGTGTACCTAAGTTTGAAATAACTCACCTTGAAAAAGGTCTGTTTCAATTACGCAGCTACCCCCTTAAAGCGATTGAAGTTTGGCACCATAAAATGCAAGTATTAGGATTTAGAATTGGAAAACTAGCATACATTACCGATGCAAAAACCATTTCAGCCACCGAAAAAGAAAAGCTGAAAAACCTCGATGTCTTCATTATAAATGCACTTCACGAATATAGCCATCCTTCACATTTTAATTTAGACGAAGCGCTCGAACTCATCGCTGAACTCAAGCCCAAAAGGAGTTATTTGACGCATATTTCGCATCTCTTCGGCTTACACGAACAAGTATGTGAAAAACTACCACCGCATGTTAGCTTGGCTTTTGATGGCCTAGAACTCACATTTGATTTTTCCGTTTAATTTTGCAGTATGTCTCAGCAGGATTACATCGACATCGAAGCACTCATCAAAAGTAAAAACCCACGTTTACTCAAGTGGCTCCCGCGTTTTGTACTTGCTTTTTTGAAGCGAAAACTGCATCAGAACGAAATAAACGCGTTTATCAAAGCCAAAGGACACCTCAAAGACCACGACTTTTGCGAAGCCATCATCGACTATTTTCAAATTGACATCGACGTTCAGGGCTTGGAACACATTCCTGCGAACGGAGGCGTCATACTCGCATTAAACCATCCGCTAGGCGGCATGGATGGCGTAGCACTGATTCATGCCATACGCCAAAAAAGATCAGATGTCGCACTTATCGTCAACGACCTCTTGCTCAATATCACACAACTGTCCAACCTATTTGTAGGCATCAACAAATTTGGACGCAACCATGGTGGCGTTCGTCAAAATATCCGCAGTGCTTTTGAAAAAGAGCAAGCTGTCATTATTTTTCCGGCCGGAATGGTGACCCGCATTCATTATGGTCAAATTGTTGAACCCGAATGGAAAAAAACATTCATGACCTATGCCCGCGCCTTGAACAGACCAATTGTACCTATCTACATCGAAGGCCGCTTGTCCAAGACGTTTTATCGCGTCAATCGCTGGCGCAAACGCGTAGGTATCAAAGCGAATGTTGAAATGTTTTTGCTTGCAGACGAAATGTACAAACAAAAAAAAGGTAAAATTTCGTTTGTCATTGGCCAACCCCTCACCCCCCAAGATATCCCGCAAAACCTAGACGACTACACGGCCGCCAATTGGGTAAAAAACCACGTCTACAGCCTAAAATCAAGCCATGAAAAAACTCATTGACCCTATTGATAGCGTTGTTCTTCGCCAAGAATTGAGCCCCGAGCGCTTTTTGCGAAGTACCCGTAAAGGCGGCAACGAAATTTATCGCGTAAATGCGACCAATGCACCCCATGTACTTCAAGAAATTGGGCGCTTGCGCGAACTCACTTTTCGTGCAGCTGGTGGCGGCACGGGCCAGGAAGTAGACCTAGACGACCACGACTTCGGCCCCTACGCCTACGAACAACTCATTGTGTGGTCCGTAGAAGATCAAGAAATTATTGGTGGTTACCGCTATAAAGTATGTGCCGACGCTAAAGATGCAAACGGAGACTTTCAACTATCTACTGTCCATTACTTCAATTTCAGCGACACCTTTAAATCGGATTTCTTGCCTTACACGATCGAACTAGGACGCAGTTGGGTCCAACCGAACGTGAATCCCAAGAAAGGTTTGTTTGCCCTTGACAACATCTGGGATGGCCTTGGGGCGCTGATCCGCTTTTACCCAGAGGTGAAGTATTTCTTTGGAAAAGTGACTATGTACCCTGACTACAACCGAGAAAGCCGCGATTTCTTACTTAATTTTTTACAATACTATTTCAAGGATTCAGACCAGCTCATTACTGCGTATCACCCGCTCAATTACAAAAGCAACGCAGCTAACTACTTGCAACTCATCAATGGCTTAGATTTTAAAGAAGGCTTCAAGGTACTCAATCAGTTTGTGCGTGACTGCGGCACCTTTATTCCGCCACTCATGAACATCTACATGAACCTCTCGCCTACCATGCGCACCTTTGACACAGCTGTGAATGCCGATTTTGGCGACGTTGAAGAAACCGCCATTTTAGTCACCATTGCAGACATCTACCCAGAAAAAAAGGAAAGACACCTCAATTTCTGAGTAAAACAGAACCAGACAACAGCTAATTATAGCCAGTCGAGTTCTATACGGCCCATTTTTTTCTTGATTTTTGCCTTTATGCGCGCAATTAACACATCGACATGCTGAAGTTCTAATCTATGCTCGATTTCTTTGGTACTGCGCTTGTATTCGTATTTCATCTTTAAGACAAGTGCTTCTTTTTTGGACACACAACCTAATGCCTGCTGACACAACAGTTGTATCTCCAATTCTTGTTGAAGCGTAGCCTCCTTGGCCACTAAATTATGCTGAACAGTTGTTTGCTTCCAAACGCTATTTTTTTGAGCTTGCTCTTTGCGCAGCTGCGAAATACAAAAATGAACTAAAACAGTTCTTAGCCAAGCCTTTGAATCAAAAAGATGTGCGTCCTCAGCCTGCTTTTGTGTGAGCAAAGCAAATAAATGAATCGAGAAATCTTGGAGTACATCTTGTTGTTGAGCACCGTTAAAATAGCGGGCAATGATGTGCTTGAAAAACCTTTGCTCGTTGGCGTAGAGGCTTTCAAATTGGCTGTAGTGGATACTTGTAGGCTTCATATCTTGGCCACATACAATTATTGTTCCAAAGTAGTTGACGCCAAATTTTATTGTATTTTCACAATCTAAATGAACGTTTTTCGTTTAAGGACTATGAAAATTATTTGCTTCCTTCTTTTTGGTGTTATTTTCAATGTAAGCGCGCAATATACCTGGGGCACAACCTCCTTTAGCTACCTCAACCAACTCAATAATGCAAAAAATGCAGGCGTTGGCGGCAGACTCTACGCGGTTAACGATAAAGAAGTGAGTTTAAGCCTAGACCAACCTGCCCTCCTAGACGCTAAAATTGTGCAGCAATTCCATACCTCAGTCGGAATATTACCCAGCGGCGTACATTACGGCACATTGGTGAGTGCCTTTCGAACCAAATGGGGCGTTTTTGCACCCTACATTCGCTACATGAACTATGGTTCTTTTAACCAAACTTCAATTGAAGGTTTGCAAACCGGGACTTTTACTGCGCTTGATTACAACATCGGAACAAGTTATTGCTACGCGCCCAATCCGTACTTTAGAATTGGTGTACAACTCAATTTACTAGGATCAAATTTAGAGCGCTTCAGTGCTTACGGTGTATCTACCAACCTTTCTGCACTACTTATTCATCCCAAAGAACTCTTTATTGCCTCCATCGGCGTGCGCAATGCGGGTTTTGTTTTTAAAGATTATACGCCACAGTCGCAATCGGTGCTTCCGCTCGATATCTACGCAGCAGTAAGTTACCGCTTGGCACATGCACCCTTTCGTTTTCATTTGGTGGGTCATGCACTCAACCGTCCAGAAAATATTTGGCTCGACCCAAACGCTAAAGAAACACTCGACCCCTTAACTGGCGACACCATTCAGGTTTATACACCTAATTTAGGTGAGAAAATCGCTAATCACTTGCAATTCCAACTTGAACTCATCCCGAAAGGAGCCATTCAAATGCGCTTGGGCTTTGATTACAACCGACGTCAACAACTTAAACTCACTGATTTTCCTGGCTTGGCTGGTTTTTCTTTTGGTACACGCCTGCACGTCAAGCGTTTCGACCTCGACTACGCGATTCAATTCTACTCTAAGGCAGGCAGTATTCAAACCATTGGCCTGAGTACAGATTTATCTAGACTCAAAAAGAAAATTTAGATCGGACGGTCGTGATACCTTCCTGCTAATTGGCGGTAATTTACATGGTAAGTTCCATCTGCATTGCGAATGCAAAACTCCTGTACTTCACAAACGCCTTTCTTGTTTTCAAAACAAACCACCCAACGTTTGTCAGGTTTTGAAGGATGGGCATGAAACCGCAGTTTTTGGCTACAATCAAAGCCTTTTGTTGCAAAAAATTCTATTGTTTGGAGCGCAACCTTTGGGGGTAGAATGAGCCATAATTGACCATCTTCTGTCAATCTTGACCTCATATCTTCTAAAAGCTCATAATAAGCTTCGGCAGACACATGCTTCGCTTGCTGGCCTTCTAGATTTTCAGCCACCAGGCTATCGATGAAATACGGCGGATTCGAAACGATGATGTCGTAGTGATCTGTACCGGGAAGTTCAGCTAACGAACAATTGAGTGCGCGAAGCCGCTCAAAAAAAGCAGCTTGTTGAAAATTCAGTTGCGCATCAGAAAAGGCGCCAAAATGAGGGTCTATGCCTGTAATAGAAGCCGTTGGGAAACGCAAAGCAAGCAGCAAGGCGATAGCGCCGTTGCCTGTGCCTACGTCTAAAACCTTGGCGTGTTCGGGAATTCTGGGTATTGAGGCACCTAATAAAATAGCGTCGGTATTTACTTTTAAAGGGGCGTTGTTTTGATGAACAACGAAATCCTTAAAAGCAAAAACCGCCATTAATACGCTTTGGCAAATACAACGCGACCAGCAGAAGGCTTACCCGTGACCATACAAACGCCAGTTTCTGGTGCTTGATCAAAAGGAATGCAGCGAATGGTGGCTTTTGTTTCTTGCTTAATGAGCTCTTCGGTTTCTGGTGTGCCGTCCCAGTGCGCTAAAAAGAAGCCTCCTTTTTCAATTTCTACTTTGAATGCTTCGTAGGAGTCTATGTTGTGGGTATTAGCCGCACGGAAATCGGTGGCGCGTTGAAGGAGATTTTGTTGGATGTCTTGGAGGAGCGCTTCAATGGCAACCACCAAGTTGTCGAAGTCGAGGGTTTCTTTGGTTTTGGTATCGCGGCGAGCGACTTCAATTTTGCCATTTTCGAGGTCTCTTGGGCCCATGGCCAAGCGCACCGGAACGCCTTTAGTTTCGTATTCGGCAAATTTCCAGCCTGGGCGGCGGTTGTCGTCGTCGTCGTATTTGAAACGGATGCCTTTGGCTTTGAGTTCGGCTGCCAATTGTTTGAACTTAGCGGTGATTTGCTCGCGTTCATCTTCTGTGCGATAGATGGGCACAGCCACTACTTGAATTGGTGCAAGCGCTGGTGGCACCACTAAGCCTTCGTCGTCGGAGTGTGTCATGATGAGTGCGCCCATTAAACGCGTGGAAACACCCCATGAGGTGGCCCATACGAAGTCGAGCTTACCTTCTTTGTCGGCAAATTTGACGTCGAAAGCTTTGGCAAAGTTCTGACCTAAAAAGTGGCTGGTTCCGGCTTGAAGGGCCTTGCCATCTTGCATTAGCGCCTCGATACAGAGTGTGTCTTCGGCACCTGCAAAACGCTCACTTGCGGTTTTGCGGCCTTTGAGTACGGGCATGGCCATGTAGTTTTCGGCGAAATCAGCGTAGACATTTAGCATTTGTTCTGCTTCTGCAATGGCTTCGGTTTTGGTGGCATGCGCGGTGTGGCCTTCTTGCCATAAAAATTCTGAGGTGCGCAAAAACAAACGCGTGCGCATTTCCCAACGTACGACGTTAGCCCATTGGTTAATAAGGATGGGGAGGTCTCGGTAAGATTGTATCCAGTTCTTGTAGGAGTTCCAGATGATGGTTTCTGAAGTAGGACGCACAATGAGTTCTTCTTGCAATTTGGCATCTGGATCGACAATTACGCCACTGCCGTCTTCGGCATTTTTGAGGCGGTAGTGTGTAACCACAGCACATTCTTTGGCAAAGCCATCGACGTGGGCAGCTTCTTTACTCAAATAACTTTTCGGAATAAAAAGCGGAAAATAAGCATTGGAATGGCCAGTTTCTTTGAACTTGGCATCTAGGACGTCACGCATGTTTTCCCAGATGGCATAGCCATAAGGTTTGATGACCATACAGCCACGGACATCGGAGTGTTCAGCGAGGTCGGCTTTATAGACGAGGTCGTTGTACCAGGTTGCGTAATCTTCTTGACGGGTGACTTTTTTTTCGGCCATAGGATGCTTTCTTTGAAAGCACAAAGATAAGCAATTCTATGGGAAGCGGGACTTGATGGTTTGTTTACTACAGCGGTTTTCAATCAAACTATTCATGTAATGTTGATAAAGCGCGCTCATTTGTTGGCTGATTTGTGCTTGGTCTTTGGTATAGTTCCGCTTTACATTTGGTGTCCAGGCAATTGGTAATAAATTGGTGCCGTTGTAGATGAACGATAGCAAATTACCGTTATCGTAGACCATTTTTTGGCTTTGGTTGTGTTCAAAACAAGAGGAACCCAATTGAAAAGCAGCTTTTTGCAACCCTAACATGTCGAGTACAGTTGGCATGATGTCAATTTGTTGAAAAACAACGCCTTTGAAAGGCTTTGGAAGCGCTTTTGAAGGGTGATAGAATGCAATTGGAATGCGGTAACGCCAATCTAGTGTTTGGAATTGTTTTTGACGGGTGGGCCCGACATGATCTGCAGTAATGACAAATAACGTATTCTTAAACCAAGCTTCGTTTTGAAAACGTTTGAAAAAACGGCTCAAGGATTGGTCTGTGTATGAGATGGTTTTACAAAGTGGTTCAGGACCGCTCTTTAACTGGCCTTTATATGACGTCGGAACCGTATACGGATGATGCGAACTCAGGGTAAAAATAGAGCTAAAGAAGGGCTGCTGCTGACTAAGTTCTTTTCCAAAATAAGAAAGCATGTGGTGATCCCAAACTCCCCAATTGCCATCAAAATGCGCCTGATTGGGATAAGACTCTAGTCCTTTATAAGTATCGACACCAATGGCCTTGGTAAAACTCTTGAAACTCATGGAGCCTTCCTTTGCGCCATGATAAAAGGAGGTTTGATAGCCTTGATCTTTGAGTATTTGCGGCAAACTATTGAGCTGATTGCTGCAATAAGGTGATAAAATATAGGATTCAGGGAGCCAAGATGGTATTCCGGCCAAAATAGCAGGCACGGCATCCATAGAGGTACGGCCATTGGCAATGGCGTAATCAAAGAACAAACCTTTTTGAACGAGTGAATCCAAAAAGGGTGAGTACGATTTTGGACTATTCGGACCCGCATAATTTGTGCCGAAACTCTCTAATATTATGACAACAACATTTGTGTTTTTAGGCAAAACGCTCAGTGCGCTTCCTTCTTTTGATGGCAGGAATTTGCGCATTGAATTTTGATCATGAAATTGCAGTAGTTGCGCACTGCCTTCATCAGTTGTTTTCAAGACTGTAAAGGCGGTATTGAGTACAATTGATGCTTGTTCGAGGCTGCTCAAGGCTGTTGCATCTACAATACCAATTGGACGCAATTGTACGCCACCCCGCCCAAGTATTATGGCAAGCGTCAAAATCAAGAAAAACTGAAGCCATGCCCTTTTGCTAGATTTAGTAGGTTCTTCATTGCCAAAACGAACAAGCGCACGCCACAAAACAAAAGCCAAAACGAAGAAAAGCAAGGGCAACCACCAAAATTCTTTCAAGAATTCGCCAGCGAGTGAACTCGTTTCGGTTCCAGTGAGTAAATGCAAAAAGTAACTAAAGCCCGAACGTTTTTGGGTGTAGGAAAAATAAGCGATATCCCAGGTGTTGAGCAAAAGAATGATGAGACCTATGACGACTAAATAACATTTGGTTAGCCATGTGACAATTGCTTTTAACCTCAGATTGAATTGCTTGCGCAAAGGATGTACCAACAAAAAAAGCGGCATGGAAAGCAACGCAATTGTAATGGCATCAAAATAGCTCCCGACTAAAAATAGCTGGAGGTCAATCTGTTTGAAAAACGCGGCGTTTTGCCAGGTAAAAGCCAAACGGAGAATGCTCATGCTGAGCAGCAACAACAAAAAATACTTAAGTAGTGGTTTTTGTCTCAAGGTACTCAGTAGGCCAGAAGTTTGTCTATGGTAGGGAGCAATCTGCGTTGAGCAAGGAATTGCTGCTCTAAATCGGCAGCAAAAGGCACAGGTGTATCTAGAGATGCCACGCGCAACACAGGTGCGTCTAGTTGTTCAAAGCAATGTTCGTTGACCAAGGCTACGATTTCTCCACCGACTCCGGCGGTAAGGGTGTCCTCGTGTAATACGATAACTCTGCCTGTTTTGGAAGCCGCAGCGATGATAGCGTCTAAATCGAGTGGCAAGAGCGTTCTGAGATCTAGGATTTCAAAAGAATACTGCGGACGTTCGGCTGCGGCTTCTAGCGCCCAATGTACACCCAAACCATAGGTAATAATGGTGAGGTCGGTGCCCTGCTGAACACTCGCTGCTTTGCCAATTGGCGTATTGTAATAACCATCTGGCACATTGCCTTTTAAGCTGCGGTACAAGAACTTATGCTCGAAGAACAAAACCGGGTTGGGGTCTTCAAAAGCGGCAAGCAAAAGACCTTTAGCATCGTGTGGATTTGAAGGATACACAACCTTTAAACCTGGTGTATGCGCAAACCAAGCTTCATTGCTTTGGGAATGAAAAGGACCGGCGGCTGTACCTGCGCCAGTAGGCATGCGCACAACTACATCGGCGTTTTGTCCCCAGCGCCAATGCAACTTGGCGAGGTTATTAATGATTTGATTGAAGCCGACACTAACGAAATCGGCAAATTGCATCTCGACCATTGCTTTCATGCCGGCAATGCTGAGCCCTAAACCTGCTCCAATGATGGCTGATTCACAGAGTGGCGTATTGCGCACGCGGTCTTTGCCAAAAAGCTCGACGAAGCCTTCGGTAACCTTAAATGCACCACCGTATTCTGCGATGTCTTGGCCCATGAGTACCAAATTGTTGTGCGTTTGCATGGCCGTACGCAAGCCATCTTGAATGGCATCGATGAAACGAACTTCTTCTGAATCGGCGCCTGGCTCAACTGACTTGAATTCATGAGGCGCGTATACATCGGACAATTCTTGTGCAAGATCTGGGATAATTTTGGGAGCTGCATTGGCTGCATCGAAAGCCACCTGAATTTCTTCTTTGAATTGGTGCTTAATTTGGTCGATTGCTCCCTGATCGAGGATGTTTTGTTCGCGTAAAAACGCTTCAAAATTTGTTACAGGGTCTTTGGGTTCCCATTCGGCTTGCAGGCCTTCTGGATAATATTTGGTGCCCGAGGCCTCTTCATGGCCGCGCATTCTGAAGGTCATCAATTCTAAAATAAATGGACGCGGTTGTTCTTGAATTTGGCTGCGGATATTGCGCACCGCTTCTATAACCTCAAGAATATTGTTGCCATCGACTTGAATGGCGTCCATCCCGTAGCCAATGCCTTTATCGATAAAATGTTTACAACGAAATTGTTCAGAAGATGGTGTACTCAGGCCCCAACGGTTGTTTTCGATGGCAAAAATAACGGGGAGTTGCCAAACTGCGGCAACGTTGAGTGCTTCGTGAAAGTCGCCTTCGGATGCCCCGCCGTCGCCTGAAAAAACAAGCGTGGTGTCGGTGGTTTGGCGAATTTTGGCTGAAAGCGCAATGCCGTCGGCGATGCCCAACTGAGGACCAAGATGGGAGATCATGCCCACTAATTTGTGGTCTTGGGTTCCGAAATGAAAACTGCGGTCGCGGCCTTTGGTGTAGCCGTCGGTTTTACCTTGAAACTGGGCAAACAAGCGCTGCAATGGAATTTGACGAGTGGTAAAAACCCCCAAATTGCGGTGCATGGGCAAGATGTATTCGTGTTCGGCCATGGCATAGGCACAACCTACCGATACCGCTTCTTGACCCCAGCCAGAAAACCACTTGGTGATTTTGCCTTGGCGTAGCAAGATGAGCATTTTCTCCTCGATGAGGCGAGGCAATGCGAGTTGTTTGTAAATCTGAATGAGTTCTTCGTTACCGAAGTGTTGCGCTTGGTAAGTGATGGAGGAGGTTGCTGACATTGAACTTATACTTTTAAACCGCGAACAACACGTTCTTTGCGTTTGGTGCGCTCTAATTTTTTCTTGACAATTAATAGATGTGCTGCTCTTGGTGCTCCTCTGGTGAGGTCTACTTTGTAATCGTTGCCACCGTAGCTGATGCGGGCACCTCCTGACGCAGACCAGTCGGCATCTAGGTAAAAACGACGTACACTTGCGCCGTCTGTTTTGGTAGTGAATGGAATGTAGCGTTGGTCACCGGTTTCAAAGCGCACCAATAACTGACCTGCATCGCCGAAATTCTCGAAAATGCAACGCGTGCCTGCCGGAATAATAACAGATTCAGACTGAGAATTAGAACTCGAAACCAACGCGCCATTTTGAGTAGTGAGTTCGCTTGACTGTTTGTTGATTTGATTGAGGATAATGGTGTGTGAGGTGTAAAATTGGACCTGACGAAGCTTGGCCTCGGAATCTAGGCTGAATTCATCGCGAATGGCTGTAGTGTATGGTATTTTGGTTCCGCAAGAAGCAGCTAATAAAGCCAAAAGAATAAAAAGTGCGATTTGTTTCATAGTTGTTAAATTTGTTTCAAAATTAATTAAAAGATGCGTGCACTAAACAAACTTCTCGTCTATCTTTTCGGACTTTTTAGCCTCGTCTTGTTTGCCTGCGGACAAGACGACCAAAAGAAGCCTGTATCACTGGATTCCATTCGCCCCCACTCCAACGCCAACAAGACCCAAAACGACCCAAAAAAAGCAAAGGACACACTCGGACGTTTTCTCAATTATTATGCCAATGACTCCGCGTCTATGCAAATCGCGCAGCTCAGCATCGATAGTCTAGATGAGCTTGGGTTTCTCAATAGATTCACCGCTAACATTCAGCGTTATATATTACAAGATTCAAGTAAAACTTCATTTCAATTCTGCACTTGGAGTTTTAAAGATAGCAGCGCTTGCCTTGAAGCATTTTACAATTGGCTCGATCAGGCCGGAAAAAACAATACTAGTGTTCCGCTATTGAAAGGAAATGTACCCAGTGTTCATTACAATTTGATGCTTATTGCAGAAAAGCAAATCTTGTTCATTGGAAGCAAGCGCACCATCGATTTCAAAAAATGGTTGCGTTGGTACAGCGGCACCACAACAGGTTCAGATTGTAAATATATTTTGTATTCCCAGCCAAAAAAACGAACCAAATGGTTGAAGTATCAAAATGCTCAAATTGTTGCCTTATGAATTTAGTGAACCGCGGATTTATTTTTGTCAGCCCTAGAAAACCATTTCTAGACTGGGCTAACGATATCGACCAAGACCTCCTCATCGATGAACACGCCGAGGGAAGTGTATACTTAATTGAAGAAGAATTCTGGGACGACGAATTGATCCTGAAGCAATACGCCAAAAAAATTGCAGCTCAGGAATTCAGTAGCATCAGCGAAGACGAGGGGCTTTGGCCTAAATGGACCGAACTCGCTGAATTCGAAGCATTCTTTGGCATCGAGATGGGCTGCACCTGCATTGATCTTTTAAAAGAACCGTTGCAAAAAGAAGCATTTTAAGGAACTACAAGCGGTCGATCAGGTTCGAATTGAGATAGGCTGGATCAAAAGTCACTTCTTCACCAAGCCAATTCGGTTTTTCAAAGAACTGCGTTTCTTCTGTCAGTTCCAATTCGGCAAGCAACAAACCTTTTAGCGCACCATGAAAAACATCTAGTTCCCAAGTGTCGTTGCCGTTTTGAATATAAAACCGCGTTTTATGCAAGCAAGGTAGCTTAGCTTCTTCAATCATTTCATTGGCTTCATCTGTCGGAATTTCGTATTCAAATTCGCTGCGCGTAAGTCCTGTGCCAAGCTTGATCGTAAATAACGCCATGTTGTCTGTAACCCTAATGCGCACTGAGCGATCGGCTCCGCGCAACAGGTAGGCTTGTTTCATTTCGCGCTGCCCAATGCATTTAGCGGTTTTCCAGGAGTCGTTGGCTACTAGAAACTTGCGTTCGATTTCTTTCAAGATTCAATTTTTTGAATTATTTTTACTCGCATGCAACCAAAGTCTGTTGCTTTGCGTCAATGCACAAAACTAAACTTTCTATATGAAACTTTACACTACAATTTTTAGCTTACTCATCGGTAGCAGCGCTCTTTTCGCTCAAAAATCTATCAATCAGGCTGGTATCAAAATCACCACTGCACCATTACACTGCGATGTACCTTCTGAAGGCTACCAAGCAGATTTAATAGCCCTGACCATCACCAACACCACCAACGAAGTCAAAACTGTTTCTTACAGTTTTGAATTATATTACGACAACAACTGCGCAACGTGTGGCCACGACGAATACCTCTACACACAAACATTACAACCCAACCAGACATTGCAAGGTGTCTGCCTAGACCGCAACAACATGGGGCTTACCATTTTTGACCACATGCCTTCGCACCTCACCAAAACTCAACTGACCGACTACAACATCCTTCACGTCACGGTTCAGTAACCCAAACTAAAACTACTTCCCATGAAATTCATGCACCTCATTCTTGGACTTGCGCTCTCTTTTGGCATTGGTCAAAATTTACAAGCGCAATGTACCGTGCAGGCAATTGCTCAAGACACCATTGTTCCTTGTAATGGCTCTACAACTTTAAGTGTAAACGGCTCCGGGACAAGCATTTTGGCTTTTGGCGAGAACTTCAATGCAGGGCAACCTCTAGGCTGGGATTTCTCTCAGGTCGTTACCATCGCCAACAACACATGTGGCGTTCCATCACTAGATGGCTCAGCCTTCATGTGGATGGGAAATCAATCTGTAGCACCGCGCGTCATGGCCACTGTTCCTTTGGATGTTTCCGCAGGTGGAACGGTTTGCTTTGAAATGCGTTATTCCATCCAAGCACAACCCTCCCCATGTGAAGGACCAGACTTAGCGAATGAAGGTGTATATCTTCAGTATTCTATCGACAACGGCGCCACCTGGACCACCATGAACTACTGGAGCCCTAATGGCGGCTACGACTCCTACATGACCTCATGGAACCAATATTGTGAAAACATTCCTCTTGCAGCACAAACGGCAACCACCAAATTTCGCTGGACTCAACTTGCCGTTTCTGGCGCTCCTTTCGACCACTGGGGCCTAGATAACATCTCAATTTCTGCATCTATACCAAGCTACACCATTACTTGGCTGCACGATAACTTCTCTTACCCAACAGGTGTATACACTGGCAACAACCCAACACCTGTCTCGCCAACTGGCACAACAAGTTATATTGTCATGATGACAGACAGCACCAACATCTGTTATGACACCATAACCCTTACCATCTCTTACCCGCAAATTGACAACGTACTAGAAAACAACCCAACATGCGGAAGCAGCAACGGTAGTTTGGAAGCAAGTTCCTCTGGTGGTGCCGGCGGCTATACCTACAGCATCAACAACGGTCTTAATTTTCAACCAAGCGGCACCTTCACCGGTTTAGGCATCGACAATTACACCGTTATTTTGGTCGACCAAAACAACTGTTCCGACACCGTGCAAGCTGCTTTACTTGGCGTTGATTCCGTCGAAATTAGCAACATGGTAGTCACAACCACCACCTGCGGACTCAACAATGGTATCATCGACCTCACCATCACTGGTGGCACCCCAGCCTATCAATACAGCCTCACAAATGGCTCTACATTTTCTGCGAGTCCAATTTTCAGCAATCTCGTACCCGGTATTTATCAGATTTATGTAGAGGATGTAAATGGCTGCCACGACACCACAAGTGCAACTATTTATCCTTCCACCAATCCAGAACTCGGACAAACTACCAGTACGCTTGAATTTTGTAGCTTACAAGACGGTAGCATCACGACAAGTTCCACTTTAGGTGTTACTCCTTATGTATTTGTGTTGCATCAAGGAAATACTTTAGTAGGCACAAATCCAACTGGCGTATTTAACAACCTAAATTCTGGTACTTATTGGGTAACTGTTATTGATCAAATTGGTTGTGCAGACAGCACCCAAATGGTTGTCGACAGTATCCCTGCTCCTATTTCACCAATGTCAGATACCGTTTTGTGTAACCTTACCCTTCAAGTATTTGGCGTGTTGTCTTACACTGGCAGTAATTGGTCTTCCAATGCGAGCGAAATCACGTTTAGCAATCCAAATGGTCAAAACCCACTCATTACAGCCGATACCGCTGGTATTTACTTGATCAACCTTCAAGATACCGTTTGTAGTTTCAATCAAACTTTCAGCCTTACGTTTGTAGCCGATCCTTTTACATCGGTGATCGACACCACCCTTTGTATAGGTGAAACCGCAACAATTGCTGGCGTTCAACAACCTCAAAATGTCAGTTACCTCTGGAGTACGGGCGCCACTACCCCTACTATTCAAGTGACCACGCCGGGCGATTACATTATTTCCACTACCAACATGTGTGGAACACTCATCGATACCGCAACCGTAGATTTCTATTTCTGCGACATCGAACTTCCGAACGTATTTACGCCAAATGGCGATGGCAATAACGATCATTTTCAGATGTTGTTCTATGGTGGCCTGAGTTCTTTTGAGTGTATCATCGTTAACCGTTGGGGCAACACCATTCGTGAATACACCAACCCTGCTTTCCAATGGGATGGCACCGACGAAAACGGAAATGCAATGGATGAAGGCGTTTACTTCTATATTGCTCGTACCGTGACAAATGCCGGTGATGAAATCGAAAAACACGGCCTGGTTCACCTCGTTAGAGAATAGCGATTATTGCTATCTTTGTGTGTGCTTCTACTTAAAAAAAATACACCAAGATGGGTGATTGTCGTTTTTGACTTACTCATTCATCTTTTCGCCTTGTTTTTTGCCTACTTAATCCGCTTTGACCTCAAGGCGGATTTTTCTTTAGTTGCAACGGAATGGGCAATTCTCTCTAAGTCACTTTGGTACTTTATTGTCGTAAAGCTACTCGTTTTTGCGTTTTTCCAAATCCATCAAGGACTTGTAAGGTATACTTCTACTGGTGATTTTAAACGCATTTTAGTTGCCGAAATAAGCGCTAGCCTACTTTTTGTAGTTGGCAGTTATGTGCGTTATCATCAATTAGATGGCGTTTACTTATTTCCCAACTCTGTACTCCTTATGGAACTCATTTTTAGTTCCGCATTCATCATTGCAGGTCGTTTTGTAGTCAAACTCCTCTACTTAGAATACACACGCGACAAAGGCAAAGAAGAAGCCATTCTGATCTTTGGGGCAGGTGTATCTGGTCAGCTCACTAAAAGGCTCATTGAAAAAGACACCGCCAATCTACAGCACATCATTGGCTTTATAGATGACGATGCCAGCCTCCAAGGTAAGCGTATTGAAGGCACACGTGTTTATCCGCTCAGCAACTTAGCGCAACTAAAGAGCAAGCACCAAATTAGCACGCTCATTATAGCAGTGCAAAATATAGAGCGCAGCAAACTCAAAGAACTCACAGAGTTAGCTCTTGACCTCGGTATTCAAATCAAAAGAGTTCCCGAAGCACGAACCTGGGTAAACGGCTCCTTTGAGATGAGCAGTCTCAAAAAAATAGACATCAATAGCTTGTTAGGGAGAGCCGTTATTTCGGTGGATAATCCGAAGTTAGCTGCACACTTCTTGAACAAAACCATCCTTGTGACAGGTGCGGCGGGCAGCATTGGCAGCGGCCTCGCAGCGGCTCTTTTGCAGCAGAAAATCTCAAAGTTAATACTCTTGGATCAGGCAGAATCTGCACTTTTTGACCTTGAACAACGTTTCCAAAAAACCGAAACAACGGTTCAAATTGAATACGTCATCGGAGACATCTGCGATGCGCAACGCATGGAACGCCTCTATGATTTATATCGTCCGCAAGTGGTCTTTCATGCGGCAGCCTATAAACACGTGCCGCTCATGGAGGCCAACCCTGCTGAGGCCATTCGAAACAATATTGGAGGTACAAAACTCATTGCTGAATTAGCCGCAAAGTTCAAAGCAGATCAGTTCATCATGATCTCTACCGATAAAGCCGTGAATCCGACGAATGTGATGGGCGCCTCAAAGCGCATCGCCGAAATGCTGGTAACCGAGTTAAATACAGTCCAACACACAGCCTACATCACCACGCGCTTTGGAAACGTCCTAGGGTCAAACGGCTCTGTTATTCCAATTTTTGAAAAGCAAATTGCCGAAGGCGGCCCGATTACGCTCACAGACGAACACATCACGCGGTTCTTTATGACCATTCCGGAAGCCTGCCAGCTGGTACTCGAGGCGGCAACAATGGGCAATGGTGGTGAAATTTTCGTTTTTGACATGGGCGCGCCTGTCAAAATTCTCGATCTTGCCAAAAAAATGATCCAGTTATCCGGCTTGCGTCCGTATACCGATATTGACATCAAGATTACAGGCCTGCGCCCCGGTGAAAAACGCTTCGAAGAAGTCTTGGCCAATTCGGAAAACACCATTCCAACGTATCATCCGCAAATATTGATCGCCAAAACAAGGCCCATCGCTTCGGCTCAAAATCAAAGCATTCAACAACTTTTGGCAACGGCGGCTTTGCAAGAAAATGAAGCCAGTGTAAGCATCATGAAAGAACTCGTTCCAGAATACATCTCCAACAATTCTTTATTTCAAAAACTAGACAAGTGATCTCACCAGCCAAAATTCAAGTCCGCCTCACCGATATCGACATTCTTGGGCATGTCAACAACGCTATTTACCTGAGTTATTTTGAAATGACCCGCATCCATTATTTCAATTTATTAGTGGGCCCGAACTGGGACTGGATGGAAAACGGCGTGGTATTGGTACACAACGAAGTACAGTATATCCAACCCATCTTGTTAGCTGACTCCCCTGAAATTCAGATGTATTGTGACAAAATTGGCACCAAGAGCTTTACCCTGAGTTACGAAATTCACGTCAACGGTCAACTCAAAACAACGGGTAGCAGTACCCTAGTTGGTTTCAATTCAAACCAACAAAAAAGCATTGAAATACCGGCACTTATGCGTGAATCGCTACTGAAATTACCAAAGAAATAATCCAAATAGAAAAATGGTCAAACTTTGTGTTTTCTTTTGCTTCTATATTTTAGCATTTGGCCTATTTGCTCAAGTACCCGAACCTTGCCAAAGTACGCGGCAGGTTTGCCCCATGAATAACGTTAAATATTGCCATGAGAGCATTGCTTTTGACGAAGACCACAATTTATATTTATTGCGCAAAGATTACGCAACCCCTTACACTGGTAATTGCGTAAGCTGCTACCCTAGTTTTATCATCGAAGAGAAATTAAATTTTGTCAATGGAAGGCGTCAAGGTACAGACACCTCCTATTTCAAAAGTGGTTGCATCCAAGCTATTCAGAGCTACCAAATTGGAGTTGAGCAAGGCGCCACCTACATCTATTATGACTCCACCAATCGTGTCCAATTTGAAATTTGGTACCAAAACGGCAAACTCCATGGGCCGTCTATTCAATTTAGTTCTAATGCGCTAGCTGATACACTCATGTACAAACATTACAAAAACGGTATTCTCGACGGCCCTCAGCGCAGTTATTTTTCGAATGGAAAAGTCAGAAAAAGAAGTTATTATGTGAATGGTTTCAGTGAAGGCGCACAGATGACCTACAATGCGAATGGTCAAAAGGAAAGCGAGCTCAACTTTAAAGCCGGTAAAAAACATGGTACCTGGACGTACTTTTTTGATAGCGGCAAAATAGCACGTACCGAAACGTGGAAAGACGGCAAAAAGAATGGCACGTTTGTGAGCTACAACGAACTCGGACAAATCTTAAGTTCAGAAAAGTATACCGCCGATCTACCAGTTGGCTTGCACCAGACCTTCTATACCGATGGCAAGCTCAATTACAGCTGTACTTATTCCAATAAAGGAGAAAAATTAGAAGAATACGTCATTGACCAATACGGCGTCAAGAAGCAGTTGTTTCCGAAAGCTAATGGATCGGATTAAAGTAGCCCAAAACCATCGTTAAACCCATTGCTAATAAAGCAACACCCACGATGATTGACAACTTGGCATGGTTTACCTTTTGAATGTACTTTCTCCCTATTAAGGTCCCTGCCAAAGCCGAAGGCACGCAATAAAGCATGATATAAGTTGGGTAGTAATTAGAAAACCATGACCCCGAAAAATATACACTTACCCTGGTGAGGTCAACCAACAGCGAAATAAAGGCGGTTGTGGCTACAAACACAATCGGTTCCATCTTCAGTTTGGACAGAAACAAAGCCCTGAGTGCGCCCTGATGCCCTGAGAAGCCACCAAAAAAACCACTCAAAATGCCGCCAATGCGCATGGCCCATGGACCTTGAAGGGGTAATTTCCAATTGAACAATTCCAACAAAGCAAATAGGATAAAAATACCGCCAAAAACTGGTGTGAGCTGAGGTCCGATGGTATCCTTTACGGTGTTGAGGAGTTGCGCTCCAATAAAAGCAAAAAGCAGCGCTGGCAAGCCAAAATTTCGAAATAAGTTCCAATTAATGGACCGCGCTGTGAGCGCAACCTTCAAGATATTGTTACAAAGATGAACGATGCCCGCCATCAAAACAGCAAGAGGCGCATCAAAATAAATCATAAACACGGGGACCAAAATGGTATTGAGACCAAAACCTGTGAAGAATGTGGCTAGTGCTCCAAGGAATGGTGTCACCACTATTATGAATAATAAAGCAAGGGTCATATCACTTCTTCTCGTACTTTTGTCAAAAGTAAGCAAATGATTGATTTACGCAGCGACACCGTAACCCTACCCTCTTCTGAAATGCGCACTGCCATGGCAAATGCACCTGTTGGAGACGACGTATTTAAAGAAGACCCAACAATTTTAGAACTCGAAGCCTATGGCGCAAAGCTTTTTGGCAAAGAAGCTGCACTTTTTTGTAGTTCGGGGACACAAACCAACCAAATTGCCATCAATGTGCATGTGCAACCTGGTGGAGAGATCATTTGCCACGAAGAAAGCCATATCTATAAGTACGAAGGCGGAGGTATTGCCAAAAACTCAGGCGCCTCTGTGCGCTTGTTGCCCGGAGACCGCGGCAGAATCACAGCTGCTGCGATTTCTAAATGGATCAATCCTGAACACGACGTGCACTTCCCGCTCACCCAACTTGTCTCGTTAGAAGATACCGCCAACCGCGGAGGCGGCGCAGTGTATGACGTTGCTGAAATAGCTCAAATAAGTAGCCTATGCAAAGAATTAAACCTGCCCCTGCACCTCGATGGTGCAAGAGTTTTCAATGCATTAGCGGTCAATAGACTTGACCCAGCGGCATACGGAGCATATTACGACAGCATTTCAGTTTGTCTCTCAAAGGGTTTGGGAGCACCCGTAGGTTCTTTACTCTTAGGGAGTGCAACATTTATTGAAAAAGCGCGCCGTGTGAGAAAAGTAATGGGTGGCGGCATGCGCCAGGCTGGTATTATTGCAGCTGGCGGCTTATATGCACTACAAAACAATGTGGAGCGGATTCCACTTGACCATTTACACGCCAAGCAGCTCGAACAAGCGCTGGCTACTTGCCCCCAGATACAAGAAGTAGTACCAGTGCAGACCAACATTGTAGTGGCCATCCTCAAAGACGCCTCTCAACGCGACTTATTCATCGAGCAATTGAAACAAAAAGGCATTTTATGCATGGCTTTTGGCCCCGGCATGATCAGAATGGTAACGCATCTTGATATCACAGCTGCAGATTGCGCATTTTGCATAGAAACCCTTCAAAATATGTAACTTTTTAGACCAAGTTCGTTAAACTCAGGTGATGAAATTTGTTACATTTCTTTGTTTACTCCACTTACTTTGCGCGGTGCCAATAGCCATCGGGCAAACAAGTAATTGCAGCACCACAGATAAAAAAATCAACAAGGCCATAGACGAAGCCTTCAGCGCAGAAACCTTCGAATTGCAGGTTCAAAGCCTAGCAGCTGTCGTGAGCAAATATCCTCAAAATGTTCAGGCTTATTTTTATCTAGGTCAGATCCATTATCAGCGGGGCATGGCGTTGGTCAAACAAAATAACGCGAGGTCGGAAGGTGAAAAACTCTTGCAAAAAGCGCTCGTTTTTTACCAAGCCAGCATTCAAAAATGCCCAAGTCATCATTCCGATGCCTACTTTTATGCGGCGCGCTTACTTTACAGTTTCAGCGAAAAAGCAACTGCACTGAACTACCTAGAAACTTTCATGGCGTTTGACTCGCTGTATCCCGGAGAACAAGCCAGCAACTACACCAAACTCAAAGAAGAAATTTTACCTGTCTATAAAGAACTGCGCTTCCCGATAGACGCTAAAGCGAATCCGGTGCCGTTTAATGTGGCGCGCGTGAGTGGCGTGAGCTCCACCCAAGACGAATACTTCCCGATGCTGAGCCCCGATAACAGCATGTTGTTTTTCACGAGAAAGGCCGACAAAACAAACCTCGGCGATGTATCGGGCTACATGCAAGAAGAATTTACGGTTGCTGAACACATGACAGCGCTCGAATTCAATAAAGGAAGGCCGCTACCCCATCCGTTCAACAACGGTCAATTTCAAAATTACGGTTCGGCAAGTTTAGCGGCAGACAACCGCGAACTCATTTTATGCGCTTGTAAACCTGAAGTCATTTATAACAAGGATTACCTCAACTGCGACCTCTACAGCACCAAGCTCAAGCTCAAAAAGGGAACTACAGACCAATACGAGTGGAGCACGCTCGTGAATTTAGGAACAAACATCAATACAAAAGACGGTTGGGAAGCGCAGCCCTCACTCTCTGCCGATGGCAAAATTCTTTATTTTACCAGCCTTCGAAAAGGAAGCCAAGACAACGACATTTATTTCAGCGAAAAACAAGCCGACGGTTCTTGGGGCATGGCCAAACCATTCAGTATCGTCAATACCCCGGGCAAAGACAAAAGCCCCTTTTTCCATCAAGATGGCGAAACCTTCTATTTTGTTTCTGAAAGTGGAAGACAACGTCCGGGCATGGGCGGCCTAGATATTTTTGTGATGCGCAAAGAAGCCAATGGCTGGGGTCCTATTCAAAATATTGGCTTCCCGATCAATACCAGCGCCGACGAACTTGGTATTTTTGTCTCTACCGATGGCAAACAAGCTTATTTTTCTAGTCAGCAGCAAGCCAACTGGGATATTTTCAGTTTTGAATTGCACGAAGCTGCTCGGCCAAAAGAAACACGCATCTTGAGTGGCCGCTTACAAGACAGCAACGGCAAGGTCATTGCAGGCGCTGAGTTGTCGGTCAGGTACGAAAACAACGACAGCAGTGCTATCTCTGCGCTGAGCAATGAAGATGGCACTTACGCCCTGGCTGTTCAGGTAGATCAAAAAATCAGTTTAGAAGTTACCAAAGAGAATTTTAGTTTTCAGGCAGTTGTACTAGACACAAACGCCTTAAAAACCAAAACGCTCAAAATTGAAGCCCCCGATTTAAAAATCGACACCCTACAAGAAGGCAGCGCCTACGCCATTGAAGCAATTGTTTTTGAAACCGACGACGCACAGCTCAGTGCCGATGCACGATTTTTACTCAAGGGCTTTGCCATTTACCTGAGCAAACAGACCGATTTAAGCATCCAGATCAACGGACACACCGACGACATCGGCGATGCCCAACGCAACCAAGTACTCTCTGAGAAAAGAGCGGCACAAGTTGCTGCGTACCTCACTTCTTTAGGTATAGCGGAAGGGCGTATCCAATACAAAGGTCATGGCGAAAGCCAACCAAGAGTAGCGAATGATTCTGCAACGAACCGCGCCCTCAACAGACGAACAGAGTTCGAAATTCTTTCGCTAGAGTAAGTTTTCAATAAAACCTTAAGGTGTTACTGCAAGGATGCAGCATAAATGATAGCGCAAAAAAAAAGGAGCATAAGCTCCTTTTTGAATATTTGGGTATCAAGATTTTATCTTGCGAAGTTCTTTTTCTCGCGGATACGTGCTGATTTACCTGTACGCTCACGGAAGTAGAAAATACGTGCTCTACGAACTGCACCGCGTTTCACGATGGTGATGCTGTCGATAAAAGGAGAATTAACTGGTAAGATACGCTCTACTCCAATGTTACCTGACATTTTGCGGATAGTGAAGGTTTCGGTTGCGCCAGCACCACGACGTTGCAATACAACACCTTGGAATTGCTGGATACGCTCTTTGTTACCCTCTACAATACGGTATGATACGATAATGGTGTCACCGGCTCCGAAAGCTGGTAATTCATTTTTGGCGATTAGCTCCTGCTCGATTTGTTTAATGACGTTCATCTCTGAAAATTTAGCCCAATTCAACTGAACGGGGGTGCAATATTACAAATTATTTCTGATTCCGTATATAGGTAGGCTGTTTTTTTTAGGCATTAAATGTAAAAAGCCATTAAAAAAAGGAGCACAATAATGGCCAAGTAGATCAAAACTAATTGAATACGCATTCCTTTTTGAGCAGATTGATTGTTTTCTTCTGTTGTTTGCCTTTCGATAATTTCTTCTGCGGTAATGCCAAAAACTTGCATCCAGTTGATTTGCTGGTCACCTACTGCCAGTTGATCACCGGGCTGTAATGCCAGCATTTCGTTTCTTTGCGACCCATTTAGATGGTATAAAGCCTGTGCCATTCTGGTGGCAACCAACACCTGACCTCTTTGATCTTTATAGAGCATTAAATGAAAAGGAGAGCCCGTAGCGGCATCTAACTGGAGATGGTTGCTCGGGTGAGTTCCGATACTGTAATACCTAACTGCATTCATTGTTGTAAAATTAGTGAAAAAATTGCAGTAGAAGGTTCGGGCTAACCAACTGTGAATGAATGATATTGACAGGTATTGCTCGAAAATGGTTAATAAGTTCCTATTGGTTGGACAAAAAGTATGCTGAACAACTTGTAATTTTATATTTCAATTGAACAATTATGGGTAAAATCATTGCCATTGCCAATCAAAAAGGTGGCGTCGGAAAAACAACAACCGCTATAAATCTAGGTGGTTGCTTGGGTGTGCTTGAATACAAGACACTCATTGTCGATGCGGATCCTCAGGCCAATGCAACCTCAGGTACTGGTTTTGACCCTAAATCGGTTCAAAACATTTACGATTGCCTCGTCAATAACCGCCCAGCGAAAGAAGCCATTCTCGAAACGAGTAATCCAAACCTCTTTATCTTACCATCACACGTTGACCTCGTTGGCGCCGAACTCGAAATGATCAATATGCCGAACCGAGAGTACCTTTTGCGTGCTGCCCTCGAGCAAATCAAAGACGACTACGACTTCATCCTGATCGACTGCTCTCCCTCCCTTGGTCTCATCACCGTTAACGCACTTGTTGCTGCCGATGCCGTCATGATTCCAGTACAATGCGAATATTTTGCACTTGAGGGACTGAGCAAATTACTCAACACGATCAAAATTGTACAAGGAAGGCTCAACCCTGCACTCGAAATCGAAGGCATGATCCTCACCATGTACGACACCCGTTTGCGTTTGGCCAATCAGGTTGTCGATGAAGTCAAGACCCATTTTCAAGAATTGGTCTTTGACACCGTTATTCATCGCAACACTACCCTCAGCGAAGCGTCTAGCCACGGCAATACCGTCGTGATGCACGATGCCTCTTCAAAAGGCTCCATTAATTACCTCAATTTTGCACGCGAACTCTTGCAAAAAAACGACCTTACCAAAATAGGAAACGACGACAAAATCATCGAGATAGACCATGAGCTCTAATGCAAAAAAACAACCCGCTTTAGGCCGAGGCTTGAGCGCCCTTTTACAAAATGCCGATACGGATATCACCGGGGCAAGTGCCGTTCCTGCCGGAGCCGTAGCCCTCATTGCCATTTCTTTAATTGAGGCCAATCCCT
>JBIIBL010000021.1:0-27515 GCA_044239425.1 Crocinitomicaceae bacterium | reverse complement strand
AATGATGTTGGCATGGGCAAACGCGAACGTGCTACTGGTTTTTCCATTGGTGGTTTGGGTTATCTGTGCGGTGGTTTAGATACTGCAGAAGTCATACATAAAGATTTATGGGCCTATGATCCACAAACTGATGCCTGGACGCAAAAAGCCGACCTCCCGGGCGCTACACGCCGCGATGCCATTTCATTTGTCATAGACAATTATGCATTTGTAGGCTCTGGTATGGATTCCGTTTCCGGACCAACAGGCAACACACTCAAAGATTTTTGGCGCTACAATCCAAATACAAATACATGGGCTACTATTGCCGATTTTCCGGGGGCGGGAGGCGGAGGAATTTACTTTGCAACAGGTTTTTCAGTTGGCGGAAAAGGCTACCTCTGTGGCGGCAAAACCGGCCCAAATTTGTATAGTAACCAGCTCTGGGAATACAAACCAAGCAACAACCAATGGATCCAGCGCGCCAATTTCCCAGGAGGAGTGCGCTATCAATTGCTTTCATTTGTCGTCGGATCTAAAGCGTACGTTGGCATGGGTACCGATCAAAATATTTTTAAAAAAGACATGTATTGCTATGACCCAGGCGCCAATAATTGGCAAGCCATAGCACCATTTCCCGGCTATGAAAGAGGAGCGGCAAGCACTTTTGCACTCGAAGAACGCGGCTTTGTTTGTTTGGGCAACAACGGCGGCTTACTTTCTGACCTCATTGAATACAATCCCAAAACTAATTCCTGGACACTCCGAGCTGCATTTGGTGGTAGTGAGCGCAAAAGCGCCATTTCATTTGTCATCGATAACAAAGCCTATGTGGGCACTGGCAAAGGATATTCGGGCAAAAAAGATAGTTGGTATGTGTATGCACCTTGCAACTATGCTGCTTTATCTGAACTAGAAGCGGCTTTAAAAATTTATCCAAATCCAGTTGTAGATGAGTTGAAAATCGATGGATTCAATAGTCAAGTAGTTGGCGTATACATTTATAATGCCGCAGGAAGAAAAGTATCAGAAGTAAAACTCGCTCACTCATTTGATACATCTATAGACCTTTCTGCGCTAGAAAACGGTATTTATTTACTCAGTTTTAGGTTGGAAGATGGTCAGGTCATGAATAAGAAAATAGTGAAATCATGAACTTAAAAGCTGCGTTACTTTTATTCCAAGTACTTGTCATTAACTTGCTCTGTGCACAAGATTATTGGCTGCAAAAAGATACTGTAAATGGCCCTCCAAAGGCTGCAGCGAGCTCTTTTGTACTTGAAAATCGTGCCTATATTGTAGCTGGCACAGATGATTTTGAGTACAAACGCAAAATGTATTCTTACCGCGCCGACCAAAACGATTGGGACGACGAAGTTTCTTTGGGAGGTGACGGAGGCGATGGCTTGGCCAGAATTGGTGCTACTTCATTTTCTCTAATGCATGAAGGCCAAACCAAAGGATATGTGTGTATGGGCCAAACCCAAACCATTGGCTTTATGAATGATTTGTGGGAATACGATCGGAGTACCGAAGCCTGGACGCAAAAAGCCAATTTTACAGGTGCGCCACGTCGTGAAGCGGTGAGTTTTGTAGTGGGGAACAAAGCATATGTAGGTACGGGCTCTAGTGCCACCGGCCTCAGAAAAGATTTTTATGCTTATGACCCAAGCAATAACACTTGGGAGCAAGTCAGCGATTTTGCAGGTACGGCCCGCAGAGCTGCGGTTGGGTTTTCAATGGACGCTTACGGTTTTGTCGGTACTGGAGACAACGGCACACTGTGTCAAGACTTCTGGATGTACAATCCGCAAACTGATCAGTGGATCCAGAAAGCTAATTTCCCGGGTAGCGCGCGTTCAGGGGCTTGTGGTTGGGCAGCGTTTCCGGTTTGCTATCTTGGCACCGGCGAAGATGCCGCCCATACTTTTCACAACGACCTCTGGGAATACAATTATTTCTTAAACTCCTGGACTCAGCGCGCTGATGTACCTGGGCCCGGACGCAAAAATGCAATAGCTTTTTATCTGGACGGCTGGGGGCATATCGCTACTGGCTACAACGACGGGGTTTTCCTCGACGACCTCTGGGCGTATAGTGGGACGGCTTCAATAGCGTCTAGCAAAAATCGGGAAATAAAAATAAAGCCAAATCCGACTATTGATTTTCTGGAGTTAGATGCTCCGGTATTTGGGACAACAGTTCAAATTTATTCTTCAACGGGTATAGAGATGAAATTTAATTTGAGTCAAGATAATTCCAAGTTGATCATAGATACGAGCCCATTTCCATCAGGAAACTACTTTTTAGTGGTCAAATCTGATCAAATGCAGTATTGCACTACTTTTGTCAAATGCAACGGATAATATTCTTTTTTGCCATTTTAGCATCTTGTCAAGCAGGTCCTCAAAAAGAAGAAGCGGTCAAAAAAAACCCTGCACCATATGAAGAAGCAAAGAAAAAACCTTCTTCCAAAAGTACATTTGAGATCAGCACCATGCAAAGTGTAAACGGATGGTCTTATCAAATTCGACAAAACGGTAAATTACTTGTCGATCAACCCACCATTCCAGGTCGCCCAGGAACTGCCGGTTTTCAGCGCCAAGAAGACGCGCAAAAGGTAGCAGAATTAGTAAAATCAAAATTAGTAGCGAAGGTCTTTCCGCCAAGTATTAGCGAAGCTGATTTGCAGAATTTAAACATTCACTAACTTTGCAACATGAAAAGAATCCGCATCTCGCAAATTTTAGCAGGCCATGAGGCGTTGTTAGGTCAAGAAATCGTTGTCAAAGGATGGGTAAGAGCCTTCCGTTCGAATCGTTTTGTGCAACTCAACGATGGTTCTTGCATGGCCAATTTGCAAGCGGTTATCGATTTCGAGCAATGGGATGAAGCGTTGTTGAAACGCATTACAACAGCTTCAGCGCTTTCTCTAAAAGGTACCCTCATTGCCTCGCAAGGTGCTGGCCAACTAGTGGAGTTACAAGTGACAAGCATCGAAATTTTAGGCGACGCACATCCAGACGACGTTCAAAAAACAGTCATGCAGCCCAAGCGCCATAGCCTAGACTTCTTGCGTGAACAAGCGCACTTGCGTTTCAGAACAAATACATTTGGCGCTGTTTTCAGAATTCGTCATGCGGTTGCATTTGCCATTCATCAGTTCTTCAATGAGCGCGGTTTTTACTACCTCCACACGCCAATCATTACAGGTTCCGATGCGGAAGGGGCCGGAGAAATGTTCAGAGTAACTACCCTCGACGCTAAAAATCCACCATTAAATGACGACGGTCATATTGATTACAAGCAAGACTTCTTTGGCAAGCCGGTCAACCTTACGGTGTCGGGTCAGTTAGAAGCAGAATTAGCAGCAACAGCTTTGGGTCAGGTTTACACATTCGGACCAACTTTTAGAGCAGAGAACTCCAATACGTCTCGCCACTTGGCTGAATTCTGGATGATCGAACCCGAAGTTGCTTTCAACGACCTCAAAGACAACATGGACCTCACCGAGGATTTCCTTAAATACATTTGTGCTTATGTACTTGAAAATTGCGCGGCAGATGTTCAATTTTTAGATGAACGCGACGCACAAGAACAAGCACAAAAACCCGTCAACGAGCGCCACGAAATGAGCCTCTTGGAGCGCCTCAAATTTGTTATTGAAAACCCTTTCAAGCGCCTCACTTATACCGAAGCAATTGACGTACTTCTGAATTCAAATCATTACAAGAAAAAGAAATTCAAGTATCCAGTAGAGTGGGGGATTGACTTACAAAGCGAGCACGAGCGTTACCTGGTGGAGAAAGAATTCAAGTGCCCGGTCATTCTTACCGATTACCCTGCAAAGATCAAAGCGTTTTACATGCGCTTAAACGAAGACGGCAAAACCGTTGCAGCCATGGACGTACTTTTCCCTGGTATTGGCGAAATTGTGGGTGGTTCACAGCGCGAAGAGCGTCATGATGTTTTGGTTCAGAAATGTGAAGAATTCGGCATCCCGGCCGAAGAACTTTGGTGGTATTTCGATACGCGCAAGTTTGGTACGGTTCCGCATGCAGGCTTTGGCTTAGGCTTTGAGCGCATGGTCATGTTCGTAACTGGAATGTCTAACATTCGCGATGTCATTCCATTCCCACGCACACCACTCAACGCGGAGTTTTAGAAAACATGCTTGCCGGCAATGAATCCGGTGGTCCAGGCGGCTTGAAAGTTATAGCCTCCGGTGATGCCATCGATGTCTAAGACTTCCCCTGCGAAAGAAATATTGGGGTACTTCTTACTTTTCATCGTCTGAAAGTCAATTTCTGAGAGCGCAACGCCGCCGGCAGTAACAAACTCTTCCTTAAAGGTGGTTTTGCCTTGCACTTCAAAACGGTCATTGAGTAAAGTATTGACCAATTTATTGATGGCTTTTTTGCCCACTTCTGCCCAGCGCTGATCTGCTGAGATTTCGGCGCGCACAAGTAAATGGTTCCAGAGGCGGTTGGTAAGCGGAGTAGGGTTCCAATTACTAAGTTTCTTTGCGCCGTGGGCTGTAATGGTATGTAAAAGATCTTGGCGCAAGTCGTCTTCCTTTTTTTGATCGAGCCAATTGACAAGAATGGCAAACTGGTAATTTTTCTCGGCAAGTAGGCGTGCACCCCATGCCGAAAGCAACAATACTGCTGGCCCACTCATGCCCCAGTGTGTAATCAAAAGAGGGCCTTGCCCGCTTAATTTGGTTCCTTCGATTTTAACAGTCGCATTTGGCACCACCGTTCCCATTAATTCTGAGATCGGGTTTTTAGGCATATTAAAAGTGAATAGTGAAGGTAACGGCTCAATGATTGCTAAGCCAAGTGCTGCCAACCAATCCAGGCCGCTTCTTTTGGGTTGCCCACCCGCGCAGATCACGACATGATCGTAGGTTTCTATGGTTTCATTGTTATGAATGGTGACTGCTGTGCTAGAGAGTTCTAATTTGGAAATATATTGCTGCGTTTTGAGGATAATTCCGAGTTGTTTGCAGGTATTCATGAAGCAGTCAATGACCACTTGTGAATCATTTGCTACGGGAAAAATACATCCGTCTGGGTATGTTTTAAGGGGCACACCTTTGGATTCAAACCAGGAAATTGTATCCGTTGCTGAGAACTGATGAAAGGCTTTGCGCAGTTGGGTGTTTCCTCTCGGATAAGCGTTGGAAAGCTCCTTGATGTCTGGGCAGTCGTGGGTAACGTTGCAACGCCCACCGCCAGAAATCTTGACTTTGGCTAAAAATTTATTGCTTTTTTCTAAGATGCTCACCTGCGCATCTGGCCAATGATATTTGGCAGAAATAGCTGCAAAAAAACCAGCTGCGCCTCCACCAATGATTGCAATTTTTTGCTGGCTGTCCATTAGTAAATCTTGTTTATTTTCCAATTTCGACCGTTAAACACAGCGCTCTCTTGTTCCTTTTTTCCTTTGAGGGCTTGGTAAAGCGGTGCTTCAGTGCTCAAGCAAAAATAGGTGGTTTGGTCTAATTGAATTTGGCCAAAAGGCACGCTGCAATAGTACCACTTTTGATCGATTTCAAAAAGAGCGCCCACTAGAATTTGGTCGAGGGGCACGCTGGGATCTAATTTTTGAAGTACAGACAATTGTTGTTGAACGAGCGCAATTTGTTGGTCGAGTTTTCCGATTTCGATTTGCGCCATGGCAATACCGACTTCGTGTTTGTCGCCTGCGGAGCCCTTTCCTGTTTCGGTACTATCGATACTCAATTGGCTGCGCTCGAGCTGCAGCGCTGATTTTCGACTTTCAAGAGCGTTAAATAATTGTTCGTGGAGCCTTGTTTTGAGCGACATATCTTGCAAAAATAGCCCGATTTGTCGTAAATTCGCGTCTTTACAAAGTTATCGTTCATGAAAGCAAAATATCCTGAGTACAAAGGATTAAATCTCCCTAATGTCGCTGCCACCGTTCTTGAAAAATGGCAAAAAGAATCCATTTTTCAGCAATCCGTGGCACAGCGCAACGGAGCGCCCTCTTTTGTCTTTTATGAAGGACCGCCTTCTGCCAATGGTTTGCCCGGCATTCATCACGTCATGGGCCGCGCCATTAAGGATATCTTTTGCCGTTACCAAACCCTCAAAGGAAAGCAAGTACATCGCAAAGCCGGTTGGGATACCCACGGTTTGCCTGTAGAGCTTGGCGTAGAAAAAGAACTCGGCATCACTAAAGAAGACATCGGCAGCAAAATCAGTGTAGATGCCTACAACGAAGCTTGTAAAGAGGCCGTGATGCGTTACACAGACATCTGGAACCAGCTCACCGAAAAAATGGGTTATTGGGTCGATATGCAAGACCCCTACATTACCTATACTCCAAAATACATGGAGAGTGTTTGGTGGTTGCTCGCTCAGCTCTACAACAAAGGTTTGTTGTATAAAGGCTACACCATTCAGCCGTATTCGCCCAAAGCAGGCACCGGTCTGTCATCACATGAGCTCAACCAACCAGGTTGCTACAAAGACGTCAAAGACACCACTGTTGTGGCTATGTTCGAGGTCTTAGCAGGCCAAAAACTTCCGTTCGAAGCTAGTTTTTGCGATCAAACACATTTACTCGCCTGGACCACCACCCCTTGGACACTTCCCTCCAATACCGCACTTACCGTGGGCCCTCAAATTGAGTACGCACTAGTTGCAACCTATAATCAATATACATTTGAGCCCATGCAAGTGGTGCTTGCCAAAAATTTGGTTGCTTACCAATTCTCTAAAGGGTTTACGCTTGTTCAAGATGTTGCTGATTTGGCAAATTACGAGAAGGGCGCCAAACAAATACCTTATGTTGTTTTAGATACTTGCTTGGGTAAAGAATTACTAGACCTGCGCTATGCGCAACTCTTGCCCTATACCCAGCCTGCAGAGCATGCAGCAGCAGCTTTTCGCGTCATTGGCGGCGATTTCGTAACCACCGAAGACGGCACCGGAATTGTTCATACCGCTCCAACTTTTGGTGCCGATGACGCCCGTGTGGCGGCTGACGCCGGTGTGCCAGGGCTGCTCGTCGCAGACGAGCGAGGCAACCTCGTACCACTTGTAGACCTCCAAGGCCGTTTCCGTCCGGAAGTCGGGCCTTATGCCGGGATGTACGTGAAAAACGAATACTACGATGCTGGTCAGGAGCCAGAACGTTCCGTAGATGTGCAAATTGCCATTCAACTCAAAGAAGAAGGGAAAGCCTTTAAGGTTGAGAAATACGAGCACTCCTATCCACATTGCTGGCGCACAGATAAACCGGTCTTGTATTATCCGCTCGACTCCTGGTTTATCCGTGTTACGGATCAAAAAGACCAATTAGTTGCCCTCAATAAAGAAATCAACTGGAAGCCAGAAGCAACAGGCACTGGCCGCTTTGGTAAGTGGCTCGAAAACGCTAACGACTGGAACCTCTCGCGTTCGCGCTACTGGGGAATTCCCATTCCTATTTGGTCTACCGAAGAGGGCGATGAACGCATATGCATCGATTCTATCGCTACGCTTCAACAAGAAATTGACCTCGCTGTTGCAGCCGGCTTTATGTCTAGCAACCCATTTGCAGCGTTCAAGCCCTCAGATTTCACAGCGGCCAACTACGACCAAATTGACCTACACAAACATAAAGTAGATCCGATCATCTTGGTTTCGCCATCGGGCAAACCCATGAAGCGCGAGGCCGACCTCATTGACGTTTGGTTCGACTCCGGCGCTATGCCCTACGCCCAATTGCATTATCCTTTTGAAAATCGCGAGCTCATCGACAACAACTTGGCTTTCCCAGCCGACTTTATCGCTGAGGGCGTCGACCAAACCCGTGGATGGTTTTATACCCTCCATGCCATTTCTACCATGGTTTTTGGCTCTAAAGCCTATAAAAATGTGGTTTCAAATGGTTTGGTCCTCGACAAAAACGGACAAAAGATGTCCAAGCGCTTGGGCAATGCCATCGACCCGTTCTCCACTTTAGACCAATACGGCCCAGACGCCACGCGTTGGTACATGATCACCAATGCCCAACCCTGGGACAACCTCAAATTTGACCTAGAAGGCATTGCTGAGGTGCAACGCAAGTTTTTCGGAACGCTTTACAATACCTATTCCTTCTTTGCGCTTTATGCCAACATCGATGGCTTTACCTTTGAAGAAGAAGCTATCGCACTTTCGCAAAGACCAGAAATTGACCAATGGGTACTTTCTAAATTGAACTCCTTGGTAGCTGAGGTAGATGCAGCCTATGCTACCTATGAGCCAACTAAAGCTGGCCGCGCCATTCAAGAGTTTGTGAGCGAGCAATTATCCAATTGGTATGTGCGTTTGTGCCGCCGTCGTTTCTGGAAAAACGATGACGCCCAAGACAAACTTGCAGCTTATCAAACACTCTATACTTGCTTGGAAACCATAGCTGTTTTAGCTGCGCCTATTGCGCCTTTCTACATGGATCAGCTCTATTCAGATTTGAATCAAACTACAGGCCGACAGTCCAAAGCATCCGTTCACCTTGCCGATTTCCCTAAAGCCAATACCAATCAAATTCTACCGACACTAGAAACACAAATGGAACTTGCACAAAAGACTTGTTCTTTGGTGTTGGCCTTGCGCAAAAAGCAACACATTCGGGTGCGTCAGCCTTTGCAAAAGATCATGATACCTGTCCTAAATGCGCAGGAGGCTGCCAATTTCCGACATGTCACCGACCTCATTTGCTCAGAAGTCAATGTCAAAGAACTCGAGCTCCTTACCGACACCGGTATCCTCGTGAAGTCCATTAAACCTAACTTCAAAACAATTGGGCCCAAATACGGCAAGCAAATGAAAGCAATTAGCGCTTTAGTGCAGCAGTTTGACCAAAACGATATCGCCCAAATTGAACTAAATGGAGGCTGGAGTGGCCTCATCGAAGGCGAAACACTCGTGCTCGACCTCACCGATTTCGAAATCCAAGCTCAGGATATCCCAGGCTGGTTGGTGGCCAATGAAAATGGCCTCACCGTTGCCCTCGATGTCACTATTTCTTCCGAACTCAAAGCAGAAGGTTTGGCGAGAGAAATTGTAAACCGCATCCAAAATTTGCGAAAAGAAAGCGCTTTTGACGTTACGGATCGCATCCATGTTCGCATCGATACCACCGAACAAATTCAAGCGGCAATTGCAGCACATAAAACTTATATTTGCACAGAGGTATTGGCCAACGATATTCAATTTGAAACGCTGAATATGCCAAAAACAGAAGAAATCGAAGCCGAAGCCGATACCGCAATTCAACTTTCAAAATGATGCACATGAATAAATGGTTCCTAGACGATAAAGAAACCCAAACCCTTAGTGGTGCGGCTGTCAAATGGTTTGACCACCGTTTTTTTGAAATCAAGTTTGATGGTAAAAAATACCACGGTGAGCTCGTAGCAGACCAATCTGAAACAGGTCAACTTACCATCCGCATTAATCACCGTACTTTTCAGGTCAGAAAAGCTCATGCCCTAGACGCACTCATTGCAGCAATGGGCCTAGATCAACCAAAGTTGCGCAAGCTAAAAGAAATGCAAGCACCAATGCCAGGCCGCGTTACGGCAATTCATGTGCAAGTTGGTCAAGAAGTTGAGCCCGGAGCACCCCTTCTTTCTCTAGAAGCTATGAAAATGGAAAACGTCTTGAAAGCCGAAGGTATAGGGGTGGTTTCAGCAATTGCAATTCAAGATGGAGACGTAGTAGAAAAAGGCGCTATTCTTATTCATTTCGAATAAGTTTTTCCACTTTACTTGATTCGAATCTGACATTTTTTGACGCGGTCCAAGACAACTTTTGCCGACTCAAAACTCGGTGCAGAGAACGTTTCTCTGGCATTATTAGAAAAACCATAGGCCTCTGTGGGAGCACCAAATAAATTCTTATCGAGCTTGCCATTTTTGTTTTCGTCGTGATAAACAGCCAATGCGTAGCTGTCTTTGGGGAGGTTTTTGAACCGATACGTATGACTTTTGCCCTCATGAGTGACAACCACACCTTTGTATTGTTTGCCAAAGAGCGGAAAAGCACTGCTTGAATTGAACAAGCCGATGAAAATAGTTCCTTTTGTGTTCGGGATGCCCTCCACCTCCACCTCGAGGTCGTAAGAACTGCCAAGCAGACTCAATAATGTAAGAAGAAGGATAACTTTCATATTGCTTCTAACAAACTTAAAGCAAAGCTGTTCAGCTACCAACAGATTCTCTAACTTTGTTTCATGAATAAATACATCTTAGTTACTGGCGGTGCAGGCTACATTGGCTCACATACCGTAGTTGCCTTGCAAAAGCAAGGGTTTACACCCGTAATTGCCGACGATTTCCGCAATGCAAATCCAGTTGTTTTGGAGGGCTTGCGCCACATTCTTGGCCACGACTCAATCGTACACCGCATAGATATCTGTGACAAACCGGCAATGGAGGCCCTCTTTGAAAAATATGCATTTACTGGTGTGATTCATTTTGCTGCCTATAAAGCCGTCGGTGAATCAGTGCAAAAACCGTTGGCTTATTATCAAAATAATTTGGTAGGGCTGCTCAATATGCTAGCCTTAATTGAAGCATTTGAGGTTCAAAATTTTGTTTTTTCGTCTTCTTGTACCGTATACGGTGAGCCGCAAGGTGCCAAAGAAGTAAGTGAAGCCACACCCAAACAATTGCCAGAGTCGCCGTATGGTTATACCAAATGGATGGGCGAGCAAATTATAGCTGATTTTCACCGCAGCGCCCCGCAACTCAAGCTCATGAACCTGCGTTATTTCAATCCGGTTGGTGCACATCCGTCTGCAAGAATAGGTGAGTTTCCGATTGGGAAACCCAATAACTTATTGCCATTTGTGACCCAAACAGCCATTGGCAAACAAGCGCATTTAACGGTTTTTGGCAACGATTACCCCACCCGCGATGGTTCTTGTATCAGAGACTATATCCATGTAATGGACCTCGCCGAGGCACATGTGGCGGCCCTGACTTATTTAATGAATCAAAATGAAGGTTTGTTAGAAGCCGTGAATATTGGCACTGGCGAAGGCACTTCCGTACTTGAAATTGTCGAGGCTTTTGAACGCATTACCGGCCAAAGTTTACCTCATGTCATTGGCCCTAGAAGAGCCGGCGACGTGATTGAAATTTATGCAAATGCTACAAAAGGACAAGAGTTGCTTGGCTGGAAATCGCGTTTGGGCATCGACGACGCCATCAAAGACGCCTGGGCTTGGGAGAACTATTTAGCTACTTTATGATCATTGATACCCATTCGCACCTCTATGCCGAGGAGTTTTTGCCAGACCGCAAGGAAGTCTTGCGGCGCGCCAAACAAACTGGAGTAGGAGCGATACTTTTGCCAAATATTGACGTCGAGAGTATCGCTGCGCTCGAACAACTTGCGCTCGAACAAAGCACTTGCGTGCCCATGATGGGCCTGCATCCGACCTACGTCAAAGACAACTGGCAGCAAGCACTCGCCACAATTGAGGCGCAGCTTTTTGCCACGCCTGAGCGCTATTGTGCGGTCGGTGAAATTGGCCTTGATCTTTATTGGGACGACTCTTTTTTGGAAGCCCAAAAGGAAGTGTTTCGGATCCAAGTACAATGGGCAAAAAAACTCAAGCTGCCCATTGCTATACACGTGCGCAAAGCCTTTGAAGAATTATTTGCCATTCTTGATGAGGAGTGGACACCAGCACTAAGTGGTGTTTTTCATTGTTTTACAGGCAGCAAAGAGCAAGTGCAACGCATTTTAAAGTACCAGAATTTCTATTTTGGAATTGGCGGAGTTGTTACTTATAAAAATGCTGGTTTAGCCGAGGTCGTCAAAGAAATTCCTTTTGATAAATTATTGCTAGAAACAGACGCTCCGTATTTGTCTCCAGTACCCTATCGCGGTAAACGCAATGAGCCTGCTTACCTCATAGAGGTAGTCAGTAAATTACAAGAAACACTTGGTTTAACTTGCTCTGAAATTGAAGCGCAAACAACTGCCAATGCCATTCGTCTATTTCACTTAGAAAAATTCCTTACATTCGAGCATGCGTAGGCTTTTACTCATTTATACTGGTGGCACTATTGGCATGATCACCAATGCGCAAACTGGCGCCCTTGAAAGTTTTGATTTTGCTCATCTCTATGCGCACATTCCAGAACTTAAACGTTTTGAACTTGATATACAAGTCAAGAGTTTTGCCAAACCACTAGACTCTTCAGAAGTGAGCCCTCAGCATTGGCAACAAATTGCATCCTGGATTACCGAAGATTACGATGAGTTTGACGGTTTTGTGATCCTTCACGGCACAGACACTATGGCCTACACGGCAAGTGCCCTGAGCTTCATGTTGCAAGGTTTAAAGAAGCCAATTGTTTTTACGGGGTCTCAGCTGCCCATTGGAATTATCAGAACCGATGGCAAAGAAAACCTGATCACGGCAATAGAAATTGCCGCCGCTAGCGATGCCCAAGGTGCGCCAATATTGCAAGAAGTGGCAGTTTATTTTGAATACGCATTATTTAGAGGAAACCGGAGTTCTAAGGTATCGGCACACCAATTCGAGGCCTTTGCAGCGCCAAATTACCCGCTTTTAGCCAAGGCAGGTGTACAAATTGAGTGGTATAAAGAGCGCTTATTTAGGACAAACCTACCTGCACTGCAACCACAGCTCCAACTGCACAACGAAGTACTCATTTGGCGCCTGTTCCCAGGCATGCCTATTTCTATATATGCCTCAGCACTCAAATATCCAGCTGTCAAGATCTTGATCTTAGAAACATTTGGTGCTGGTAATGCTTTTAGCACTGCCGAATTTCAGTCAGTTATTCAAGGATTTATTGCTGCGGGGGGATTGGTGCTTAATATCACGCAATGCCAGAGTGGTGCTGTGCGCCAAGGCGCTTACCAAACCAGTACTTTTTTCGAACAAATTGGGGTCATTAGCGGCACAGATTTGACTGCCGAAGCGGCACTAACCAAATGCATGTTCGCATTGGCAAATGTCGATGCTGCCAATCGAGGGCACTTTCTTAAAACTGCAATTGTAGGCGAGCTAACTACTCCTGATAACGGATAATTAGTTTCTCTCCACTAATTTACCGTCCATTACTTCTAAGATACGTCCAGGATAGTGCTGTACCATTTGCATGTCATGGGTAGCCATCAAAATTGCGGTATTTTCTTCTTTGGCGACCGCCAAGAGTAGTTCCATGATTTCTTTGGAAGTTTCAGGGTCGAGGTTTCCGGTGGGTTCGTCGGCAAGAATAAGCGCAGGCTGATTCAGTAGGGCTCTTGCAATCGATACGCGTTGTTGTTCTCCGCCTGATAACATGTGCGGAAATGCATTGGCTTTTTGTTCAATACCTACAAGTTGCAAGCAATTGAGTGCACGTTGTTCTATCAATTTTTTGTCTTTCCAGCCAGTTGCTCCTAATACAAACTTGAGGTTATCAAGTACGTTTCGGTCGGTGAGCAATTGAAAATCTTGAAATACGATGCCGATTTTTCGGCGCAGAAACGGGATGTCTTTGCGTTTGAGACCTTTTAAAGTATAACCGCAAACTTCGCCTTCACCTTCTAATAAAGGAATTTCAGCATAAAGCGTTTTGAGCAAGCTACTCTTGCCGCTACCGGTTTTACCGATTAAATAGGCAAAGGATTGTGCAGCTAATTCTAGCTGAACTTGATCTAAGATGAGCTTATCTTGTTGGTAGATTTTGGCCGCGGCCAGCGCAATGACATTTGACACGAGTTCTAATTTTAGACAAATGTGTTCAATATGTCGTAACCATTTGTCAAAAACTACGATTTTATCTTAACAAATTCAGGTTTAAAACTTTTGAAGGTATGGGGCTAGTTGGGCCTGCGCCCCCATTAATTTTACATTCTATGAATCGTAACTTGCGTTATCTTGTCCTCCTTATGTGCTTTCCAGTTTATTTCTGGGCGCAGGAGTCCGTTAAATATAGCGGAGAGAATGCAGCATTTTTTAATGCTGAGGAATTATATACCAAAGCTCAGTTTGCAGCCGCAAAACAAGAGTTTAGGGTTTTTATTAATGGTTGCAGCGCGCAAAAGCGCAATGAGCACGACCCCTATTTAGTCAAGGCGCATTATTATGAAGGCATGGCGGCGCTTAAGCTCTACCACAACGATGCCATTCCCTTGCTGGACCAATTCAACAAGACCTATCCTGAAAATAATTTCAAGAACGAAATTGCAATAGGCGTAGGTTCTTATCATTTTCAGGCCGAGGATTACCTTAACGCACAAGTAGCCTTTGCACAAATCAATTTGTCTGGACTGACAGCCGAGCAAAAAGAAGAGGTCTTATTTAAACTTGGCTATTCTGCTTACCAAAACGAAGATCAAGATGCAGCTTATTTAGCATTTAAAGATGTCAAAGGAGGTACAACCCAATATGCAAAACCTTCCCTTTATTTTTATGCACATATTAGCTATGTGCGCTCGTCGCTGCAAGAGGCCTTAGAAGGTTTTCAGGCGCTGCAAAAGGATTCAACTTTTTGTAGTGTTGTTCCGTATTACATCGCTCAAATTCTTTACAAGCAGCAAAAATACCAAGAGGTTATCGATTTTGCACCAACAGTATTAAGCTGCGGATTTGTGAATAATGAGTTTGATATTCAGCACATTATAGGCAATGCCTATTACCAAATGGGCAAATATGAGTTGTCCTTACCATTTTTGGAGCGTTACCATCAAAATGCCCGCGGTACCCGCGACGACTACTACGAGTTAGGTTTTGCCTATTACAAGACCAAACAATACGAGAAGGCAATTAAAAATTTCGATCGCGTTACCCGCAGCAAGGACAGCCTTTGCCATATTGCCATGTATCAAATTGGAGACGCCTATTTACAACTCAATAAACTTTTGCCGGCGCGCAGTGCTTTTGAGCGTGCCGCCGAAATGAATTTCTTGCCTCAAATTCAAGAGGATGCCTTGTTTCAGTTTGCAGTAATTTCCTTCAAGGTGGACATTAATCCTTACGACGAATCTGTTCGTGCTTTTGAAAACTACCTGAGTCAGTACCCAGATTCCAAAAGAAAGCGAGATGTGTATCAATACTTGGTGAATGTCTATACCAACACTTCTAACTTTGCTAAAGCGCTCGAATCCATCGAAAAATTACCTTCCAAAGATGCGCAGCTCAAAAAGGTATATCAAACAGTTGCTTTTAATTATGGTGTTGAGCTTTTTCAAAAAGGACAGCTCACCGAATCTTATAATGCATTTAAACGTGTAGATACCTACCCGATGGATCCGCAGATGGTGGCGCTTTCTCGTTACTGGATGGCCGATATCTCTTTTAGAAAAAAAGAATTACCAGCGGCGATCAATATGTATCGTGACTTCATCAATTCACCGGCATCTAATTCTTTACCAGAAAAAGTAGATGCCTACTACAATATTGGGTACGCTTATTTGGAGCAGGGTAAACGCGACGAAGCTATTCAGTCGTTTAGAACGTATTTACAGCTCAATCCGAACAAGGAAAATAAAGTAGTTGATGCCACTTTCAGAATTGCCGATGCATATTATATGAACAAACAAAATTTGCAGGCCATTCAATATTATCAGCAGGCCTACAACCTCAATTCTGCGCTCAATGACAAAGCCCTTTTCTACTTGGCCAAAGCTCAAGGCTTCAATGGCCAGCTCAGTGAAAAAGCACAAACATTAAGTAAACTTCTTAAAGAAGAGCCGGTTTCCAAATACCGCATGAATGCGCAATACGAGTTGGCAAAAACCTACATGTCTCAGCTCAATTACGATGCGGCCCTCAGCACTTACCAAACTTTTTTAGCGGAGTTTCCCAAAACGCCTTACTTGCTTGATGTCAAGCTAGACATCGCCGATATTTATTATAAAAAATGGGACTACACTAAGTCCGAAGCGGCCTATCTCGAAATTCTAGCAAGCTATGAGCAACAAAGAGAGGTATGTAAAAAAGTCGTCTTGAACCTGATTGACGTCTACAACGCACAGAAAAAACCAGACATGGCCTCTGAAGTAATTGACCGTTACCCTTGTGCCAATATTTCTACCGAAGAAAAAGAAAACATCTTCTTTTCACCGGCACTTGCCGCATATGAAGACACCAATTTTACAGAGGCCCTTGAGAAATTTGAAATTTACCTCAACAAATTTCCTTCTGGCCGCTATGTAAACGAAACCTACTTTTATTTAGGTAATAGCTTTTTAAAGACCAAAGATTCCAGCGCTGCCATTGCGCAATTTGAAAAGTATCTAGGCACTTCAGTAACTACATATGCCGAATATGCCGCTACCAAAACAGCTGCTTATTATTATGTCAAAAAGAATTACACTAAGGCCCTACAGTTCTATCAAAAGATGGAAACGCTAGCTTCTAAACCAACGAGTACTTTCGAAGCGAAGCTAGGCATCATGCGTTGCGCCTTCATGGAGAATAACTATCAATTAGCGAAGGAAAATGCTGCTTTTGTAATGGAAAATGCAGCCCTTACACCGCAATTAAAGGTAGAAGCTGAATATGCTACAGGTTTGGCCAATTACCATCTCAAGCAATATGAAGCCGCTAAACCATCACTTGAATGGTTGGTTAAAAACACGACAACCTCAATGGGTTCAGAAGCTAAATATTTGTTAGCCGATATCTATTATGGTCAGCAAATGTATGACGAAGCAGAGACAGAGGTAAAGGCTTTGCTCAAAATGAAACCAAGCTACAACTTCTGGGTTGCCAAAGGCCTTTTATTACAAACGCGGGTGCATATTAGCCGAGAAGATTTATTTCAAGCAGAGCAAACGCTCAAGTCTGTTTTGGATTTTTATCCCGATCAGCAAGACGGCGTTTTGGCCGAAGCGTCGGACCTCTGGGATGAACTGATGCAGCTCAAGAACCCGCCTGTAAATGAAGAACCGCAACCAGAAATGAAAATTGAAATCAACAACGAGGAGTAAGCCATGAAAGGACTGATCAGCACATTCGTTTTTCTACTTACTGGGCTCCAATTATGGGCGCAGCAAGGAGAAAGCATCATCATTTATACTATTACAAATCAACAAGTGGAGCCCGCAAGTCGCATTTTGGAGCATCCAAAAATCATCGATTCTGTAAAAGCCACAGCAGTTAAAGATTATCCACTTTTGTTTTTTCAAGCAGAAACGAAGATCTTGCTCGATACCATTCAAGCGGCAACTGTAGAGACTTCAGAAAAGCTTGCCAAGCTGTATCCTTTTTATGTGAAGGCCGGGATTGGTTCTGTAGTCATGCCGCTAGGCGAAATCTACTACACATCGGATCGTTCGAGAAACATACATTATGGTGCGCATGTCAAGCACCTGAGTTCGTTTGGTGATATCAAAGACCGCTCTAAGACGCTCTATGCCCCTGCACAATACGACCGCACTTCAGCCAATGCATATTTCAGACACAACGAGCGCAATGGTCAATTCAAATTGGACGCCAATTACATCAATAACGGTTTTCATTATTACGGCATCCCAGATTCAAGTATTTCGGCCGATAGCATTGCGCAGCGTTTTCATCTCATGAAAGGCGCAGCTGAGTACGTTTGGCTCAGAGGTGATTCCGCAAGGCTCAATTTGTCTTTTCAGGCAGATTACCAGCACTTTTTAACGCTCCCGTCTGATTCTACCAAGGTTTGGCGCAGTAAGGAAGATAATTTTTCTTTCAAGACGCGCGGCTGGTACAACTATAAAAATGAGCATTTTTATGCCGATTTAGGCGTTCGATACAATGGGTACAAACGCGGCATCTTAGATAGCGTTTACACTATTGGAGACACCGGTTTTGTGGTCAATAATACCATCATTGATTTTAAACCAGGTGTTTGGACACAAGCACTTAGTGACCGTTTGAAAGTGGAACTTGGTGTGACAATTACTACTGATATCAGTGAAATTGGTACTGATTTTTTTGTGTATCCAAATGCTGAGTTCAAATACGCGATGTTCAACAATATCTTTATCCCATACATTGGTTTAAGAGGTGGGCTCAAGCAGAACACTTTACAAGGACTCACGCAAGCAAATCCATTTATTCACACTAATATTGCGCTGCGCAACGAGCACAATCCTTACGATATTTACGGTGGCTTCAAGGGTTCTTTGAGTAAAACATTGAGTTTCAATGTGGGCGTTCACTTCTTACACATCGAAAACAAAGCTTTCTTTGTAACCGATACGCTTGGAATTTATGATAATTACCTTACTGTTACTTACGATACTTTGAATCAAACAACTTTCGAAGGCTCCATGACCTACCAAGCGGGTGAAAAACTAAAAATAGACGTAATGGGCCGTTATAATTTGTATCAGCTCTACCACAATGCCTATGCTTGGAACTTGCCTGTGTTGCAATTTACGGCAAGAGGCGCATATAATTTATACGATAAATTTTATGCCCAAATTGATGCGAATGTCGAGACGGGAAGAAAAGCGCTTGTTGGTTCTGATGCATTGAATGCGCAATTGGTAGAAGATCAATATTATGTCGACTTAGGCGCCATTGTCGATGTCAATTTAGGTTTGGAATACCGCTACACACCACGTGTTTCCTTGTTCTTACAAGCGAATAACTTGGCTGCACAACGTTACAACCGCTGGTATAGCTATCCTGTTCAACCTATCCAAGTGATGGGCGGCATTACTGCCCGTTTCTAATGCGCACACAAGGATTTGTTCTCACCGATATAGGAGAAGCACATCGCGCTTTTTCTTTTCAAGAAATTGAAATAGCGCCTTTGCTGCCCGATGAGGTGCTGATAGAATCTGAAGCTTTCGGACTCAACTATGCCGATGTCATGGCGCGGTTGGGTTTGTATAGGGAGGCGCCCCCACGACCTTGTGTAATAGGTTATGAACTTGTTGGGCGCGTGACCGAAGTTGGCGCAAATGTAGATCCCAGTTTAGTGGGGCAGCGCGTTTTGGCCTTTACCCGCTTTGGAGCCTACGCCAAACATGCCAAGACCACCGCAAATGCAATTGTTTCCATAGACGACATGCCGGCCCACGAGGCGCTGCCTTTTGCTACACAAGGTGTTACGGCTCACTATATGGCAGAGGTATTGTCGCCGATTCAAGCATATGATCATGTCCTGGTGCATGCAGCAGCCGGTGGCGTAGGTAGTTTCTTGGTGCAATTGGCCAAATTAAAAGGCGCTACTGTCTACGGCAAAATTGGCAGCGACGCTAAGAAATCATACCTTCAAGCTTTAGGCGCCGATTTGGTCATCAATTATAATAAAGAAGATTACTTCAACACCCTTGCGCAACATTTAGGCGCACAAAAACTTTCCGTTTCTTTTAATGCGGTAGGGGGGCTAACATCCAAACAAGACCTCAAGCTAATGGGTCCTGGCGGCCGTCTTTTCCTATTTGGTGGCGCCGATTTAGCAACGCGCAAAGGTCTAACTGGGAAGCTTTCTTTTCTATGGGAAATGGGCCTGATACTCCCTGTTGGCCTCATGATGCAATCCAAAAGCCTTTTGGGTGTAAATATGCTTAAAATTGCAGATCAGCAACCTTTAGTCATACAGCAGAGCATGCAAGCAATGCTGCTGCGCTATAAAAATGGTGAACTCCAATTGCCGCAAATTACTATTTACAGTTCTTCGGATTTTGCACAAGCACACGATGCGCTTGGAAAGGGACAAACAACAGGAAAGATTGTAGTGAGTTGGGCTTAAGCTTTTGCTTTAAAAAAACCCTTCACAAATCTGAGGATGGGTTTGCGGAATAAAAACAGCAAAATGAGGTAGGGCATAAGCATAAGGTAGAGTATGCCGCCGTTAATGTTGCCCGCAAAACTGTTTTCGTCTAGGCCATGGCCTTGTTCGGCGAGTAATTTGCACTGTGAGCATTGTGCAACGATTTCTTGTGTTCCGACCAACAAGAAGAAAACAAGGAGAAAAATACTACGCTTCATGGCTTTCATTTACGTTACAAATTTACGCAACAAACAATCCAAATCAAAATCTTAATTTTGTGGCATGCGCATTTTCTTTTTCCTAGTCCTTAGTATTTTGTTATTTGTTGCTTGTGGCAACCCAGAATCAGCATCAGGCAAAAAACAAACCCTCGATCAACTCCTCGTTGCTCATCCAGATTCCGTCGAATTATTGATCCAAAAAGGCAATATATTGATGGATTCCCTCGCTTTTGATAAAGCGCTCACTTACGGTGCAAAAGCCTACCGCCTCGATTCAAACAATACCGAAGCGCGTGTGCTTTATGCAGAGTGTCTCATCAATAAGCCCAACCGCAGCGCCGACGATATCTTTCGTTCCTTTACCATGTACCGCAATTTGGTCAAAAAGGCTCCAAAAAACGTAGCCGCACTAGTAGGCCTTGCCAATACGCTAGTCTTGCTCAATGACCACGACAACGCTTTTAAATACATCAACAAAGCGCTGCGCATCGATAAAACATATCGAGATGCCTATATTTTAAAAGGCACTATTTATAAACTCGAAGGAAATGTAAAACTTGCTATTTCCTCTTATGAAACGGCGGTTCAGCAAGACCCGGACTATTACATGACTTATCTTCTGTTGGGGTCGCTGTACGAATACGAGAACAATCCATTATGCATCGAGAAGTACATGACCGCCTACCAATTACAGCCAAAAAACACAGAGGTCATTTATGCCTTAGCTTTTGCCAAAGAAAAATTTGGTCAAGAAGCTGCTGCCCAGCGTTTGTATCGCAAAATGACAAAAGTAGATTCCACTTTTGCCGATGGTTATTTTCACCTTGGTTACCTCGCACAGTTTACCTATAGCCAGCCAGATAGCGCCATGTTCTTTTATAAAAAAGCGACGAAAGTTAATCCGCAACACATTCCGTCTTACCACAACATGGGCTTGCTTTACGAAGATCGCAACGACCTGGCGAATGCGCTATTTAGTTATGCAAAAGCGCTTAAAGTAGATTCTACCTATCAATTGTCCAAAGATCGTGTAAAAGTCCTGCGCAAACGCATATGAAAAAAGCTCAACTGATCAGCGAAATTTTAGGTGATTTCTTATTGCCGCTTTTAGGTTTCCTTTTTTGGGGCTGGGATTTATACTTTATCCTACTTTTTATCATTTTTGACCTAAGTGTTCGCTTGATTTCTGCTTTTTTTAGACCTGAAAGTCGACAACTTCAGCTGCTTTTGCGCCCAGTCTTGTTTTACCTTACATTTCTAATTATCAGTCATTTTTACATCGTACTTTCAGAACCAACATGGCGTTTTGCAAGCGCTTTCTCGGCATTCTTTTGGTATGAAGATTTTTTTATTCCGCAGGGCCTTATCCTTATTCCCTTGCTTATTTACACCGAACGCTCCAGACAGCGCATGGAACAGATGCTTCACGGAAGCTACAACGCCTTATTGCACTTGAAAAAACTTGGCGCTCGCCTCCTTGCGAGCAGCATTATTTTCATGCTGATGTCTATTTGTTTGGCTCTTTTTGCGTGGTCCGAAACCGTAGAAATTATTTTCTTTTTAAGTGCTTGGTTGCTCCTGATCATATCTGAAAACAAAGCTGCTTTTTTAAAGAACTAAATTCTGTATTTTTGTTGTTCAAGAGCAATATGGCAAAAGAACAACAACTCCACGATAAACGCGAAGCATTACACCAAGGTGGTGGTGCTGAACGCATAGAAAAACAACACCAACAAGGCAAACTGAGTGCCCGTGAACGCATTTCTTTGCTTCTTGATGAAGGAAGCTTTCAGGAAATCGGGGCTTTTGTAGAGCACCGTTCCACCAACTTTGGCCTCGACAAACAAAAATATCTAGGTGACGGCGTCATTACCGGTTACGGCAACATTCACGGCCGTTTGGTATACGTATATTCGCAAGATTTTACCGTTTTAGGCGGGTCACTTTCTGAAACACACGCTGCCAAAATTTGTCGCATCATGGATATGGCCATGAAAAATGGCGCACCGATCATCGGTATGAACGACTCCGGTGGCGCGCGCATCCAAGAAGGGGTAGTTTCCTTGAGCGGCTATGCAGATATTTTCTTTCGCAATACGCGTGCATCCGGAACAATTCCACAACTTTCCTTGATCATGGGCCCTTGTGCAGGCGGTGCGGTTTATTCGCCAGCCTTAACCGATTTCATCTTTATGGTCGAAGAAACTTCTTACATGTTTGTCACTGGCCCAAATGTGGTCAAGACGGTTACCCACGAAGAAGTAAGTTCCGAAGATCTGGGTGGTGCCAAAACCCATGCTGAAAAATCAGGGGTCAATCATTTCACGGCAGCCAACGATGTCGAATGCATCCGCAAGGCAAGAGATCTCATTACTTACTTGCCGCAAAATGCCAACGAAGAATCTCCACTAACGCCAGTTTTTAGTTTTCAGCCTTCAAAGAACAAGCAAATAGATCAAATTTTACCTGAAAATTCCAATACACCCTACGATATCAAGCGCGTCATTGATTGTTTAGTCGATGACAACAGCTTTAGAGAAGTACACGAAGATTTTGCCAAGAATATTGTAGTGGGATTTGCGCGCATAGAAGGCAGAACTGTTGGTATTATTGCCAATCAGCCCGCTTCAATGGCAGGGGTATTAGACATCGATGCTTCACGCAAAGGCGCGCGTTTTGTGCGTTTTTGTGATTCCTTCAATATTCCATTATTGGTGCTCGAAGATGTACCAGGTTTTTTACCAGGTACCGACCAAGAATGGCGTGGCATCATTACGCATGGCGCCAAATTGCTCTATGCTTTTGCCGAAGCTACAGTTCCAAAAATCACAGTCATTACCCGCAAGGCTTATGGTGGTGCTTATTGCGTCATGAACTCGCGCAGCCTTGGCGCAGACCTCAGTTTTGCATGGCCAACAGCAGAAATTGCCGTTATGGGAGCTAAAGGTGCTGCAGAAATCATCTTCAAAAGAGACATCGCCTCAGCTCCTGACCCAGCTCAAAAATGGTTAGAAAAAGAAGCCGAATATGCCGATACTTTTGCCAATCCTTACAGAGCTGCGGAAAGAGGCATCATTGACGAGGTCTTATTGCCTTCAGAAACCAGAGCAGCACTCATTTCTGCCTACAAAATGTTAGAGAAAAAAGCAGAGGCTTTACCCCAGAAAAAACACGGCAATATTCCACTCTAAAATTGTCAATGTTAATTTAATATGTAAAAGGCAACCTTTTGGGGGCCTTTTTCGTTATAATCAAGCTATTAACTCTCCAAATAGGCCTATGCAAGAACAGAAAATTACGCATACACCGTTATTCAAAAGACTTTTTTTCGCGATAAGCGTTCTATTCTTCACGTCATTTGGATTGTATTCACAAATCGTAAGCCCTTTTATAATCAGGCACCAAACGCAGCAAAAAGGAGGATTAAAATTTTTATCAAACGTTGCTGTTTCTTGTAACGCTAATACTACAAGTTGCAACAATGCAACGAGTCAAATGCCTCCAACCGGCACTTCCATGAATAACGACTTCACGGAAACTTATGTCGATATTGATGGAAATCCAAGTACGTTTATGTCGTCTTCTGATAGCTTGATTTTACCCAACTGTTCTGAAGTCACATGGGCGGGTCTTTATTGGGGAGGCAGAATTGCAACTTCAAATTCAAGTTATGCCAATCGAATTAATGTAAAAATAAAAGTTGGCTCTGGTGCGTATCAGCAAATTACTGCGGATCAAACTATCAACAACACTTCAGGTGCTGTCAGTTATTTTTGTTTTAAAAACGTAACCAGTATTGTTCAAAATGCTGGTCTCAATGCGCGTTTTACGATTGCGGATCAAGTCAATTCTGTAGGAAGTTCCAATCTTTTTGGCGGTTGGACACTTGTTGTAGTATATAAAAATATTCAAGAATCATATAAGAATATTACCGTCTTTGATGGGCTAGCCAATGTTGGCTCTGGGACTTCAACCAACCAAGTAACCATTCCTATTTCTGGCTTTTTAACACCACTTAGTGGCCCAGTTACCCTCCAATTGGGTGTAATGGGTTATGATGGTGACCGAAATAATACAGGTGACCAAATTCTATTTAATGGCGTTGGGACAAACTATGTCCAGGTATTAGACGCCATTCACCCAGCTCAAGACATGTTTAATAGTACTATTGGGTTCAACGGGGCAGTAACACCATTTCGCAACCCAGGCCTAAATAACAATCTAGGATATGATGCGAGTATATTTTTCCCAAATAATGCCTCGCAAACTTACCTCGGTAATGGAGCAACATCGGCCAATGTCCGTATTACCACATCATTTGAAACGATTTTTACACGGCTCATTACATCTGCAATTGACATTTATGAACCAGATCTCAGAGCTTCAGTTTTTGTCAATGACCTCAATGGAGGCGCTGTAGTTCCGGGCGATATCTTGGAATATACCGTATCAGGGAAGAATATTGGTTCAGATAATGCTGTAAATTGCTTCATCACCGACACCCTCGATATCAGGACAACCTATGTGCCTGGTTCATTAACAGTGGTCAATGGCCCAAATGCTGGAATAAAAACAGATGCTCCAGGTGATGATCAAGCGGAATACAATGCTACAAACCGTTTTGTGAAATTTAGAGTGGGGACGGGTGCTACTGCTACTCAAGGTGGAACAATGATAAATACAGCTTTAGATAGTGTTGTGGTTAAATTCAAAGTTCAAGTAGTAAACGATTGTCTTATCTTACAATGTGACAGCACGCTCGAAAATTTGGCCTACATCTATGGCGCTGGGGCTATGTCAGGAAATGTTCAGACCAATAATGGAACCTCGGATGTCTACAATTCATTTGGTTGTCCTACATCAGCAAATAACGAAGTCACCATCTCTACAGCAAACTGCCCACCCGTTGACTTCACTTATAACCAACCATTGTGTCCAGGTGATACCTTACAATTAGCTGCGCTCAGCTCTCAGTGGGCCAATTATCTATGGAGTGGGCCACAAGGCTTTAGTTCAACGGTATACAACCCAAATATTACAAACATCAGTGCCCTTAATTCAGGTGTATACGAATTGGATGTTTCGTTTAATGGCTCTAGCTGTTTACTAAGTAATATCACTAATAGTATTATCGTTAACCCAAATCCGGTCATCAATGTTAATAACATCAACAACGTAAGTTGTTTTAGTGCGGCAAATGGCGCAATTAACACAAGCGCCACAGGAGCCAACCCATTGACATACGCCTGGACTAGTGGGCAATCCACAGCAAATATTTCAGGACTTTCTCCAGGCTTATTCTCATTAGTAATCACAGATAATAATGGTTGTCAGGCAGATACAAGTATACAAATCACCCAACCAGCACTTTTAGTTGCTTCAGCCACTGTAACTAGTAACTACAACGGTACTGATATCTCTTGTTTTGGCACCAATGACGGAACAGTTAGTTCTACAGTAACAGGAGGAACAGCTCCTTACACTTACAGTTGGTCAAATGGCCAAAATACAGCTAACTTAAGTGGTTTAGCAGCAGGCACCTACACACTTACCGTTACAGATGCCAATGGTTGTTCAGCAACAACCAGTATAACACTTACCCAACCTACGGATATCAATATTACTTCTGTTGCCAATCCCGTATTATGTTTCGGGGGGGCTACAGGATCAGTAAATACCACTATTTCTGGAGGGACCATACCGTATACCATACTTTGGAGTAACGGTCAAATTTCTCAAAATATCAATACACTTCAAGCAGGGACATACGAAGTTGTTGTTACAGATATCAATGGATGTAAAGACTCATTAGAAACATCTGTTACACAGCCAGCACAGCCGTTAGCAGTTAATCACACGCAAACAAATGTACTTTGTTATGGTGATGCCACTGGCTCCCTCGATATTAGTGTAATCGGGGGTACTCCAACCTATATCTATTCTTGGAATTCTGGAGCAATAACTGAGGACATAAGCGGTTTGCCAATCGGGTCATATTCTGTTCAAATTACTGATGCTAATGGCTGTCAGGTAAATTATTCAGCAACCATTTCTCAGCCTATTGCTCCGTTATCCTTAACAGGTCTTGTGACCCCAATTCCGTGCTTTGGACAAGCAAACGGAGCGGTCAATATTGCTGTTTCTGGAGGCACTACGCCATATAGTTATAATTGGAATAACGGTCAATTCAGCACGCAGAATATAAACGGATTAACGGCAGGCACATACACTATTAACGTTACAGATTCAAATGCATGCACCATTTCACAGTCATTTCTTGTTACCCAACCTTTGGGTGCAATGATACTTTCTGAAACGCATACTGACGCCGGTTGTTTGGGTCCTGGAACGATAGATCTTACCGTAAATGGAGGAACAGCTCCTTACTCTTATTTTTGGAGTAACTTAAGTGCAAATCAAGATATTTCTAACGCTAGTGCCGGTTCTTATGAAGTCAATGTTGAAGATGCGAATGGTTGTGCAGACTCTTTGACGGTTCAAATTCTGAATTTGGCCATTCCTATTGCTGTTGACCTTACAAGTTTGAATATTCAATGTTTAGGAGATTCAACAGGTTCCGTTGACGCCAGTGTTTTAGGTGGGGTAGCCCCATTTGAATATATTTGGTCAAACGGAGATACTACGCAAGATATTTCTGGATTACCTGCTGGATTCTATTCTTTACAGGTCATAGACTTTAATGGTTGTATAGCTCAAGATTCAGTTACATTAACGCAACCAGCATCATTAATGAGTTTGTCAGAAACGCATACCAATGCGAACTGTTTGGATACGATCGCTGGTGCGATAGATTTAAGTGTAACAGGTGGTACACCTGGTTATACATACTTATGGAATAACGGGGCCACCACTCAAGACATTACAGGTTTACAAAACGGTCTTTACATTGCAACCGTTACTGACGCCAATGGTTGTCAACAAGAACTGCCTGTTCAAATACTTGACCCATCAAATACGGTAATGGTGGCAACAACTGTTAATCCGGTTAATTGTTTTGGTGGCGCTGATGGTTGGATTGACCTCAGCCCATCAGGTGGAACACCAGGTTATGTTTACGATTGGGGAACCGGCGCCGTAGTTCAGGACATTTACAACCTAGCTGCTGGGCAATACTACGTCAATGTAGAAGATGTTCTCGGTTGCGGTATGTTCTTATCTTTCAACGTAACCCAGCCTGATACCACGCTTACTGCAACTTCTACAAATTATAACGTTGTTTGCCTAGGTGATGTCAACGGTATCGTTGACCTTCATGTCAACGGAGGTACTACACCTTATAACTACGCTTGGAACAATGGTACAACAACTCAAGATATTTACAACCTCTCTGCAGGATCATATTCTGTAATTGTTACTGATAGTAATGGATGTACGGTACAGTATACTGCACAAGTAACGCAACCGAGTAGTTTACTTACTTTAACACTTTACCCAGCACCAGCACTTTGTTACGGACAACCCAACGGCAGTGTTGATTTAAATATATCAGGTGGCGTACCTGGTTACAGCTATAGTTGGAGCAATGGTTCTACATCTCAAGACTTAACTGGAGTTGTAGGTGG
>JBIIBL010000091.1:0-7518 GCA_044239425.1 Crocinitomicaceae bacterium | reverse complement strand
GAAGCAAACATGAAATATGTCCAAACGGCATCTTTCTTTGCGACTCGCGGTGCATTAGGTGCAGCTTTCTTTGATCCAACACAACCTATTTACTCTGGCAATGAAGCTTATGGAGGTTATTTCGAATGGATTGATGGCAACAAACCAAATACGCTTTCTGCTCGCAACCCATTAGGTTTAATAGAACAGTCTACTGACCAAAGTAGGGTGAACCGCGCCATTGCAAATGCAAAACTCACCTATAACCTTCCTTCGTTACCGGCATTAAAAGCAACAGTAAACGTTGGTGGTGACTTCTCTGAAGGTACAGGTTTTACCATTACTCCAGCTAGTTCAGCAGCAGGTTACTTTACTCAAGGTCGTTATACAAATTATCGCACCACCAAAACCAACAAACTTTTTGAATCTTACCTGAGCTATAATTCTGGTGCAAAATGGGAAAAACAAACATTGGAAGTTGTCGCTGGATATTCTTACCAAGATTGGGATACTTACAGCCCAAACAACCCTGCGCTCAATGAAGCTCAAGACAGTATTGTTGAAGCAGCGGCTGCGTTTCCGTTTTACACGCGCAATGTGCTCATGTCTTACTACGGCCGTGCTATATATAACTATGCTGGCAAATATGTTGTAAACGTTTCTGTTCGTCGAGATGGATCTTCGCGATTTAGTCCAGACACACGTTGGGGTGTTTTCCCTGCAGCATCTGCAGCTTGGCTCATTTCAGAGGAAGACTTCTTGAAAAACAGCAAAAGCATCAATATGCTTAAGTTGCGTGCAGGTTGGGGTATTACAGGTCAGCAAGACGGAATCGGTGACTACGCCTATATCGGCAACTATTTCCAAGGAGCCACCACAGCGCAGTATGCATTTGGTGGACAGTACTACCAAGTATTGCGCCCAGCAGGTTTTGATGCCAATCTCAGATGGGAAACCACAACTTCTTACAACCTTGGTCTAGACTTCGGTTTCAAAAACGATCGTTTCTCAGGTAGCGTTGATGTTTACCAAAAGGATACCAAAGATCTTTTGGCAACTGTGCCAGTACCAGCCGGAACTAACTTCACCAATGAGATTTTAACAAACGTCGGTGCGATGCAAAACCGTGGTATTGAAGTTTCTGTCAATACAGGTATCATTGCTAAAAAAGACATGCGTTTGGATTGGACCATCAATGGAACCTACAACGTAAATTCAGTAGTGAAATTGTCACAAGTTGTAGATACAACTTCTCCGGGTGTACTCGTTGGCGGTATCGGCGGAGGAATTGGCAATACCATCCAAGCACAACAAATTGGTTATCCTACATTTACGTTTTTCGTATTAGAACAACAATACGATTCTCAAGGTCGAGTCATCGAAGTAGGTTCACAAGCTGAAATCGATATGAACGGCGATGGCAACATTACTGCTGCCGACAAATGGAAAGATACCAATGCATATGTAGACCAAAACGGCGATGGCATCATCAACGTGAAAGACCGCTACTACGCTGGTCAAGCTGCTCCAAAAATGTTCTTCGGAACAGCGCTCAACTTCCAGTACAAAAAATGGTATGCTGGCTTTTCTGCACGCGCAGAGCTTGGCGCCACGATCTATAACAATATCCACTCTAACAGTGCGGTTTTCCAAACCATTGATGGTACAAAAAAATACCTCAATAACATCAGTTCTTTGTACTATCAAGACGAAGTACAGCGCGTCACGCCAAATCAGTTGATGAGTAACCACTACCTCGAGAAAGCAAATTTCTTACGCATGGACTTCATTAACGTTGGTTACAACTTTGGCAAACTTGGTTTTGCAAAAGAAAAAGTAGCGCTCAACGCGAGCTTCGTGGTTCAGAACGCTTTTGTCATTACCAAATATTCAGGTCAAGATCCTGAAATTGGCGGCGGCATCGACAATAATTTTTACCCACGTCCACGCGTGTATTCAGTTAACCTCACCTTTAATTTCTAATTTTTGACCCATGAAAAGATTAGTAACATACACCATTCTTGCCAGCACGCTTTTATTAGGTGCTTGCGGCAAAAACCTCAACCAATCGCCAAAATATGGTCTCAATGCAGAGGCTGTTTATAGCGATCCAAGCAATTACATCAAAGTCCTTGCTAAGTTGTATTCTGGCATGTCAATGACGGGCAACCAAGGCCCTGCTGGCCAAGCTGATATCGCTGGAATCGACGAAGGTTTCTCTGCATATGTTCGCGTATTGTGGAACATGCAAGAATTACCTACCGACGAAGCCATTTGCGGTTGGAACGACCCAGGTATTCCGGATCTCAATAAATCCCAATGGAATGCGGACAACGTTTGGGTAAAAGGAATGTATTTCCGTATTTTTTATCAAATTACACTTTGCAATGAGTTCATTTGGCAAGCGCGAGACGAAAAACTCAATGAGCGTGGCTTCACTTCTGCTCAGGTAGAACAAATTGTCACGATGCGCAACGAAGCACGTTTTTTACGCGCCTTGGCTTATTACCACGCCATGGATCTATTTGGAAACGTTCCATTCGTAACCGAAGAAGACCGAGTTGGTGCTTTTATGCCAGAACAAATCATGCGTACAGATCTATTTGCTTATATCGAATCTGAGATCAAAGCCATCGAAAACGACCTTACTGCTGCTGATGCAGTTGCTTATGGCCGTGCATCTGAAAGTGCTGCTCATGCTTTATTAGCAAAAATGTACCTCAATGCAGAAGTATACACTGGTACAAGCCGCTACGCAGATTGCGCAACCTATTGCGAAAAAATCATCAACTCCAATCAGTTCCAACTAGACGATGTATATCAAGATGTATTCTTGGCAGACAACCACACCTCGCCTGAAATCATTTTCCCAATTGTTTACGACGGTTTATACGCTCAAACTTGGGGAGGAACAACATTTATGATTTGTTCTGCACTCGGTGGTTCAATGGTGGCTGCTGACTACGGGGTAAACGGCAAATGGGCTGGTAACCGCGCTACGCGTCCATTCATCGAGAAATTCACGGACACAACCGAAGACTCCCGTTGGATGTTCTATACAGAGGGTCAGCAAATTGACATTACCTCTATGAGTACCTTTACGCAAGGTTATGGCAATCCAAAATATAAGAACAAAACCAAAGATGGTTTGAACGGGTCTAACAACGCTACCTCTGCACATGTCGACGTAGATTTCCCGATGTTCCGTTTGGCTGACGTCTTTTTAATGTATGCCGAAGCGAAGTTCAAGACAGGCGACCAAGCTACCGCACTCACCTACATGAACAAAATTCGCGAGCGAGCTTATGGCGACCAAACTCACAATTACACAAGCCTCGTAGAAATGGATTTCTTAGATGAACGTGCCCGCGAGCTCAACTGGGAGTGTACACGCCGTACCGACCTTATTCGTTTTGGCTTGTTTACAAGTGGTACTTATGTTTGGCCTTTCAAAGGTGGCGACGCTGCAGGTTTGGCCGTAGATGATAAATATAATCTGTACCCAATCCCAACGTCAGATATCGTACTCAATCCGAATTTACAACAGAATCCGGGTTTCTAATCTTCAAAATGTTGATTGATGGAAAGGGGGGAGTTTTCGAACTCTCCCTTTTTTATGCAGGAAATTTATGATGATATGGAGTAGAAGGAGCGATACGCTAATCACTTTTGATCACCTTTTCATAGATGCCTTTGTTTGGCTCAGAAAGAAAGTAGATGCCTGCTTGAAGGTTCTGGAGATTGAGTTCAATGGTATGAGAATGATAAGGGATCGTCAATATTATTTTACCGAAAACATCAATTAATAATAATTCTCCTTGGTGCTGTAAACTGGAAACGGTTATAACTGATGAGGTTGGATTTGGATACAATTTAATTGGCTGATCATTAGGATCAGAAATACTTGCTGTGCATGTTCCGAACATATTGGCATCCATCCAAGCTGTTCTATTCTGTATCCAGGTCTTGAGGTAATTGATTTCCTCTTCGTATGTCTGTCCAATAAAATTATTGGGCCATATATATGCACCTAGAATGGGCCATTTTTGATAATGACGTTGTGCCGGAACGGTTAATAGGGTAGCCATTGAATCGATGTAGGTTAGTATTTCAGTATCACTCAAAACAGATTGCCTGAGGTTTGTCCAGCGGCATTTAACGTCGTTAGCATATAATGGATCTTCAAGTAAGCGTTTCCACCAAAATGGGTTTTGCCATTCCCCTCCACAGTAATCATTGAAATTAATTTCCCAGCCCGATGTCAAAGATCCATGGCAGTAATCAGCATTACCCCAAGCAATGTTGTAATCCCAAAGAGGCCCAGCGACTAATTTTCCGCCTTCACTTATTCTTTGTTTATGTAAGAATGTGGAAATACGGTAACCATCTACATTTTTAGAAAGCTCTGTAATCAGAAAGTAGTCAATAAAAGAAGCAACATCGATGTACGCTTTGTAACCATTAATTGGGCTTGTAAAACTGCTGATTTTTAATGCGACCTCCCAATCTGTTATGTAATCTTGAATGTAGGCCTTTTGTAAGGGGTGTAATTCATTAAGATCCGGTTCGTGTACTTGAAATTTGATTTGGTTATTTCCAGGAGCTTGACTCAGGTAAGGTGAAGTCCAAGCTATTTCTCCTCCACCTGTTGTTTTGTCAATCTTTACAATATAACCTCCGGTTAATTCATTTCCTAAGGTATCTTCGAAATTTAATTTGTCAATATGAACCCGACCTGGATTTTCTTTAATGCGTTCCATCATGACATAAACCCCGATATACGTGCCGTTAAGGACTACTTCACAAAACTGTGTGCGAGGTGCCCAGCGACCAAGTTCATTACCGAGTTTGTAGGTTAAAACATTTCGCATCAAGGATTTGTCTGTGTACGGCGCATGTAATATAAAGTCGTTGTCGGAAGGCCAATCAAAAAGCGATACATTGAGGTTACTTGAATCAGGGTTTCTGGTTTCTAAACCATAAGATTGTTGCGGAAACATACTAGAGGAGGAGCCTCTTGTTTCAATGCCAATGTGCCCATTATATAGATTTAATGAATCACTGATGTTATTGACTTGCCCAGGGCCATTATAAATGATACCCATGAGCCCATGGATTTTTGGTTCGGCTGGAATTGCAATGCTGTCGGTGTCGATGACGACGATTGGCAGCGTTGAACTCGTGAAGTTGACTTGAGCCGTAGCCCAAGAGCTTATAAATAGCAGGATAAATACAGACCTCCTCATTACTGCAAGTTACGCGATTGCTTAGCCTTCGACATGAAAAATATACTGAATGCTAATAGAATCCAGGATAAGGAAAGCCCTGCAGGCCAGTCGCCATATTTGGTATAAAAAGTTTGATCTGAGCGTAATGTAACCGTTTGAGCAAAGGAAGCTTTGGTCCAGTAGGCAGTTTTCTTGATGATTTTCCCCCTTGGGTCAATACTGCCGCTCGTGCCGGTGTTCGCACTGCGCAAAACCCAGCGGCGGGTTTCGATGGCGCGCAAGCGGGCAAACGAAAAGTGTTGTTGGTAACCTGGGGTGTTGCCCCACCAGCCGTCGTTGGTAATGATGCACAGTAATTGCGCGCCTTTTTGTACTTGCTGGCGCACAAAATCGCCGTAGATAGACTCATAGCAAATAATAGGCGCAAGTTTAACTTGATCAACACTCAATATTTTAGGTTGTTTTTCAATGCCTAAGGTGCCAGATGTGCCGCCATTTTCGATGGCAAGCGCCGAGAGAAAGGGAAGATAAGCCGAAAACGGAATGAGTTCTACACCGGGAACTAATTTGGATTTGTGTGCATACTGCGGCGCTTCTTTTTTAGTGAGTAACACAGAAGAATTGTAGCTTTCATACCATTGGCCTGTGTTTGGAATCGGTGTGCTAGCGACGGATTGCTTTGCATCAAATATTTTGACTGTAGAGGCACCGATTAACAAATCAACTTTTGGCCATTTGCTAACTTGTTCTTGAAGTTGTTGACCAAAGGCAAATGTGTGAAGTTTGTCTTCCAAAAAAGAAAGCGGCAAGGCCGTTTCAGGGGCTATGACGAGGTTCGTTTCAGACGTGATGTGTCGATTGGCAAGGTTTATCAAAGAATCGGTGAAAGCTTCGTTACTTGCACTTGCAGCAAATTTTTCTTTATACGGGTCTATGTTCGGTTGAAGAACAACGGCATTTAAATAAGTCGGTTTTTTAGCTGCGTCAGAAAATGTAGCAAAGGGAATCAGTATTTGACTGACCAAAATTGGCAAAAGCAAAATACCGATGATGGTGAGTATATTTTGGTTTCTTTTGGCTACATCTCGGTACACATTATATAAACGGAACACCAATAGATTGACCAATAAAACCCAGGCACTGCCGCCGAGCGTCCCAGTCCATTCATACCACTGTACCCAACCTGTGCGCACAGAGAAGTAATTGCCCAACGTGAGCCATGGCCAAGAAAGATCCCAGCGGTGATGACCGAATTCAAATAAGATCCAGATAGGGATGAGCAGTAGTAAGGAATAACGCGTATTGATTTTTCTGTCGATGAAACTCCAGGATCCAAACACAAGAGTCATAAGCAGTGCGTTCACGGTAAAAGCAAAAATGCCTCCGCTAATGGACGCGTTGGCCACCCACCAAGTGGTGCCAATATTCCAAAATAAGAAGGATAGATAGGTCCACAATCCAAGTTTCCAAGGTTTTTTGTCACTCGCTAAAAATTGTTGTCGCAATAACAAAAGCGGCACAAAACCAATAAACACGAAAGGCGTAAAACTACCCGTGTAGGGAAAGCTTAAAATGAGCAGTGTGCTTGATAGGAGTGCGAGGAGGTGATTTTTCATTAAGGAAGCGTCTGACCAAAATTAAGGAATATACTGAGAAACGCGCTTGCTTTTCGACTGAGAAAAAGGAAGGCATAAAAAAAGCTCCCGGTAGGGGAGCTTTTCAATAGGTTGTTATTTGTATTATGCTTGTGTTGCCTCAAAAGGAACAACTGATACAAATGAACGATTGTCTTTCTTTTTGCGGAATTCGACAAGACCGTCTGAAAGCGCAAACAAGGTGTGGTCTTTGCCAATACCTACGTTGTTGCCTGGATGGTGTTGTGTACCACGTTGACGCACGATGATGTTTCCTGCAATGGCAGCCTGACCACCAAAGATTTTAACACCTAAGCGCTTGCTATGTGATTCACGACCGTTTTTCGAACTACCGACTCCTTTCTTGTGTGCCATGGTTTCTTCTATTTAATTCCTGTAATAGGAAGTTATGCTTTGATACTTTTGATTGTGATTGCAGTAAATTGCTGACGGTGTCCGTTTTTAACACGGTAACCTTTGCGACGTTTTTTCTTGAAAACAATGACTTTGTCACCTTTCACGTGGTCAATAACTTCTGCGGTGATTTTAGCACCTTCTATAGCTGGGGCGCCAAGGGTTACTTTGCCAGCGTCTTCGATCAATAAAACACGGTCAAATTCTAATTTTTGACCTGCTTCGGCGTCTAGACGGTGTACAAAAACCTTTTGGTCTTTTTG
>JBIIBL010000019.1:0-28604 GCA_044239425.1 Crocinitomicaceae bacterium | reverse complement strand
AACTGCCACCAAAGAAGTCAAAGCGCCAAAAGCCGACGCCGCTAAGAAGAAAGCAACAACTGCAGCTCCTGCAGCAAAAGCAGCGAAGCCTGCAGCTCCAAAGAAACCCACAGCCGTGAAGACCGGCTCTTCAAGAGGAAAATAACATGCAAATTCAAAAAGCAGCGCGCCAGTTTCTACCCGAAGACCTGGCCATTACCGAATTTGGGGTGCTCGCACCCTATTTTCAAGAATTATTAAATCGGGAAATCAAAACTTTAAATGATTTTGATCAATGGTTATTAGACCGCTCTGAACTTGATGCCGTCCTTGAAGAAGATTTAGCTTGGCGCTACATCCGCATGAGCATCTCTACCCAAGATGAAAGCCTGCGAGAGGCCTACACCAATTTTGTGACCCAAATTCAGCCCGAATTAGCGCCGCTCGAGGACCAACTCAACCAGAAACTAATGGCCCTCCCCTTTCTAGACCAAAGAGCGGATAGCGCCCATCAAATTTATTTCAGGAGTGTGCGCACGGCACTCGATTTGTATCGAGAAGAGAACATCGCACTTGAAGCTGCCTTAAACGAGGAAGCCCAACAATATGGCGCCATTAGCGCAGCCCAAACCATCGAACACGACGGCAAAAACCTGACCATGCAACAAGCTGCTTTGTTGCTCAAGGAACAAGACGAAAGCCTGCGCCAAACCATTTATGAAAAAATGGCTGCAGTGCGCAGAAACGACCGCGGGCAACTCGATGCGCTCTACACCTCTTTGATTCAAAAAAGACACCAATTAGCGCTGAACGCTGGTTTTGAAAACTACCGCGACTACAAATTTGTAGCTATGGGACGTTTTGACTACACCAAAGCAGATTGTTTGGCATTTCACGAGGCCATCAAAACACATATCGTGCCTTTAGTGAAGGGATTTCAAGCTGAAAAACTTAGCAAACTTGGTAAAAATCTCTTCAAACCCTGGGACCTCGACGTAGACCCAGAAGGTAAGCCAGCCCTCAAGCCCTTCCAAACAGGTGCCGAAATGTTGAGCGGCACCATCAAAATGTTCGAACGCATTGATCCTTATTTTGGCGACTGCTTGCGGGTCATGGATCATCTCGGACACCTCGACCTCGACTCCAAACCTGGAAAAGCACCAGGTGGTTACAACTATCCGCTTTACGAAATTGGGGTTCCTTTCATTTTTATGAATGCAGTGGGTACCCAACGCGATTTAGAAACTATGGTGCACGAAGGCGGTCATGCCATTCACTCGTTTTTGAGTCGAGACCTCAGCCTCACGGCATTTAAAAATCTACCGTCAGAAGTTGCCGAATTGGCCTCCATGTCGATGGAACTTTTAAGCATGCCCCAATGGACTGAATTTTATGAGCCACAAGCACATGAGCGCGCCATGCGCGAACAAATTGAAGGCACCCTAAAAGTCTTGCCTTGGATTGCCCAAATCGATGCGTTTCAGCACTGGATTTACGAAAACCCAACGCATACGCTCGAAGAAAGATCCGCATACTGGACTCAATTGGCAAACGATTTCGGCACAGGCCTCACCGACTGGGCCGGCTATGAAGATTTAGTGCAAAGCGCTTGGCAACGCCAATTGCATTTATTCGAAGTGCCTTTTTATTATATTGAATACGGAATTGCCCAACTTGGTGCGCTTGGCGTCTGGAAAAACAGCCTCGAAAATTACCCAACGGCAATTGCCAATTATAAAAAAGCGCTGGCATTGGGTTACACCACCTCCATGTCCAACATTTATGAGACTGCAGGAGTGCCATTTGATTTCTCCTCAGAGCGGCTTCAAACTTTAGCTACATTTATTCAAGAACAACTGAAAAAATGAATTAGTTGTGGCTAAATTGTAAAGAAATTTAAAATTCTCTTTATATTTGCACCCGCATACGGCGAGATAGCTCAGTTGGTTAGAGCGTAGGATTCATAACCCTAAGGTCCCGAGTTCAACTCTCGGTCTCGCTACTCAAAGCCCGGTTTCAACCGGGCTTTTTTTATGGCCTAAAGTTCTATTTGTAGCTTTAGTTGCATTTATCGCAAGTGCCCTACGCCTACTTTCTAGATTCCGTTTCGCTTTTTGCAACAACTTGACGATATTTGCTTTATGTTCTCGAGCGTTGTTTATATCTATCTATTTGTTTTTACAAGCGCCCAAACCTCATCAGGCGCAGGTCATATCAGCTTTGCTTTTGGCAAGGACAGTTCAGCACTAACCTATTATACGAAATATAGAAAACAAGACGGCGGCGGTTTTAAAGCAAAAGGTCTTAGTTACACACAAGCATTGAATTATGACCGAGCTGTGTTGACACATCAAAAAGCAAATCCAACATTAGTATTGCGTTTGACAACACCTATCGATAGTGCAGCGCAAATTGAACAAATTAGCGATCAATATGTCCTTGAAAAACCATGGTCTTTGTTTATTAATAATTGTACTGACGCTGTCAAGAAAGTGCTCAGAGAAACAAAAATCAATCCTGGGTTAGCTTTTTTGATCAGTACCCCGAACGAACTCATCGAAGATTTATACCATTACACCAAAACCAAATTTACCAAGAATGAATATGCCGTTTTGGAAGGAGATTTAAATCAATACCTCGAACAAGAACCCAATGCCGTCCCTCAAACATTGTTTGGAAAACCCTCTGCTCAAAAATACAAACCCAAAAACAAAGAAGCCATACTCATCTTGACCGGCTTTGGATCGAAATACCACAGTCTTCAAAATTTGAAGAAGTACTTTGACACCACGGCTTACGATGTGTATGTGCCGAATTACATTTCAAGAAAATCACTTGAGCAAACAGTACACAACCTCGATAGCTACTGGAAAAAGAAGGGGCTTGCCAACTATGAAAAAGTGCATGTTTTTGCGTACATTATCGGTTCTTGGAGCATCAATGCCTGGCTGCAAGATCATTGGCTACAAACTGCAGCGCATCCGAATATCAATAGCATCGTTTATGACCGCAGTGCGCTGCAAGAACGCGCTCCTTATATTTTGATCACAAAGTATAAAATCCCAAACTATTTTGTCTTCGGACCAATAATGTACGATTTACATCAAACGCCATATCTCCCAATAAACGACAATAGTATCCAAAAAGGCTTGTTATTGGAATGCTATGCGACCGGAATAGTGCGCAAAAATCAAGCAACCGCTGCGCAATTAGGACCTTATTGTTTTGAACCCGACTGTTTTGCGCAGCAATATCAAGATGCCAAATACGTTCCGTTGAATCACGACCAAATGTATACGCATCCGGAAGTTTATGGCGCAGCACTCCTACATTTTTTCAAATACGGTCATTTTGGAAGCACCCTGAATACCTACAGCCCAGTAGCAAATCCATTTATCAAAACGAAGCCATGATTTCCGTCTATCAACTCAAACCCAAATTTCAAGCGCTCTTGCAACCACTCTTGCAACGCATGCGCAAATGGGGGGTCTCGCCAAATCTTTTGACTTTGTTAGGCATTCTGTTATCGCTGGCAATGGGCATTTATGCGCTTTATGGCGACCGCACAATTGGCATGATCCTGATGCCAATCGTTTTGTTGCTGCGCATGACACTCAATGCCCTTGACGGCATGATGGCGCGCCAATACAATTTGCAAAGCAAAATGGGTGCATTACTCAATGAAATCGGCGATGTTGTCTCTGATATCGTGCTCTACTACCCGCTTTACGTGCTGTTTGCAATGGATCAGATCTGGGTCATGTGTTTCTTGCTCTTGAGTGTACTCAATGAATTTGCGGGCTTACTTGGGCAAGCCTTGGGCGGAGCGCGCCGCTATGACGGCCCCATGGGCAAATCCGACCGCGCTTTAGTGATGGGTGTACTCAGCTTGTTATTTTTATTCAAAGCGCCTATCAGTCCGTATCTCACTTGGATTTGGTTGCTTGTTTTTAGTTTGTTGATTTGGAGTACCTTCAAAAGATTGAAAAATGCAGTACTTTAAAGACATGACGGAAATCCAACAAATGATCTTGGTAATCTTAGGCGTGCTTGTTTTTGCAAGCTCACTTTTTTGGATTTGGAAGAAAATGAAGCCAGGTCCCCAGGTAGACGAACTCATGACGCGCACCAAATCGTGGTGGATAATGGCAGGTATATTTACCACTGCAGCAGTTGTGCACCCCGCCATCTCATTTATCGCTTTCGGACTGCTGTCCTTTGCCGCGCTCAGAGAAATTGCAAGCATCAGTAAAAATGCCAGGACTGAAGACCGCAGTATTGTTTTTTGGGCCTACTTGGCCATTCCTTTGCAATACGGTTTTGCCTATATGGGTTGGTTTGTTCCCTTTCTCATTTTAATTCCTGTTGGGATGTTTACCTTCATCCCATTTTTATTGGTATTGAAAGGTCATACGCAAGACATCGCACGCTCTATGAGTGTCATTCCAACCCACCTTATGCTCACTGTTTTTTCGATCAGTCATTTGGCTTATTTGCTCTCCCTACCTGAGCTACCTCATTTCAATGCGGGTGGTCGGGGCCTGCTGCTATTCGTAGTGTTCTTGACCGAAATGAATGATGTGTTTCAGTTCACTTGGGGCAAACTATTGGGCCGACACAAAATCATCGAAAAAATCAGCCCTAACAAAACTTGGGAAGGTTTCATTGGTGGCTTGTTGAGCACCATTGTGGCGGCTTATTTACTGCGGTTTTTAACACCTTTTACAGCAATACAAGCACTCGGCTCAGGTTTGCTCATCGCCTGCATGGGCTTTGTAGGTGACATCATTGTGTCGGCCATTAAACGCGATTTCGGGCTCAAAGATACTGGCGACGCCATCAAAGGACACGGCGGCATCCTAGACCGCATTGATTCTTTGGCACTGAGCGCTCCTTTTTTCTTTTATTACGTTTATTTAATTTGCTATTGATCAATGAAGTTTGTGCTATTGATCTTTATTTACAAATTGGTAATGCCTGTCCTGCTGAAAATAGTGGGTGTCAGGATCAGAAATAAAACCGCATACCTTGGGCAGAAACAATTTATTGTTGTGGCCAATCACAATAGTCATGTCGACACTATGGCCTTATTGTCGAGTCTTCCAATCCGCTTATTGATCAAAACCCACCCTGTTGCTACCGCCACCTATTTTGGCAAGAAAAAATGGCTTGGCTTTGTCTCAAATCTTTTTGTCAATACGGTACTCATCAAGCAAAAAGACAATGCCCTGCAGTTACTTGAGCAAAAAATGAAAAAAGGACATTCATTGATTTTTTTCCCGGAAGGCACCCGCGGCAAACCAGGAGAAATGCAAACCTTCAAAAGCGGTATTGGCGTCTTGTTAAAGGCATTTCCTCACATTCCCTACATTCCTGTCTGGATAGAAGGCACTGGCAAAATTCTTCCAAAAGGCTCATTTTTACCTGTTCCGTTTGAAGCTGAAGTAAAGATTGGCGCGGCCACTTTGGCGAAAGGTGTTTCTGTAGAAGACATTGTGGAAGAGGTTCAGACCGCAATTCTTGATTTGCGTGGGAGGGAATAAACCCCAAATAACACTAATTTCTCGCTACCTTTATTCCATGATTTTACGGACGTTATTCAAAATTATATTGTCGTTGCTAACCTTGGGACACCTCGCCTATGGGCAGTCATACCATATTTCATTTACGCAAAATGGTGAAATTGTCAAAATTGAGAACAGTGTAGTTCGACTCAAAAAAGAGCCCTTCGTTATTCAGGTAACTTTGGATAGCCTAGATGGTGTTTTCGTGCACTCCAGCGAAAGTCCTATCGTATCTTATAAAGCCCAAAAGAATCGATTCCCTGATTTTCAGCAAGTAGGAAACAAAGCGGGGGTCGAGTCGGAATTCAATGTAGACCAGGAGCTTTTTTTACAAGACAACGATAGGTTCAGTTACTGGTTTTATGATCCACAGCACTATGACTGGCACCGTTTTGACGCTAACGTTTATGTTTCGGGGTCACAAGTGAAAGCTACCAAAACCGTTCGGCAATTTTTTGATCTTATTTTAAATGAACCCAGACCCCTACAAGCCATAAATGAACCCATTTACCTCGCTTTCTTTTCTGTAACGGGATCATTCAAAGACAAAACCGCAAAACTAGCTCAGGTAGAAGCTTACCAACTCATTTTCGAAGACTAGGGTAATCTTCTTGAACGCAACGCGACACAATTTTTGCGCTATTAATGGCTAGCGGGATGCCGCCGCCCGGGTGTACGGTGACGCCCGCAAAATACAAGCCCTTTATTTGTTTGGAAAAGTTGGGATGTCTGAGAAAAGCCGCAAAGGCGTTATTGGAGGCATTGCCATAAATAGAACCTTGTTTGCCGCTATAGCGTGCGTCTATTAAGCGGGGTTCGTTGATTTGCTCGACTTCAATGAGGGGTTCGATGTCGGTATGCAATGCTTTAGACAACTTTTCCAAGATGCGTGTGCGTAGCAATTTAATTTCGGTATCCCAATCTTGGCCAACGTTGATGGGTGCGTTTACCATAACAAACCAGTTTTCTTTGCCATCTGGCGCATCACCTTTCTCCACTTTAGAAGAAATATGGATATAAACTGTTGGGTCTGGGTGGAGGGTTTTGGATTTAAAAATGGCCTCAAACTCGGCTTGATAATCTGCAGCAAAGAAAATGTTGTGTACGCCGAGTTCATCAAACGTACGATTAATGCCCCAATAGAAGACCACCGCCGAACTCGATTTTTCTTGTTGGAGTAAAAAGCGCGGTGCCTTTAGGTAAGGCAGGAGTTTTTCATAAGTGTAGTGCACATCCATGTTAGACACCACGATATCAAAGTTATACGAACCCTTTTCTGTTTGAAGCCCAACTACTCTATTGTTTCGGTTTTGAATGGCGGTAACGCGTTCTTTGGTGTGAAACGCCACACCGTGCTGTAAAGCCAACGCATGCGTTTGACGCGTAATTTGAACCATTCCGCCCACAGGCATAGCTGGCCCTTCGTTGAATTCCAGTTGTGAAATCATATTGAGCATCGCGGGAGCGAGATAAGGCGAACTCCCGTTATAAGTAGCCAAGCGGTCAAATAACTGAATGGTTTTAGAGTTTTTGAAAAACGCCTTGTTTTGTTGATGCATGTTCTGATGCAGGCCATATTTAAACAATCTTGAAAGTGCTTTGAATAAAGAAGCATTCAAGAATTGCTTGAAACGATGCAAAGAAACCTGAATAAAAACCGGATAAATTGCCTTGTAATTGGCCTCCATTCGATTCAAGTAATTTTTGGTCTGTTGCAAATCTTCACCAAAGGTTATTGCCACGGCTTGCGCAACCTTTTCTTTTCCGACCGGAACCACAATGTTTTGACCATCCTTGAAAAAATAGCGACAAGACTCCGTTAATTGACGAAAGGCGAAAGTTGCGCTGGGGTCTAGTCCTTTCATTAAATTTTGAAGTAAGACTGGCTCCGTAAATACAGATGGGCCCATGTCAAAACGGTAGTCACCGAGATGTTGTTCGATAATTTTGCCGCCGATGACTTCATTGGCTTCAAATACGTGTACCTCTAAACCTAATTTTCTGAGTTCAATGGCACTTGCGAGCGCACCTATACCTGATCCGATGATTCCTACCTTCATTTGCATATTACAAAATTGAGTCAAAAATGTTCGTAAAACCTAATACAGACGGGCATTTTAGCCAGCTTTATCAACAAAAAGACCATTTTTTCAACATTTTAGCACTTTTTTTTGCCTGAAACCTTTGATGGCATTGATATTCCGATATATTTGTTTCCATAATTAATTACTAACTAATTAAAACTAAATTATTATGAACAAGGCTGAATTGATCGACGCAATCGCAGCGTCTGCAGGATTGTCTAAAGCTGATGCAAAACGCGCATTAGATGGATTTGTAAGCGCTACTACTGGCGCTTTATCTAAAGGAGATACTATCTCTTTAGTAGGTTTCGGATCTTTTGGTATTTCTAAAAGAAACGCACGCAATGGTCGCAACCCTAAAACAGGTGCTGTTATCCAAATTGCTGCAAAAAACACAGTTCGTTTCAAAGCAGGTGCAGACCTTTCTAAAAACGTAAACTAATTCAGATCTTCTGAAATAAAAAAGGGCTGTCTCGGTGAGACGGTCCTTTTTTTTATGTCTATAACTTAGGTAGCACTTTGTTTGGGAATGATTTTCCAAAACAAACGCGGCAAAAACCGCTTGAGCTGAACAGCTATCAATTCTTTACCTCCAATGAGGACCTCCTTCTTACCACTGGCCAAGGCATTCAACATTTGGCTTACGCATTGTTCAACTGGCATTCCGCTCGCTTGGTTTTGATCCATCTGACCATGAGCCGAGCCTTCTGCGGTTAAAGCGCTTTTTGAAATTGGTGTATTTATTTTACCCGGAAAAGCGATGGTTACCCGAATTCCATTTGTTGCTTCTTCCATGGCTAAACTTTCGTAGTATCCGACCAAAGCCGCTTTTGAGGCACTGTATATTGAGCGCAAATGAAAACCAAATTTGCCTGCAATACTACTCACCACCAAAAATTGTCCTGCTTTTTGTGTGCGAAAAATAGGAAGCACTGCTTTTGCGAGGGCAATGTTGCCAAAAAAGTTCACCTCCATTAATTGTCGATTCACTTCCATGGAGGTATCGTTGGCACTTGCGCGTTGCGACACACCTCCATTATTGATGAGGATATCTATGCGCTGATAAATTTCCAAGATTTCTGAGGTTATTTCACTTAAATTAGAAAGGTTGGCTAAATCAAGAGGCACAACACAGTGCTGGTTATGATTCTCTAATTTTTCCTGAAGGTTGTGAAGTTTCTCTTCATTTCGTGCGGACAAGATGAGTTTGGCACCTGCTCTTGCCAATTGCAAGGCAAGTTCTTCGCCTATACCAGAAGAAGCACCTGTGATCCAGATGACTTTATTTTGAAAATAAGACGTGTGATTCATTGCTCAAAGATAAAAGATTCGTTGGGCGCGTGGGTGCGTTTTCTTACTTTTGATGAAAAATATCGCATGACCGTCCGCAACATACTCGCCGAATTTCAAGAAGCGCAAGCTGTTTTAGAAGCCTTTAGCACCGCTGAGAACATGGAAAAAATAGAAAATGGCATTGCCATGATGCATCGGGCCTTGGTAAATGGTCATAAAATCATGAGTTGTGGCAACGGAGGCTCAATGTGCGATGCCATGCATTTTGCAGAAGAACTTTCCGGACGCTACCGCAATAACCGCCCCGCACTTGCAGCGGTTTCTATTTCAGACCCATCCCACCTTTCGTGTGTCGCCAATGACTACGGCTACGACCACGTTTTTTCTAGATACGTCGAAGGCTTGGGCCAAACTGGCGATGTTTTACTCGGCATCTCGACTTCTGGTAATTCAAAAAATGTCATGTTGGCTGTTGAGGCGGCCAAAGCAAAGGGTATTCACACGATTGTTTTGACAGGGAAAGATGGCGGGCAATTAGCTGGCCTTGCCGATCTTGAAATCAGAGCGCCATTTAGCCCTTTTGCCGACCGCGCTCAAGAAATCCATATCAAGGTCATCCATTCTTTTATCCACGGCATCGAGCAAAGCTTCGGTTATTGAATCAGGCGTTAGCCTCGTTTAACTTCGAGTGCTTTCTGCTGTAAGTAAAGTAAATGACCAAGCCCACGAGCAACCAAATGCCAAAGTAAATCCAGTTTTGTAGCGGAATTTCACTCATCATGTAAAGGCAACTAAGTAAACCTAAGGTCGGGATGAGCGATAATTTTTTAGGGACACTCACAATAGTTAAGAAAATGCTGAATGCCCAAAAAATAAGCGAAGGAATTTTTTGTCCGAAATCCGACCAATTTTTAAATTGTAAATAACTGAAGAGCCCATTAGACGTGTAGAAATAAATGAGGGCGCCCAAAAATAAGAAAGGAAGAACTAAACCAGCATTTACGTAAGGCGTTTTGAAAGAGCCTCGTTGCACATCTGGTTTATTTTGCAAGACCAAAACCCCGCCACACACCAATACAAAAGCAAACAACGTTCCGATGGAGCAAAGATCTGTTACCATTGTGAGGTTCATGAAAAGTGCAGGAATAGCGACCACAAAACCCACCACTATTGTAGCAAAAGACGGTGTTTTGTACTTAGGGTGAATTTTGGAAAAGCGTTTAGGCAATAAACCATCGCGGCTCATGCTCAGCCAAATGCGCGGCTGCCCCATCTGAAAGACAAGTAATACCGAAGCCATTGCGACAACTGCTGATATCGAAATGATAAACGTCATTTTGGGCAAGTTGATTTGCTCAAACACAAAAGCAAGTGGCTCACCAACAGCCAGCTGGTTGTAAGGAACAACTCCGGTTAGAATGAGGGCAATAACGATATAGAGAACGGTGCAGATGATAATGGCCCACATCATGCCGCGAGGGAGGTCGCGCTGTGGGTTTTCGCATTCTTCGGCGGTAGTAGAAATGGCATCAAAACCAATGTACGCGAAGAATACGGCTGAAACACCTTTGAGAACACCACTGATACCTTCAGGTGCAAAAGGGGTCCAGTTTTTCATGTCGATATAAAACAACCCAACGGCAATGACCAATAAAATGACCGCAAGCTTAATGATCACCATTGCATTGGATGCATTGCGGCTTTCTTTGATGCCACGGTAAACCAACCAAGTGATCAGCACAATAATAAAGAGCGCGGGAATATCAAGAACTAAATGCAAGGAACCAATTCTTGGTGCCGTTAACCAAGCCTCGCGCGCTTGCACAAGTACCGGTTCTAAATTCTTTAAATCACCCCCATTTTTAAAGAATTGCAGCGCTTCGCTGTATCCTTTCGAGGCGCTGAGGTAATCCATTTGCATCCAGTTGGGAAGGTGAATTCCTTTCAATCCAATTGCTTGAATATGAATTTGTTCAAGCATTGTAGTTAAATAATCGCTCCATGATATTGCTACGGTGATATTTCCAATAGCATACTCCATAATGAGCGCCCAACCGATAATCCAGGCGATGAGTTCCCCAAATGCAACATAGGAATAGGTATAGGCTGAACCCGCCACCGGAACCATTGATGCAAACTCAGCATAAGCAAAAGCTGCAAAGCCACTGGCCAGCGCTGTAAATAAAAACAGAAAAATGACCGCGGGTCCGCCTTGCGCAGAAGCTTGTCCTATTGTGGAAAATATACCAGCGCCGATAATGGCGGCGATACCGAATGCTATTAAGTCTCGAAGTTTGAGATGCTTATTGAGTCCGTGGGTGTCGCCGGCAACTTCATTGGCACGCACTTGCGCCATAATGGATTCAACGGTTTTTTTACGGAATAAAGAGTTTTGGGACATTCAACTATTTTTAAAGCACTAAAAGTAAAGAAATTTTACTTTTGCATATGGAAAAATTTATCACGGTTAAAGGAGCGCGCGAACACAACCTCAAAGGTCTCGACGTGCGCATCCCACACGGCAAACTCACCGTGATTACCGGGGTTTCCGGCTCCGGAAAATCCAGTCTAGCCTTTGACACCATTTTTGCCGAAGGGCAGCGCCGCTTTATTGAGAGCATGTCTGCCTATGCGCGTCAGTTCTTAGGACGCTTAGACAAGCCCGCAATTGACGATATCAAAGGCTTGTCGCCAGCCATCGCTATTCAACAAAAGGTCAGCAGCGGCAACCCAAGATCTACCATCGGAACCAGCACCGAAATCTACGACTACCTCAAACTTTTATTTGCCCGCATTGGCACCACCTACTCACCTGTATCCGGCCTAGCCGTTCTCAAACACCAAACCAAGGATGTCATCGGATTCTTAGATCAGCACTGGACGGAAGACCCTTTTGCAATTCTTTACGCGCTATCCTTTAACTCTATTTTAGATTTAAATAAAAATGTTCAACTTCTTAATAAAGAAGGTTTTACAAGGTTGTATTTTAATGATGAATTTGTCTTGATCGACGAGCTCGAACCCTTTTCCGAATTACCCGAACAAATCTGGGTGGTCATTGACCGACTCAAAAACAGCCCACGCGAACTCCCACAACAAAGCCGCCTATCGGAAGGCATTGAACGTGCTTTTGCCGAAGGAAAGGGAGAATGCAGCCTTTACAATGCGCAAAGCAAAGAATTAGCGCATTTCAATGGGCGCTTTGAAGCCGACGGACTGCGCTTCGAAGAACCTACATCTGCCTTCTTTGCTTTCAATAACCCTTACGGCGCATGCAAAAAATGTGAGGGCTACGGCATGACACTCGGCATCGATGAAGAACTCGTTTTTCCAGACCGCACCAAAAGCATTTACGAAGGCGCTGTGGCCCCTTGGAAAGGCGAAAACATGCAGGAATACCTCCAACGCTTGTTGTATCAAGCCAGCAAGTTTGACTTCCCGATTCACCGACCTATTCAAGAACTCAGCCCTGCTCAATACCAGCTGCTCTGGACAGGAAACAGTTATTTTATTGGTTTAAATGAATTCTTTAAACAAATTGAAAGTCAGACCTATAAAATACAATATAGAGTACTCCTCTCTCGCTACAGAGGCAAGACAATTTGCCCCGACTGCAACGGTACCCGCTTGCGCAAAGATGCAAGCAACGTCAAAATAGCAGGCAAGAGCATCCAAGATGTTGTCCTAATGAGCATAGACGACGCTTTGGCTTATTTTCAAGCTTTAGAACTTAATGCGCAGGAGCAAAAGGTATGCAAGCATATCTTACCCGAAATTGAGCAGCGCTTAGCTTATTTACAAAAAGTAGGACTCGGCTACCTGACCCTCAACCGAAACTCCAACACACTTTCCGGAGGAGAAGCGCAGCGCATACAACTCGCGACCTCCATTGGCTCTAGTTTGGTAGGTTCGTTGTACATTCTCGATGAACCCTCCATTGGTCTGCATCCGCGGGATACCAAAAAATTGATTGAGGTCCTCACTGCCCTCAAAAATCAGGGCAATACCGTTTTGGTGGTGGAACATGAAGAAGAAATCATGCGGGCCGCAGATGAAATCTTAGATATCGGCCCACTTGCAGGCTCGCAAGGAGGTTATTTAGTATTCCAGGGCGACTTCAAAGCTTTAGAAAGCAGCGCTTCGCTTACTGCACAATACCTCACTGGCCGCAAACAAATTGCTCTTCCCTTGCGCACCAGAACTGCTCTTGGACAGCTACAAATTCATAATGCGCGCCAAAACAACCTCAAAAATATCGATGTGCAAATTCCGCTGGGGCAACTCGTATGCGTAACTGGCGTATCGGGTTCTGGCAAATCTACCCTCATCAAAAGACTCCTATACCCACTTGTACGCAAAGAATTAGGCCTCAGTAGCGATTTAATTGGCAAATGCAATGGCTTAAGTGGCGACATCAAAAAGATTGGCCACGTTGAATTTATAGATCAAAACCCCATAGGAAAATCTTCGCGCAGCAATCCGATCACCTATGTGAAGGCATTTGACGACATTCGCGATATATACGCAAGACAGCCTTTGGCCAAATTAAGAGGCTACAAGCCCGGTTATTTTTCTTTTAATGTGACGGGTGGCCGTTGTGAAATCTGCGAAGGGGAAGGCAGCATTACGGTTTCCATGCAATTCATGGCCGATGTTCAACTGCCTTGCAAACACTGCAAAGCCAAGCGCTACAAAACCGAAACGCTAGAAATTTTGTACCGAGACAAATCCATATCTGATTTACTCGAGCTAACCCTTCAAGAAGCCCTTGATTTCTTTAGTTCAGACCCAGACAAACTCGCTCAAAAAGTGGCTGAAAAAATCCAACCACTGGTAGACGTGGGTTTGGGTTATTTAACTGTGGGGCAATCCTCTAGCACGATGTCGGGCGGAGAAGCCCAGCGCATCAAACTCGGCTCTTTTTTAAGCAAGGGCAACCTAAGCACACCAACCCTCTTTATTTTTGACGAACCCACCACCGGCTTGCATTTTTACGACATTGAAAAACTATTGATCGCATTTAATGCCTTACTAGACAAAGGCCACTCTCTCGTTGTGATTGAACACAACATGGAAGTGATCAAATGCGCAGACCACATTATTGACCTCGGGCCCGATGGCGGGGAAAACGGCGGGAGTTTGCTTTTTAGCGGTCACCCGAAAGACTTTATAAAGCTAAAAGACAACTATACAGCAAACTATTTAAGTGAAAAGCTTGTTGAAAACTAAGCCTACTTAGAAACATTTTGAATTTATATTCCCTTAACTTTGCAGAAAAACAGCAGCATGTCAGCAGATATCTTCGAAAAAATCAAGGCAAACCGCGGACCACTCGGAATGCATGCCAAAGAATCTCATGGGTACTTCACCTTCCCCAAATTAGAAGGCGAAATTGGCCCTCACATGAATTTCCGAGGCACAGAAAAACTCAATTGGTCGCTCAATAACTACCTCGGTTTGGCCAACCATCCAGTGGTGCGCAAAGCCGATGCAGACGCTGCAGCCATTTATGGTTTTGGCTCGCCTATGGGAGCGCGCATGATGTCTGGTAATTCAAACTACCACGAACAACTCGAAAACGAACTCTCGGCTTTTGTTAGTAAAGAAGACACCATCCTTTGTAACTTCGGCTACCAAGCCATTGTTTCTGCAATCGATTGCTTAGTAGATCGCCACGACGTTATTGTTTACGACGCTGAATCGCATGCCTGTATCCTTGACGGCGTACGCCTACACATGGGCAAGCGTTTTGTGTTCAAGCACAACGAAGTCGACGATTGCGAAAAACAATTGCAACGCGCTACCAAACTTGCTGCCGAAACAGGCGGTGCTATCCTCGTGATCACCGAAGGTGTATTCGGGATGCGCGGTGACCAAGGCAAACTCAAAGAAATCGTTGCCCTTAAAGAAAAATACAACTTCCGTTTATTCGTAGATGACGCACATGGCCTCGGCGTTTTAGGCGCAACTGGTGCCGGAACCGGCGAAGAACAAGGCTGCCAAGACGGCATCGACATCTACTTTGGTACTTTCGCTAAATCATTTGCCCTTATCGGAGGCTTTATCTCTTCAGACGAACAAGTCGTTGAATACCTCCGCTACAACATGCGCTCTCAAATTTTTGCAAAAGCTATGCCTGCCTCTTTGGTAATGGGCTTACTCACGCGCCTTGACCTCATGCGAAAGCACCCTGAGCTCAAAGCAAAACTTTGGGAAAACACCAATGCGCTTCAAAATGGCTTGAAAGAAGCAGGTTTTGAAATTGGCCCAACCGACAGCTGTGTTACGCCAGTTTACCTCAGCGGTTCAATTCCAGAGGCAACCAATCTTATCTTTGACCTCCGCGAAAACTACAATGTATTTTGCTCAATGGTGGTGTATCCGGTAGTTCCAAAAGGCATGATCATCTTGCGCCTTATCCCTACGGCAGTTCACTCCCTAGAAGATGTTAAATACACTATCGAATGCTTCTCAAAAATTGTTGATAAATTAAAAGCCGGCGAATATATGTCGGATAAAATTGCAGCGATCTAAGTTGAACGCCAAATTCATAAACAAAAAAAATACGGGTTATTCAACCCGTATTTTTTTTGCAATTAGTTTTTCAATTGCCTTGAAGTACTTGTGATCTTCTGGCTCACAGAAAATAACGGAGCGGCCTTCACGGCCAGCGCGACCTGTGCGGCCAATTCGGTGCACATAGGTTTCTGCAACTGTTGGTACGTCCGTATTGATCACGAGGTCAAGACCAGAGATATCGATGCCGCGGGCGGCAATATCAGTAGCGACCAAAATTCGGATTTTACCTTCCTTGAAATGATTGAGTGCCATTTGACGAGCATTTTGAGACTTATTGCCGTGAATGGCCATGGCCTCCAACTTGTTTTTACCGAGCATGCGCACCAATTTATCGGCACCATGTTTGGTTCTCGAGAAAACCAATACACTCTCCGCTTTGTCTTTCTTGAGTAAGTCCACCAAAGAAGATTCTTTGTGTTTGCGGTCGGCAACGTGGATCATGCATTGATCTATGCGTTCAACCGTAGATGAAACTGGCGTCACAGTGACTTCAATTGGATCTTGTAATAAACTTTGTGCTAGGTTTTTAACCTCATTTGGCATGGTTGCCGAAAACAAAAGCGTTTGGCGTTCTCTAGGCAAAAGCTTCACGATGCGTTTGACGTCGTGAATGAAACCCATATCGAGCATGCGGTCAGCCTCATCCAAAACAAAAATAGATAACTGCTTTAGGTTGACGAATCCTTGCTGATGTAAATCGAGCAAACGACCCGGCGTAGCAATAAGAATAGCTGGTTTTTGCTTGAGTGTCTGAATTTGAGCGTGTGCTTTCACACCACCGAAAATAACCAACGAACGCAAACCTAAATGCTTACCGTAAGCTTTGAAATTATCGGCAATTTGAATGGCAAGCTCTCGGGTTGGTGTTACAATGAGTGCTTGAATGCCGCCATCTAGCGGTTTTTTGGCGTGCAATAACTCCAAAATTGGAATGGCAAAAGCTGCCGTTTTTCCTGTTCCGGTTTGTGCTAGACCGATGAGATCTCGTTTTTCTAGAATAGGTGGAATGGCTTTTTCTTGGATTGGGGTTGCATTTGTATAGCCTTTTTCAGCGATGGCTTGGAGGAGCTTCTGCTCCAGGGGTAATTCATTAAATAACATGTAATCTTGATTTTCGGACGTGGTAAACAACATTTTTTACCCGCCGAAGTAGTGCAAAGGTACGCAAATAAATTTGAGCTACCTTAGATTGCCGATAGGATGCGTTTCAGGCGGGTTTCACTCACCTTTAAAATGGTCTCTGAAAAGGCGGAGTCTTCGTCGAGTAATTCTTTTTGAGTAGCTGAAAAATGCACGGCGGCAATGTTTGGAATTTGAGCCAACTTAGCTATATTCCCTGCATTTACGCCGCCGCCTGCCATGATTTCAATTCGACCATTTGCATATTGACACATCTGCACAAGAATCGGTAAACCTATCTCTACATTGGAGGCAAAGCCTGAAGTAAGCACCCTTTTGAAACCCAGTTCCATAAGAACGTCCAGTGAACGTTTCCAATCTAAACTTTCGTCGAATGCGCGGTGGAAAGTCCAGTCTAGCTCAGGAGCCAACTGCATTAAATCTTGAAGCAAAGATTTGTCCAATTCAAAATTTGATTTGAGTAAACCTACAACCACCCCCTGCACTCCAAGGTTTTTACAAAATTCGATTTCCCGTTGGATGACCTCGATTTCAGCTTGCTCATAATGAAAACCACCTGCACGAGGTCGAATCAGCACGTGGGTCTTTAAACCTAAGTTCAAGGCCTGCCCAATAAGGCCAGCAGAGGGCGTAAGGCCACCCTGCTCTAGATTCTGACAGAGTTCAATGCGGTCAAAACCGTGAGTCTTGGCTAGCGTGAGTGCCTCCACAGAGGCAGCGCATAATTCGAGTTGTAGAGCTTTCATCAAGGGCAAAATTGCACATTTTACAACAAAAATCAGGTCCATTTTGCGTATATTTGTAGGCAATCAACTGAAAATGGCCAAAGAAAAAGCGCAAGCAACAAGCGAGCAACTCGACTTCAATAGTTTCAAGCAACAAGTGATCCAAGATTTCCAACTTGCTTGTGAATCCAGAGAAGCCTCCTTATTGGGGCGCAAAGAAGTACTCACCGGGAAAGCCAAATTTGGCATTTTTGGCGATGGCAAAGAGCTTGCTCAAATTGCGTTAGCCAAACAATTTCAAAACGGAGACTTCCGCTCTGGCTACTACCGCGACCAAACCCTCATGATGGCTATTTCAGCCCTCACCTTAGAACAATACTTTTCTGGGCTCTACGCCCACACAGACCAAATAATTGAGCCTCAATCTGCAGGCCGTCAAATGGGCGGGCATTACGCCACCCGTAACTTAGACAGCAACGGCCAATGGAAAGACCTCATGGCGCAAAAAAACAGCTCCTCTGACATCTCTCCTACCGCAGGTCAAATGCCGCGTTTACTAGGTTTGGCGCAAGCCTCTAAAGTTTACCGCGAGCACCCTTCACTTAAAGAATTAGAAGCCTTCAAAAAATTCACTGAGGGCGGCAATGAAGTAGCTTTCGGAACCATCGGCGATGCCTCCACTTCTGAGGGTCCTTTTTGGGAAACCATGAACGCAGCTGGCGTGCTTCAAGTGCCGCTCGTGATGTCCGTCTGGGACGACGGCTACGGTATTTCGGTGCCACGCGAACTCCAAACCACTAAAGGTAGCATCTCAGATGCCCTCGCAGGTTTTCAGCGCAATACAGAGCAAAAAGGCTTCGAAATCCTCATTACCAGAGGTTGGGACTACGCACACCTTTGCGAAACCTACGAAAAAGCCGTGCAAATCGCACGCGAACAACACGTTCCTGTTTTGGTACACGTCAAAGAAGTGAACCAACCACAAGGGCATTCCACATCTGGTTCGCACGAACGCTACAAATCCGAAGAACGCCTCCAATGGGAAACCGATTTTGACTGCATTGCCAAATTCAAAGAATGGATCCTGTCTTTTGCAAAAAAAGGTTTGGTTTTAGCCACTGAAGAAGAACTCGAAGCCATTTCAAATGCTGCCAAAGATCGCGTGAGGAACGCCAAAAACATTGCTTGGCAGGCCTTCACAGCAGACATCATTGAAGATAAAAACGAATTACTTTCCATCTTGGCAAGCTTTGACGCTGCGCACCCATTACACGTGAGTGCCAACAGCATGCACCAACAGCTCAGCAAAGAAAAAGATAGCATTCGCCGAGACCTCCTCACACAAGCGCGTTTGCTGTTGCGTCAAGGCCTTCACCACCAAAGCCCACAGCGCAGCGCCCTGGTTGCTTGGGTACAGCGCATTCAGCTCAAAGCCCAAGACCGCTACAGCTCTTACCTCTACTCTAACTCAGCGAATAGCATTTCAAACGTTGCCAAAGTACCGGTTGCATACACTCCTGAAACACAACTAGAAGACGGTCGCATCATTTTGCGCGAAAACTACCGCCACATCCTAGAGAACCGTCCAGAAGTACTTGTTTTTGGCGAAGACGCAGGTAAAATCGGCGGTGTCAATCAAAGTTTAGAAGGATTGCAAGAACAATTTGGCAACCTGCGGGTATCTGATACAGGCATCCGAGAGTGCACAATTATCGGTCAAGGCATCGGTATGGCCATGCGCGGATTGCGCCCTATTGCCGAAATCCAGTACTTAGACTACTTGCTATACGGTCTTCAAATCATGTCCGACGACCTCGCAACGGTACAATACCGCACCAAAGGAGGACAAAAAGCACCCTTAATTATCTCTACACGCGGGCACCGACTAGAAGGCATTTGGCACAGCGGATCGCCAATGGGCATGATCATCAATGCCTTGAGAGGTATTCATGTATGCGTACCCCGCAACATGACCAAAGCAGCTGCCTTCTACAATACTTTACTACAAGCAGACGAACCTGCACTCGTGATTGAACCCTTAAATGGCTACCGCAGCAAAGAACGCATGCCGATCAATTTTGGGGAGTTCACCGAGCCGCTTGGCGTTCCCGAAATTGTACAAGAAGGCACCGACCTCACGCTCGTTTCTTACGGGTCAACTTTTAATATTTGCGAACTCGCCGTACAGCAGCTTGCTGCAATGGATATTTCTGTAGAACTCATCGATGCCCAAACTTTACTTCCATTTGACAACGAGCACCTCATCGCTAAGTCTTTGGCCAAAACCAACGCCCTACTCATTGTAGACGAAGACGTCAGCAGTGGCGCGAGTGCATTTATGCTCGATCAAATCTTAGTGAAGCAAAACGGCTACAAACACCTCGACCTCGCACCTCAAACCATGGCTGCCAAAGACCACCGTCCTGCTTATGGCTCAGACGGCGACTACTTCAGCAAACCCAACATCGATGACATCATCGAAAAAGTCCTCGACATGATGCACGACCTCGATCCGCAAAGTTTTCCGAGACTTTACTAAAAAAAATAAAAATTGGTCCAACAAAAAAAGGGAGGCTTTCGCCTCCCTTTTTCATATCATATATAAAATGATTATGCTTTAGAATCAGATTTAGCCAATGCATAGATAACCAAACCGAAACCGATTTTGTTAACTGCATCACCGATGTTGTAAACAACATCCATCCAAGGATTTGGATCAGCGCTACCAAATGCGCCAAATAAACCGCCTGGTGTACCAATAATGTAACCAAGTGGGTAAATTGCCCATCCTACCAATACGAACCAAGCTAAAACGCGAGTTGCTTTAGCTACAGCCGGACCAGCCGATTCTGCCAATTTGGCCACTTCGCCAAACCAAACTAAGTAAGCGATGTAGAAGTAAGCTGCTCCTGAAAGCACACCCCACATAACGCTATTGCCACGATCTACTGCTTCACCGAAGTAACCAGTTACAAGCATTACTACAGAAGCAAAGATAAGTTTCCATAACAAGCTCGTTTTAGCACCTGCTTTTTTGGTGATTAAATAGAACTCAACACACATGAGTGGAACTGTAAGCATCCAGTCTACATAACGGAAAAACGTTGGTGATGTAGATGTTGCTGTGAAGTAATCACGCATGTAATAGTAGTGAACAGCGGCAATGAAAGTGATGAGACCGGAAACTAAAATGGAGGTTCTCCATTTCTCTTCCATGTTGCGCATTTCCATGAAGAAAAATGCTGCTGCAGCCATCATGGCCATTGTTCCAATGAAGAAGGTAAATGCCGTGTAAGTATACACATCACCTTTTTCAAATAGAGCTTGCACGTTGAGTGCACTAGATAAAGAAAATAACATAAATAGATAGGTTTAGTTTTTCCTACTCTTTTTGTGGCTTTTCGGATACCGCCAATAATAAATTGAATAACAATGATATATAATTATTGTTTAATAATTGCAAAAATTTATTCAACAATTTGAAAAACCTAACTATTTAAATGTCAATATCTTGATAAAAACCTATATTTTTCAATAGATACAGAAGGAAAAGGGCAAGCGCATTTGTAGGCCCTTCATTTTTTTTATTTGCGCATATTTTTGGTAGTAGAGTAATAAATCTTCAGGAATTTGAACTTTTGAATGACTCTTTTCACCTTCGAGTTCTTCATCTAATAGGGCCAAAATGTTACTAAAGGTATCGTCTTCTTTTTGGGGGTAATACACTACCTCTTTAACGCCAACTTTCTTTTGCAGCGCTTGAACAGTTGCGTTTAGACCTCCCAATTCATCAACCAAACCGCGTTGCTGGGCATTCTTTCCCGTCCATACTCTGCCTCTTGCCACTTGTTGCACGCGCTTTTTAGACATTTTTCGACCTTCGCTTACGCGTTTCAGAAACTGGTCATAAATGGCATCTACTTCGAGTTGCATGAAGTTGAGTTCTTCTGGATTCAAGCGCTGGGTTAACGATAAGGCACCAAAGCGGTGTGTTCGCGCCTCATCGGTAGTGACACCTAGTTTATTTTTTAAGAAATCGCCAGCATAAGGCACAACGCCAAAAACGCCAATAGAACCGGTGATGGTCATGGGATTGGCATAGATTTGAAGCGCTGGCATGGCGATGTAGTATCCGCCAGAGGCAGCGTAGTCGCCCATGGAGACATACAAGGTTTTTTTAGCGGCTGTAAGCGCAACTTCTTTCCAAATTTCTTCACTCGCTAAGGCCGAACCACCTGGACTGTTGATGCGAAGGATGACAGCCTTAATGTCTTCGTTGTCTCGGACCTGACGCAGCATTTTTGTCATGCGTTCAGTACTGATTTGATCGCCCTCGGTGGCAACATCGCCCTCCGCTAAGATAACCGCGATGTGTCGTTCTTGACGCGCTAGCAATTGGTTGTCGTGAAAAGTATCTCTTGCATATTTTGCAAATGTTTGCAAGCGCAAAGGTGTGTTTTCATCGATTCCTACTTTTTTCTTGAGTAAAGTGAGTACCTCACCTCGGTACATTGTTTTATTAAGTAACTTTTGTGCTGCGGCTTGATCCAAATTTCGAACGGCCAAAGCATTTACTAATGAGTCAATTATTGAGGTGTCTATTTGTCTTGATGCAGAAATATCGTTTCGATTTTGCTTCCAGAGGTCTTGCAATAAAACTTGCATTTGCAAACGACTCGAGTCCGACATTTCGCTGCGGTAGAAAGGCTCTACGGCACTCTTGAAGTCATTTTCTTTTCCTCGGACCACCATAACGCCAATCTGAAGTTCGTCAAGTAAATTCTTGAAGAAGTAACTCTCGGCATGGAGCCCACTCCAAATAAATGAAGCTCCATGCATGCCGTAAACTTCTTTACAGGCACTGCTTACGTAATAATCCAATTGACTTATTTGCTCGCCAGTCAAATATGCAATTACAAATTTGCCTGACTTCTGAAAATCTAGCAACGCAGTTCTGAGTTCTTCTGCGGTGGCCATGCCCATGCTTGGGTTTTTCATTTCTAAGAAAATACCTTTGATTTTTGCATCTTGCGCTGCTTCTTGGAGCCCAACAAGAATTTCTGGTAAGCCCATGGTGCGATCCAGACGAAAGGCTGTCGGATCGAAGGATTCATCGGATTCATCTTGAACTGTACCAGAGAGCTTGAGGTGCAAAACTGTTTTATTTTGCAAAGCAAGAGGCTCTGGGCCGAAATCGCCAAAAGAACCGATGATGCCTCCCAAAACAAGAAAGAAAAAAACCATACCGACCAAACCTGCTACAAAAACAGCTAGAAAACTTGGCCAAAAGAGTTTACCAAAAGAAAGGCGATTGTCTGACATATTAAGAATTTAAAAGCGCGTGTAAGCTTAAGCGATTGACTGGATTGATGCGTAAACTGAAGCGAATGTTTTGTGCGTAGTTTGTGAAGAGGTCACCAGAAAAGGTATTATTTCCATAAACTAAAGGAAAATAGACGCCAAATACTTTACCAAGTCGTAGTGCTACACCGGCGTTGTAATACATATCAATTGTTTGAAACGTACCGCGCCCTGCACCAAAATCGGCAAATACGCCAAAGAAATTGGGTTTAATAGGCAATTGCGCATAAACAGATGCTGTGGTGAGCCAATTGATATTGCTACCTGCCGAATTCCCAGTATGGAATTGCCCATGGCGCTCCATACGTTGCTGCGACCAAAAACCACTGACGTCAGAACGACCAAAGTTGTAGTCTTCTAAGAACAAATCTTGTGGACCTTGCAAGCCATTGATAGACCAAAAGTAGCGGTCGCCACTTAGGTTTGAGTATTGATGATTGAGCGTATAGCCACCAAAAAGATTCAGGGTGACATCGCGTTCAAATTTACCGAGACGGTAGGAGAAGTTCTGATTGAGGTTGGTCCAGATTCTAGAGATGAATTCGTCGCCTGTTTTGAAGTATTCGTAACGATTGACCCACTGCGCTTGATAAGCAGGTTTGCGGTAGTTGGTGGTCAATTGAACAAACGCACCTTGATCGTTATATGAAATAGCGCCACCTAAGACATTTCTTTTATAAATCCCTTGGATGAGTAAATCATGGTGAAAAGCATGGCGTGCTTTGCGCTCGCCAAAATTGATGGAGACGTAAGGAGAGAAAGCAACAAAATAATTGTTATCAGCGTCGCGTTGCGTTCCAAAAGACTTTACTGACAAACCTAAGCGCATGAGTTCCATTACTTTTGTTGGCAAGATCTGATAAGAGAACTCAGCGATACCAGCTGGACGCAAGCGTGCAGTGCTGAACATTGGGCTCAATAAATAAGTAAATTTCTTTGGCGCCAAACCGATGTTGTGCAACGTAACGCCTGCCATGAGGCCATCGTAGGCATTGCCGCCAAGCATTGGGGTCCAGAAAATGGCTGTTTGGTCTTTTTGGTGGTCGCCAAATAAGAACTCAAACTTGAGGGGTTCCAATTTATGGAAAGCCTGGTCTTTAACCCATAAGTTATTTTGGCGATTGAGTTCAGGGATGTTGTTGCCGGAATCAATAACCACTTTGTCTATTTTGTTGAACGGGGTCAGAAACGACAAGTTCGTTTGCCCTGGCTCGGCCCATTTGGTCTCGAGTACTTGTCCGTTTTGCAACAAACTCACGCCAATTGGCCCGTCGACTTGTCCTTTATTGGCCAACTTCACAACTGTTCCTGTTTTGGCAATTTGAACTGTCTTCATTTTGTAGTCGATGTGTTTGGTGGTTTGAATAAGATCTTCGAATAACCAGCTCAAATCTTTACCTGTTTCGGCTTCCAATACTTTGCGTAAATCAGCAGGCTGCGGGTGCTTGAATTTCCATTGTTGGTAGTAGGCAGACATAGCGGCATCGAATTTTTCGGCACCAAGATAATCCATGAGGTAAAAGAAAATGACCCCAGTTTTTTGGTACATAATGGCACCATAGTTGAAACTCGAGAAATCATCAGAATGGGTTTCGAGCGGTTGATCTAAGCCGAAACTAGCTAAAGTACGGTACATGATGTCGCCAGAGTCGTGGTGATCGAGGTCACCGAGGTGAAAGCGGCCACCCGCAACCATGTCGGAAAAACGGGTGTTGTCTGGGTATTTGGTTTGGACGTAACGCATTTCGTTGAGTGTGTTGAGGCCTTCGTCCATCCAGCCATGGACGCGCTCATTAGAACCTAAAATACCGTAAAACCAGTTGTGCCCTACTTCGTGTACGATGACTACTTCTAATTCTTCTTTCGAACTTGAATTACCAATGACAGTGATCATGGGGTATTCCATGCCTCCACCCGCGCTGATAGTGCCGTCTATGGCAGTGACGTGTTGGTAGGGGTAATCGCCGTTCCATAAAGAATAGTAGTAGGTACCATCGTGCAGGTATTCCAAAGCGTTGGCCCATAGTTTGGCATTTTGGGGTGTAAACATTGCCCAAGTAGTGACGGTTTCTTTGGAATGCGGCAATACAACTTCGCCTTTCAAGACTAAAAAGCGTTTGTCGGCAAACCAAGCGAAGTCGTGGACGCGGTCTTGTTTATATTGAATGGTTTTCCATTCTGTAGCTGATTCCGGAAAGTTCTTGGAGCGGTCCGTTTCTTGATTGAGGAGCTTCTCTAATTTTTTCTTGCTTTCGTTGACTTTATCATTCAAGAATGCCATTTCACTTGCCGTTTGAAGCTCACCTGTGGCACCAACTACATAGTTAGCAGGAACAGTGATTTTGACATCAAAATCACCAAATTCAGAATAGAATTCACCTTGATTTAAATAAGGCATGGCATTCCAGCCGTTTTGGTCGTAAACAGCAGGTTTAGGATACCATTGCGTAATTTGATAAGATTGACCGATATGACCCAAGCGAGAAAGGCTGCCAGATGGAATCTTGACTTTGAAAGGTGTAGAAATCTGAATTTGTTGACCCGGTGCTAGTGGGCTTGCTAAATGCAATACAACGATATCGATATGCTCAGGATCGTAGTCCCATTTGACTTGATTGCCATTGACTTTGAAATCAAGGGAATCGATGAAACCAAGGTCTTTAGCTTCAGCTTTGGCAATTTTGTCTCCGTCATTGCGCTTGAGCTGCTGAGCGAGTGCCGTCTCTTTGTTTTTATAGGCATTGGGCCAAATGTGCATGTAGATGACATCTAGTGTTTGGGGTGAATTATTCTTGTAGGTGAAAGATTCAAAACCACTTAAAGTATGATTCTTATCATCGAGTTTAACCTCAATTTGATAACTAACATCTTGCTGAAAATACTGGCTGAAAGCCCCAAATGGAAGAAGTAAGAAGAGTAATTTTTTCATGTTGAACTATTTGAAATAAAAGTACAAAGTTTTACGCACAAAAAAGCCACCCGAAGGTGGCTTTCAAAGTGAAGACGTCAAACATCATTAAATGTTACATCTTTATATTTTGCTGATGCGTTGAACGAATGTTTTTTGGGCTATCACTATACTTACCAAATAAGTACCTTGTTGTAAGGAACCCAAATCGATATGCGCAGTAGCTCCGTTCAATTGTTTGGTCATTAATATTTTGCCATTCAAATCTAAAATTTGAATTTGGCCGCTGCCAACTTGATTCAAAGTGATTTGAATGCTTCCAATGGACGGATTTGGTGCAATTTGAGCACTGAGTTCCACTGAATTCAAACCAAGAACACCATCCACACCATCGCAGTTTTCATCGATGCCATTTCCTTCAGTATCTGTTGCACCTGGGTAAACTGTATCATTGCTGTCATCGCAGTCGCCGGTGAGGGTTGCGTAACCTGTTAAAGGTGTACAAGAAACCGTTGAGTTGCCAATACCATAGCCATCGCTGTCGCCATCAAAATAATAATTCAAGAAAGTAAGGCCTTCGTCTTCTTGGCCGTTACAGTTGTTATCGAAACCATCGCAAATTTCAGGGGCACCTGGATAAATAGCGTTGTTGGCATCGTTGCAGTCGCCACCAATAGCGATCATGTTGACTGGGGCTTGACAGAAAGCTGTTGCAGACGCGTCGTCTCCAAAACCATCGCTGTCTGCATCTGTGTAATATAAAACTGCCGCAACAATTGCCGCGTTGTTGTCATCGCAATCGCCGTTGGCCAAGACATAACCTGCAGGTTGCAAGCAAGCCACTTGAGAAACTGCTGAATTACCTACTTGGTCGTTGTCTAAATCTTGATACCAAATGGTAGTTGGGTTCACCAAAGCATCGTTGTCATTGCAATCGGTGCTGTTGGCCACAAAACCTGCTGGCGCGTTACAAACTAAAGTGTCGTTTGCCAGATCTCCAAAACCATCGTTGTCGTTGTCGGCATAGAAAAGGGTCGGTGTAATTGTGATTTGATTTCCCCAAACAGATACGTTGTCCATGCGCAGAGTAGAAGTCGCTGTTGCCTGATTAATGACATAAAAACGGAAAGTTACTGAACTTACATTAGCAAATGTAGTTGGTAAAATGACGGTATCGGCTAAAGCTACATTGCCATTCCAAGAAGAGGCGATTGTGTCAATGTCTGCAGCATAATTATCAAGGCTTGAACGAACAAAAATAGTTGGAGTGCCACCTGTTGTACTTGTGCGGTGGTTCAAGGCCAATTTAGATAAATTGAGGTTGGTACAATTGGCGCCACTCACTGTAAATTGATTGTACTGATTGAGGTCTAAAATAGCTGTTTGATTCCAGCCACTGCGGTTGAAAACACCACCACCTGCTGCACAATTATTGCCCTGCGCTGTAAAATCAGAAAAAGTACAGTTGGTACTTATATTTGTGGCAACTACGTCTTGAGTAGCGCAATCAACCGTTGCCGCAAATTGATAAATGCCCAATTGCAAAGGCGCATCAAAACCATTGCAATTTTCGTCTATGCCATTTCCAGGAATGTCTATAGCACCTGGGTTAATCGTATTGTTGTTGTCATTGCAATCCAAACTATTGGTTACATAACCTTGTATAGGTAAACAACCAATTTGGGATACTTGTGCATTTCCATAACCATCGTTGTCTAGATCTTGATAGTAAGTTATGGAACTGACGATATTCAAGTTCAAAGTAATGGTGCTGTCACAACCCGCCACATTCTGAGTAAGTTGGGTATAAGCTCCTGAGGTACTATACGTTTGATTATTTAAAGTATAAGGGCCACAGTTCGTAATGTTTAGCGTGGAACTATTGGCATTGTTGATGGTCAAATTCAAGTTGATGATAGAGTCGCAACCTGCAGCGTTTGCGTTTGCGAGCGTTTGCACATACGTACCGGAAGTGGTATAGGTTTGGTTATTGAGTGCGTAAGAATTACATGCCGTGGCAGTAATGGTGTTGTAAGTGACACAAGATGCAGCTGCACCCGGCGTTACGGAAGCCCAGGTTGTCCCAACACGGATTTCATCTATTTCCATAGTTCCGATTCCTGTAGATTGACGCAAACAAATAGCAATTGGCGGATTCGATGGCCAACCTGAAGTACCTCCAGTACTAATGACACCTGCAGCAGGCTCCGCAGCACCTGGAATCGGATTAACCCAAAGTGAGGCGGTAATTGGATCTCCAACATTTGCTGCAGAAGCTTTGACGACTACAAAATAAGTTGTGTTTGGATTAAATTCCTGCGTAATAAATGTTGGCTGGGCTGTGGTTCCACCAGTTGTATTGAGTATGCCGAGCTTAAATTGGTTTGGATTTGTGCCAAGCGCAATATGTAAGCGAGGAATAAAAATTTGAAAAACATTGGTGGAATTATTTGCTCCTAAATGTATGAAATAGCTACCTGACGCATTCATATTTGACAAATCAGTAACGTTCATCAAAAACGAAAAATAAATACTCGTTCCTGTTACTGCAATAGGTTTATTGATATCTTCAGCTACTGAACCTGAAATAGAAACCCTATTGCCCGAAGAGGCTTCTAAACCCGAAAAGCTGAGGCTGTTTCCGCTTCCTGATGGGGTGGACAATGTAGTGATAGGACCCGTTGTTCCGCTGTGAACAGTCCATCCATTGGCCGATGCTAAACCCGTGAAGTTGAAAGATTCAAAGGCCTGTGCAAATACATTGAGGCTCAAGATGGTAAGTATAAAAAGTAAACCTTTTTTCATAAAAATATTTTTGGTTGAGTAAAGTTACAACTTTGTCCGTTAATATACTGTACGTTAGGATGAAGAGTGCATTAAAAAAAGGGCGAAGTTACCTCCGCCCTTATGTAATTGTGCTGCTGTGGATCTTATTCTGCAGATGGTTGCTCAGTTGCTGGACGCTCAGGGC
>JBIIBL010000083.1:0-8512 GCA_044239425.1 Crocinitomicaceae bacterium | reverse complement strand
CTGCCGGAGAAGCGCATATCCAAGCGAGTTTCAATAACATCATCATTTCTTTAACGAACAATGCCGGACAAGTGATCTCTTGGTCATCTGCAGGCAAGATGGGCTTCAAAGGTTCTAAAAAGAACACACCTTATGCCGCACAAGTTGCAGCAGAAGATGCATCAAAAGAAGCTCATGACTTCGGACTACGTAGAGTGCGTGTTTTTGTAAAAGGGCCAGGTGCCGGACGCGAGTCTGCCATCCGTGCACTTCACAATTCAGGCATTGAAGTAACAGAAATCATTGACGTGACACCAATGCCACACAATGGTTGTCGTCCTCCAAAAAGAAGAAGAGTATAGTATTTTTTTAACCAGTGGGCTTATTGTCATCGAAGGAATGCCTTAATTCATGACGCCCACACAATTTAATTAGAAATGGCAAGATACACAGGTCCTAAATCAAAAATTGCGCGTCGTTTCCGCGATCCAATTTTTGGCCCAGACAAATCCTTGGAAAGAAGAAATTACGGTCCAGGGCAACACGGTCCCTCCAAAAGAAGAGGTGGCAAGCAATCTGAATACGCAGTTCAGTTAGGTGAAAAGCAAAAAGCTAAATACACTTACGGAATTTTAGAGCGTCAGTTTGCGAACATGTTTGAGAAAGCTTCACGCATGAAAGGTATTACCGGTGAAAACTTATTGCAATTGTGCGAAACGCGCCTTGACAACACTGTTTTCCGTTTAGGTATTTCCCCTACACGTCGTGGTGCACGTCAATTAGTATCACACAAACACATTACAGTAAACGGTGATGTAGTGAACATTCCTTCTTACACTTTAAAAATTGGTGACGTCGTTGGCGTTCGCGAAAAATCAAAGTCTTTAGAGGCAATCACAGGTTCACTTACCGCTAGCAATAAATCTTTTGATTGGCTTGATTGGGATTCATCAAGCATGAGCGGAAAGTTATTGAACTTACCAGCAAGAGAAATGATCCCAGAAAATATTCGCGAGCAGTTGATCGTCGAATTGTATTCTAAATAACCCTAAGCGATAGAAAATGGCAATATTGGATTTTCAAAAACCTGACAAGGTTATCATGCTCAACTCTGATGATTTCAACGGAGAATTTGAGTTTCGTCCGCTAGAACCGGGCTACGGAATTACCATCGGTAACTCCCTCCGTCGAATTTTGCTTTCTTCCTTAGAAGGTTTTGCAATTTCGTCCATCAAAATTCAAGGTGCAGACCACGAATTCACAACCTTAAAAGGAATTGTTGAAGACGTAACTGAAATCGTCTTGAACCTCAAACAAGTTCGTTTTAAGCGCCAAATAGAAGGTACAGATTCAGAAACTGTAATCGTTTCTATCAGTAACCAACAACAACTTACTGCTGGTGACCTCGGTAAATTTACAAGTGCGTTTCAGGTTTTGAACCCTGACCTCGTTATTTGTAATATGGAGTCTTCAGTGAAGTTTGAAATGGAGCTTACGATTGTTAAAGGACGTGGCTATGTGCCTGCTGAAGAAAACAAATCTGCTAACGCAACTTTTGGAACAATCAGTATCGACTCGATCTTTACGCCTATCGTGAATGTTCAATACAGTATTGAAAATTACCGTGTAGAGCAAAAGACTGACTACGAAAAATTAGTTTTCAATATCAAAACTGACGGTTCAATTCATCCAAAAGATGCTTTGAAAGAAGCTGCAAAGATCTTGATTCACCACTTTATGCTTTTCTCTGATGAGCGCATCACACTTGATAGCGAAATCAAAGCAGAGTCTGAAGAATTCGATGAAACTTCATTGCACATGCGTCAACTCCTCAAAACCAAGTTAGTAGACATGGACCTTTCCGTTCGTGCACTCAACTGCTTAAAGGCTGCAGACGTAGAAACACTCGGAGACCTCGTATCCTATGCTAAATCTGACTTATTGAAATTCAGAAACTTTGGCAAGAAATCATTGACTGAGCTAGAAGACCTCGTTGATAGCAAAGGCTTGACTTTCGGGATGAATGTCGCAAAATATAAATTAGACAGAGATTAAGATTTTAAGTCATGAGACACGGAAATAAAGTAAATCACTTAGGAAGAAAGACTGGCCACCGCAAAGCGATGCTTCAAAATATGGCTTGTTCTTTGATCGAACACAAGCGCATCACTACTACAATTGCAAAAGCAAAAACATTGCGCGTATTTATTGAGCCATTGCTCACCAAATCAAAAACCGACTCTACTCACTCTCGTCGCGTTGTTTTCTCTTACTTACAAAGTAAAGATGCCGTAACAGAACTGTTTAGAGAAGTAGCACCTAAAATTGCAACTCGCGACGGCGGTTACACACGCATCATCCGCACAGGTTACCGTTTAGGTGACAACGCAGAAATGTGTATGATCGAACTCGTAGATTTCAACGAACTATACAACAACAACGCTGGCAAGAAAACAACACGTCGTTCACGTCGTGGTGGTAAAGCTAGCGAAGGCGTTACTACTGTAGCAACCGAAGAAACAACAGCAACAGAAGTTGTTGAAGAAACACCAGTTGCTGAAGTTGTTGAAGAAACACCTGCAGCAGAATCTACTGAAGAAGCAACTACTGCTACTGAAGAAGAGAAAACTGAAGAATAAATTGACAATATGTTGATAAAAAAGGCGGACATAGTCCGCCTTTTTTGTTTTTATACCCCTCCATTTTTGTTAAAGTCCGTAATTTTGGAGAAAATTTATAAATGCAGCAAAATCAAGCAGCCATCCTACTTCTAGAAGATGGTACAGTATTCAAAGGCATTGCCATTGGTAAAATTGGTACAACAGGCGGTGAAATCGCTTTTAATACGGGCATGACCGGCTATCAAGAGGTCTTTACTGACCCCTCCTATCTAGGCCAATTACTCATTATGAACACAGCGCACATCGGTAATTACGGTGTTCACGAAGCTGAAATCGAATCAGAATCCATCAAAATAGCGGGTTTAATTACCAAAAAATTCTCCAATGGCTACTCTAGAGTTGCTGCAGAAGAATCTTTGCAGGCGCTCATGGAAAGAAACGGAACCGTTGGTATCTCTGATATCGATACACGTGCATTAGTGCGTCATATCCGAAACAAAGGCGCTATGAATGCTATGATTTCATCTGAAATCTTAGATATCGCTGCACTTACCGAAAAACTCAAAGAAGTTCCTTCAATGGACGGCCTCGAACTATCTTCGCGCGTCAGTACCAATGAAGCATATGAAGTTTGTCCTGAAGACGCTAAATTCCGTGTTTCACTTCTTGATCTTGGTGTCAAAAAAAATATCGTGCGTTGCTTGGTAGAACGCGGCTGTCATGTAAAAGTGTTTCCAATGACCGCCACCAAAGCTGAGCTAGATGCTTTCCAGCCAGATGGCTATATGCTCTCCAATGGCCCTGGCGACCCATCTGTCATGACCGAAAGCATTGCACTCGTCAAAGAAATTGCCGCTGACAACAAACCTGTTTTCGGCATTTGCTTGGGGCATCAAATCCTCGGACTCAGCCAAGGCCTTAAAACCATCAAGATGTTCAACGGACACCGCGGTATCAATCATCCTATTTTAAATTTAAAAACAGGTAAAGGAGAAATCACTTCACAAAATCATGGTTTTGTGATCTCTAAGGAAAGTATTGCTTCTAACCCTAACATTGAAGTGACACACGAACACCTCAATGACCAAACCGTAGCTGGCATTGCCCTCAAAAACAAACCTGTGTTTTCGGTTCAATACCACCCAGAAGCATCGGCTGGTCCGCACGACTCCCGTTACCTCTTCGACGACTTTATTTCTAACATGCACCAATACCAAATTTCATGAGTTTTATTGCCTCCATCCATGCACGCCAAATTTTAGATTCGCGCGGCAACCCAACAATTGAAGTGGATGTACTCACTGAAAACGGTGTGCTCGGACGCGCTGCGGTTCCGTCGGGTGCCTCTACAGGTATTCACGAAGCTGTTGAGCTACGCGACGGCGATAAAACTAGTTACTTAGGTAAAGGTGTGCTCAAAGCAGTTGAGAACGTAAATACCACCATCCAAAATGCCTTACTTGGCATGGACGTTTTCGAACAAAAGAAAATCGATTACCTCCTACTCGCTTTAGACAACACCCCAAATAAATCTCATTTAGGCGCCAATGCCATCCTCGGAACATCTTTGGCTGTTGCTAAAGCCGCAGCTGCAGAAGCTGGCCTCAGTTTGTTTCAATATATTGGAGGTGTGGGCGCTGTCACGATGCCCGTTCCCATGATGAATATCCTTAATGGAGGATCACACGCGGACAACCTCATCGATATCCAAGAATTCATGGTCATGCCATTTGGTGCAAGCAGTTTTTCAGAAGGATTGCGTTGGGGAACCGAAGTATTTCACCACCTCAAAGCCGTATTAAAAGCGAGAGGGATGTCAACAAACGTTGGCGACGAAGGTGGTTTTGCTCCTAGCTTGGGTTCCAACGAAGAAGCACTTGAAGTGGTCATGGAAGCCATTCAAAAAGCAGGATTTACGCCAGGCAAAGACATGTTCATTGCACTCGACGCCGCAGCATCAGAATTCTACGACGACGCAACGGGCACCTATAATTTTGCCTCGACCGGTGAATCCAGAAATTCAGAAGAAATGGTGGCGTTTTGGGCCGATTGGTGCGAGCGCTACCCGATCATTTCCATTGAAGATGGCCTCGCCGAAGACGACTGGGCTGGGTGGAAATTAGCCACAGAAAAACTCGGTCACAAAATTCAATTGGTCGGAGATGATCTTTTTGTAACAAATACAAAAAGACTACAACAAGGTATCAATCAAGGAGTTGCAAATTCTATTTTAGTAAAAGTGAACCAAATTGGTACCCTTACCGAAACCATAGAAGCCGTAAATTTAGCGACACGCAATGGCTATACATCCGTCATGAGTCACCGCAGTGGCGAAACCGAAGACAACACTATTGCTGATCTTGCGGTTGCCTTGAACTGTGGGCAAATCAAAACGGGTTCAGCATCGCGTTCAGACCGTATGGCCAAATACAATCAGTTGTTGCGCATCGAAGAAGAACTCGAAGAAGCAGCTGTTTACCCTGGCCTAAACTTCAAGTATATCGGTTAATTGGCGCGTTTCAACCTTCGTGTTTACGCCCTCATCATCAATGAATTTGACGAAATTCTCCTTTCCGACGAATGTCGTTTTGGACGATTTTTCAGTAAATTTCCTGGCGGTGGTGTAGAAGCCAATGAAGGCATACAAGCGGCACTTCATCGCGAATTAAAAGAAGAACTCAACTTGGAGGTACCTCATGCCGAGTTCTTCTATGTCAATGATTTTCATCAGGCTTCGGCATTTGACAACAGTAGTTTGGTAGCTTTTTATTACTGCATTCAACTTCCAAAAAGTATCTTACTGCTAAACGACAACTATACCATTCCTTTTTCAGAAGAAACGGAAAAACAACGATGGGTACCTTTGAATATAATGCGCAAAGAGAACCTTACATTCCCTATTGATCAGTTGGTATTGGAGAAATTACTCAAGCTAAAGTTCGGTCATAAAGCGCCATAAACTTACTTTGATTGACGGCTTTTGTGGCCCTTTGTGCAATGATTTGCTTATTGAGCTGTTGTACTTGATGGATATCTAGCGTTTGTACCAATGCTAAATCTTTTGATAAGTCGCCAGAGGTAATGAGACCGTTTTTGCCGTGTTCTATCCACTCGCGGTTGGCAGGTAAATCAGAAACAATAGGAATGCATCCATAAGCCATTGCTTCTAGCAAACTTATAGAGGTGCCATCGGTAGTTGGGATAGACACATAAACTTGTGCAGCTAAATAGTTTCGTTGGTTATCTGCACCTGCCTGAAAGCCTAAAAATTCATGACTACCATATGGCAAATTTTGTTGAGCTAATTCTTGAAGTTTTGTTGTTTGGCTACCCGAAGCGGCAAGGTGTAAAATCCAACCTGGATGATTCGTTAAGAAGGTGGCGGCCTGAAGAATAATTTGATCAATCTGATAGAGCGGTTCGTGCATCCGATTGGAGTAAATCAAAGGGGCTCTTTCTGCGGATAACTCAACAGCGCTTAGTTCAACACCGAAATTGGCTATTGTTACCTCTTTTTTTCCGATGAGTTGCTCGATAGCAGCTCCCATGTATCCTGCATCAGCAGTGATTTCCTTGGCGCTTTTTAAAATATATTTGACCATCCAGCGGTGCAGGAAACTTTTGTGCGGCAATGTCAATACGTCGCTACCCCAAGTGGTGAGGGCAATAGGCGCCTTCTTTTGGTTAGCCAAGCAAGTTACAAAGCCATAGGCATTGGCTTGGTGCACATGAATGAGGTCGGGCTGAAATGTGCGCATCACTTTGCGCAAAGCTTTTACATTGCGAAAGAGTGCAAATGGGCTCTTGAACTCAAATTGGAGAAGCACACTCGGGCACGCTTCAAACTCAAAATCAGAAACCACTAAAATTTCATCAAAATAGCTGGAAATAAGGTTGTAATAATTCAGCAGATGCAGGTTGCCTTTACTGCCACCAATTAACAATAACTTTTTAGACTTTTGCATCTTGATCTTTTTTGAAATCGTTTTGAATCAAGGTGTTACAGCTTTGCCCATTCGTCATAATAGGCCTGGAGCTCAGGATGCTGATTCAGAAGAATGTTGTCTTTGGTACGTGTATCTCCGACTACTTGAGCAGGGTTTCCTGCAATGATGGAAAAATCAGGGAATTCCCCTCTGACATAACTGTAGGCAGCCACAATGGAGCCTTTTCCAATTTTGGTGCCTGGCATAATGGTCGCATATGGGCCTACAAAGGTGTATTTCCCTATATGAATTGGTCCGCGGTCATAAATTGCTTTATCCACATTTGTATAGTGCTTTCCGTAAATTCGAATGGCGGTATGACTAGAGTGCGTCGTTAAGTTTACAAAAGTCGTGAGTTGGCAACCTTCTTCTATCGTAATTCCGTTACTTGCTTCGAGGATGTTGTAGTGCCCGATATAGACGTTTTGACCTAAGCACAAATGCTGAGGGTGATCAATGTAAGTAGTGTTCGAGATGCGCGTTTGCGCAATACGGTTGCCATTAAAGTCGGTAATGTTGCCATTCATAGCCGGACGAAACATCAAAAAGAAGCGTCTGAGAAATTTGTGTATGAATTTTGGTCTTGCTAACATGGGCAGCCACTTAAGGAATGTAAGTTACTTCTTAAAATTGGCAGCAACCACCAAATCTTTGGTGCCGTGCGTCCAAGCATAAAAGCCTTCGCCAGACTTCACGCCTTTTTTACCTGCCATGACCATATTGACCAAAAGCGGACACGGTGCGTATTTTGGATTGCCAAAGCCGTCGTGCAACACTTCGAGGATGGCCAAGCAAACATCTAGACCAATGAAATCAGCCAATTGCAACGGGCCCATTGGATGTGCCATACCGAGTTTCATGACGGTATCGATTTCTTCCACACCCGCAACGCCTTCAAACAAAGTGTAAATGGCTTCGTTGATCATCGGCATTAAAATACGGTTGGCTACAAAACCAGGGTAGTCATTGACCTCCACCGGGACCTTCGATAAACTGCGCGAAGTTTCCATGATGAGTTGCGTTACTTCATCAGAAGTAGAGTATCCACGAATGATTTCAACGAGTTTCATGACCGGAACCGGATTCATGAAGTGCATGCCGATGACTTTGTCCGGACGCGTAGTGACGGCAGCAATTTTGGTAATAGAAATCGAAGAGGTGTTCGTAGCTAAAATAACTTCTGGTGCAGTTAGTGCGTCGAGGTCTTTGAATATTTTAAGTTTGAGGTCTACGTTTTCAGTAGCGGCTTCTACGATTAACTCCACGTTTTGAACGCCTTCTGACATATTTGAATACGTAGATAGGTTTTGAAGCGTTTGTGCTTTTTGTTCTTCTGAGAGGCTGCCTTTTGAGACCTGACGGTCGAGGTTTTTGGTAATCGTGCCTATTGCACGCTCCAAAGCGGCCTCTGAGACATCGATTAAGTTGACGTTGTATCCAAATTGGGCAAACACGTGCGCGATGCCATTACCCATGGTGCCTGCACCAATTACTGCTACGTTTTTCATTTTGTTGAAAGTTTACACAAATATAGCGCTACTTGCTTATTTGCCCTAAAAATGCAGACATTTTGATTTGATTATCTTTGTAGGGTTAGCTCATCTATGTATACGCGCCTCCGTACTTATTTTTCCAACTCCGGACTGCTTCGCAATTCAGCGACGCTGATCGTAGGTACGGTACTTGCTCAACTCATCCCTATTCTTTTTCAGCCCTTACTACGCCGTATGTTCAGTGCCGAAGAATTTGGAACTGCTGCACTTTACATCACGGCTGTCGGCATGCTCGTGGCGATTGCAAATCTCAAATATGAAAGTGCTATTGTCCTGCCCAAGGAAGATCGGGCAGCACATGAACTCATCAGTGGTGGTGTGCTGATCAGCGGTATTCTTTCATTTGTAATTTGGTTGCTCATATTTATGAATG
>JBIIBL010000035.1:0-20218 GCA_044239425.1 Crocinitomicaceae bacterium | reverse complement strand
ACTTGCTTCCTTTGAGTGTTTTTCTAGTCAGTAGTTTTCAATGCTTCAATTATTACCTCATTCGCAAAAAGGCGTTTAAAGATTCAGCCAAAAACAAGGTTTATCGACGCACTTCAGAGGCGCTTACCCAAACGAGCAGTGGTTATTTAAAAGTAGGAAGTGGTTTACTTCTGGGGAATCTTATTGGCGATTTCGTGAATTTTATCGGCGGGTACCTGCAGGCGGCAAAAAAAGGATTTTCGTTTTCCTTTCAGCTGAAAAAAATCTTACCAACCCTTAAGCAATACTGGCAATTTCCGGTGTATCAAGCCCTGCCATCTTTGCTCAATACCATCAGTTTAACTCTTCCTGTTTTCATTGTGAATGCAGCGTTTGGAAAAGCTCAAACCGGGCAATTCGACCTCAGCCGACTCGTGCTTTCTTTACCAATGGCACTCATCTCCATTGCACTTTCGCAAGTTTATTTGCAGCATCAGGTTGAAAAAATCAGAAACAAACAAGAAATCAAGCCCGATTTTAAAAAAGTGAGCCAAAGCTTGCTCTTGCTTAGCCTTCCCTTTGCCTTGGTCTTATTTTTCTTAGCTACTCCAGTTTTCTCCTTTCTTTTCGGACCGCAATGGCGCTTGGCTGGCGAGCTAACGGCGGTGCTCATTTTTGGCCAAACCCTCAAGTTTATGGTGTCGCCGCTGAGTTCAACACTTGTGGCACTCCAAGAGGTGCGTTATAGCGCTATTTGGCAAATCTTATATTTTGTGAGCATACTTTGGCTCTATTACAATACCGGCGCATCCATCCAAGCGTTTGTGTTGCGCTATTGTCTCATTGATCTAGTTGCCTATAGCCTTTATTTTGGCCTCATTTACATGCGCATTCAACACTACGAAAAACAGCGGCGATGAAACAACTCAGTGCGTTTATTCAAGCCCATCCATATTTCACCAGTTATTTATTGGTCTATGGGCTGCTTCAAATTGGCTTACTCAACACTTCTGGCTTTACTTACGCAACTCCCCTATTTTTTCTTTATTTCTTACCCTTCATTTTATTCTATTTTGGACTCCCTGTTGCGAAATTGAAGTTTGACATTTCTTCTTTTAACCCACCCAAATTAGCTTGGATTTTGCTTGGATTTGGCGGGCTAGTGGCCATCCTTCATTTGATCTGGCTTGGTAAAATTCCATTTATGGAGGCATGGCAAACACGACAATTATCTGAAGCGAATCTCATTCGAAAAATAGGATCAGCTAGTTTGCCAAAATGGCTGCATTATGCGAGTACGTGGTCGGTTAGGGCGATCCTTCCAGCTAGTGCGTTATTCTTTCTCATCAAGAAAAACAAAATTGGTTTTGCCCTGAGCATGAGTATCGGAGTTTTGTATGGTTTAGCGCTCTTACAAAAAAGCTTAGTGTTGTGGGTTAGCATTCCAATTTTGGTGTACTTTCTGCTGCAGCGCCAATGGATACGCGCCATTTTGATGACGTCTTTTACAGGATTTTTATTTGTTTTAGCCATTTTTGCCAACAACCCGCAATTGCACGGTGGGGTCAATGATTTAAGAACGCCAACGCACTCAGAACAAAAGTCAAGTCAGGTTTCGGAAGGTTTGTTCAAGCGCATTTTTATTGTGCCTGGCAAAACCCTTAGTATGTGGTTTAGTCATGTACCCAAAGACAAACCATTTTTATACGGCAAAGATTTTGGCCTTTACACCAAACTCACAGGACAAAAAACGGCCGACTACAACCTAGAACTCTATCCGCTTTTTTATCCAGCATACGCCCAGCAAGGCGTCAAAGGCAGTGTGAATACCGCACATTTTATGCGGGCCTATGCGAATTTTGGGTGGTGGGGCCTGCCCTTAACTGCGGCATTGCTTGCCTTATTTTTTCAGCTTTTAAACATTGTCCATAGGAAAACACAAGGCGGGCTGGCATTTTGCCTGCAGATATTCCCGCTACTTTTACTGAGTTCAGGATCCTTGCTTACCTTGCTTTTTAGTGGTGGCTGGGGTCTGGTCATATTGCTACTGTTTTTCAGTCCAAAACCGCAAGCTTCTGATGTCTAATTCGTTACGTATTTGTCACCTCACCAGCGTTCATCTCGATGGCGATATCCGTATCTTTCACAAGATGGCCAAAACCATGGCGCAGGACTTTGAGGTACATGTGGTGGTACCAAATACCACTTCTCGAATTCAAGAAGGCGTAAACATTCATAGTTTCCTTGCGGAAACGCAAAAGCGCCGCCAAAGAATGCAACAAACGGTCGATCTTGTATTGCAGGAAGCCCTGCGCATCAATGCCGACATCTACCAACTACACGACCCAGAATTACTTAGAATTGCACCAAAGTTACAAGCCATCGGGGCCAAAGTCATTTTTGATTCTCATGAAGATGTACCTAAGCAAATCATGGATAAGTTCTGGATTCCTTGGATCCTCCGTAAATTGATTTCTAGCGCATATGCATATTACGAAAAACGCGTTACCAAGAAGCTCGACGGTATTATTTCAGTTACTCCACAAATTTGTACACGCTTCAAGCGCTACAATCCAAATGTAGCCCTGATTCGAAATTTTCCGTTACAAACGGAATTTCCAAGGCCAGATTGGAACCAAAAAGAAGTGCAACATTTTTGCTACATCGGAGGGCTCTATGCCTCAAGAGGGATCAAAGAAGTTGTTCTGGCAATGAAAGAAGTGGAGGGCTATTTGCATTTGGCCGGTACTTTTGACGACCCATTGCTACTCGCAGAATTAGAAAGCTCTCGGGCCTGGAAAAAAGTGATTTATCACGGGCAAGTTGGTCGGGCTGCTATCCAAGAAATTCTTCAGAAATGTGCTGTTGGCATCGTGACCCTACACCCAACTCCTAGCTATAAAGAGGCCTACCCTATCAAAATGTTTGAATATTTGGCAGCGGGTTGTGCGGTGGTAGCCAGCGACTTTCCTTTATACCGATCTTTACTGCAAGATGCAAACTGCGGTGTTTTTGTAGATCCAAAAAATGAATATGAAATTGCTCAAGCACTCCAAAAGCTCAGTGCAAACAAAGAACACACCTTATCAATGGGGCAGTCTGCACGGGCTAGCTTTGAAGCACTGTACAACTGGGAAAAAGAAACACAAACTTTAAGCGCATTTTATTTGTCGATCTAAATGTCAAAAACAGAACGCATTTTCAATATTCTGCTGGTTGCTTTTTGTGGCTTATGGCTCCTATTCAAAGCGCTTTCGGGCCCTCTGCTTATCTTACTCATTGTGGTGGCAGTTATCGGAAGGTATCGAAATGAAAATTCCTTTCTTTTTCAAAAGAAACAAGGGCTTTGGGTGGTGTTGTTTGGCGTTTATGCGCTGTCCCTTTTTTGGTCTGCCGCTCCAGATTTTCAAGCACTTGAAAGGAAATTAGCGTTGCTTGCCTTCCCGCTGCTCTTTGCCTTTCAATGGAAAAATCCCTTGCCGCTAGCTCATATGTGGCTTTCCCATACCTTAGCTTGTATTGTATTAATTGCAATTGCCTATTACGATGCGTTCATGTGTCAAATGCAATTAGGAAACAGCGTGCGTTGCTTCAGTACTACCTATTTTTCTCAAGTACATCATCCTTCGTACTTTTCGGCGTTTCTGATTTTTAGCGTCATCGGTTTGCTGTTGGGCAAGGTTGCTTGGTTTTCAACTAAACCCAGATGGATCTCTTGGCTATTGATCGGCGTTTTTACGGCAATGCACTTGCATTTAGGTACACTTGCCGGGATCCTTGCAATTGCTGTTGTTTTGATGACCTATACGACTTGGCTATTTTCTAAACGCTTTGGATGGTTATCGAGTGTATGGATTGGTCTGGCTACCTTATTTATTGGCGTGGTTTTGGCACTTCAAAGTCAGGAAATCAAGGCAGATGCCCAAAACGCATCTAACTTTACGCAAGCGTATCTCGAAAATCCGACGGCATTTGTAAAATACAGAAAAGAACCACTGCAGGGCAATGAGGTTCGGCTCATTCTTTGGACAGCCAGTTTTCAAATTGGAAAACAAAACCCTTTTGGCCTTGGTTTAGGTGGTTTAGAAGCATCGTTGGCGCATAAATTAATTCAATGGGGTTACCCTCAACAAGCCAAAAAGGAGTTCAATCCGCACAATCAGTGGTTGCAAATTTGGAATGAAATTGGCTGGTTAGGCTTGGGCATTTTTGGGTTCCTCCTCAGTGCCTTAACGATGCACTTTTACCAAAATCGAAACCAAGCAGCACTTTTACTGACCCTTGTATTTCTCATTTTCTGTCTATTTGAAAGCATACTACAGCGCGAATCTGGCATCGTATTTTTTCTGTGTTGGTTGACAGCACTTTCCTATTTGACCAAAAGAACAACGTCTTGAAAATTCTCATCCTCACTCAATATTACCCGCCTGAGATTGGTGCGCCGCAAAACAGGCTGCACGAACTTGCAGTGAGACTGAAAGCCTCTGGTGCTCAGATTGAAGTGCTCACCGCCTTGCCCAATTATCCAAAAATGGAAATTCAGGAAGGGTATCAAAAGGGGCAGAACCGAGAAGAAATCATTGATGGCATTCCGGTGCACCGGGCATGGATTCACGTATCTAAATCCAAAGGTATTTTGGCGCGCTTGCTCAATTATTTCAGTTTTGTCTGGAGCTCTTATTGGCGCGGTAGAAAATTGAAATCCTTTGATTACCTCATGGTTGAAAGCCCGCCGCTGTTTTTAGGCTATTCAGCTATTGCATTAGCTAAAAAATTGAAGGCAAAGCTGATTTTTAATGTTTCGGATTTATGGCCAGAAAGTGCAGATAAATTGGGAGTTGTAACCAACAAACAACTATTGAAACTGGCGTATAATTTAGAAGCAAGCTGTTATCAAAATGCACACTTGATTACCGGACAAACGCAAGGTATTGTTACTGATATTTCAAGTCGCTTTCCTGCAAAAGAAGTGTACTGGCTACCTAATGGCGTCAATATCGATTTTTATAATCCAAGTCATATTGATCAAGGAGATTTTAGAAATAAACATGGATTTACAACTTCAGATATCTTGTTTTTTTACGGCGGTATACTAGGCTACGCCCAAGGTTTGGAGGTGATTTTGAAAGCGGCTGCTTTGTTAAACGATTTAACATCCATTCATTTTATCATACAAGGTTCTGGTCCGGAAAAAGAAAAGCTACAAGCTTTGAAAACTACATTGGCGCTCTCCAACGTACACTTTTTGGAGCCGGTTACCAAACAAGAAATGCCTGCTATCTTAAAGGCAATTGACGTTGCTTTAGTGCCTTTAAAGAAATTACCTTTATTCGAAGGCGCTATTCCCTCCAAGGTTTTTGAAGCATTGGCTATGGAAGTACCACTTCTTTTGGGCGTGGATGGCGAAGCGCGCAAGCATTTTATAGACAACGCAGCAGCTGGTTGGTTTTTTGAGCCTGAAAACGAAACTGTCTTAGCCGCTTGCATTCGCAATTTAGCGCAAGATCCAACCCAAATAAAAACAGCAGGGCAAAATGGCAGAAAATATGTGAGTACACATTTCAATCGCGACCAAATTGCCTCATCTTTGTACCAACGATTAACCAACAACTCATGATCCCCTTTTCTCCTCCCCGCATTGACCAAGCCGTAATTGACGAAGTAACTGCTGCGCTCCAAAGCGGCTGGATAACCACAGGGCCACGCACCAAGCAATTTGAAAAAGAAATAACCGCTTATTGCGGCTCCAAAACAACCATTGCCGTGAGCGCCTGGACCACAGGAATGGAAGTCTTGTTGCGTTGGTGGGGAGTTGGCCCGGGCGACGAAGTCATTATTCCTGTCTATACCTATTGTGCAAGTGCAAATGTAGTTTTGCATACGGGAGCAACTCCAGTTTTTGTAGATGTCAATAGCGCAGATTTCAACCTTTCTTTAAGAGAGGTCGCAGCCAAAATCACGAGCAAGACTAAAGTCATTATGCCCGTTGATCTCGGTGGCTTTCCTTGCGATTACAAGGAGTTGTATCAGCTCATCGAGGAAAAAAAGCACTTATTTGAACCCAACTCACCTGAACAAACCCAACTCGGGCGCATCTTATTAGCTGCCGATGCGGCACATAGTTTTGGTGCTTTACACGATAAGCAACGTGTTGGAAGCCTAGCAGACATCACGGTGTTTTCGTTTCATGCCGTAAAAAACCTCACGACAGCTGAAGGTGGTGCCATTACTTTTAATCTACCCGAAGGATTTGACCACGATGCCATTTATAAGACTTTCAATATGAAAATCTTGCATGGGCAATCCAAAGACGCCTTGGCAAAAACGCAAAAAGGTGCGTGGCGCTACGACGTTTTGGAACCCGGTTATAAATGCAATATGACCGATATTCAGGCAGCCATTGGCTTAATTGAACTTGGGCGCTATCAAGAAAATTTAGACCGTCGCAAAACCATTTTTGCCGCCTACGACAAGGCCTTTTCGACTTGCAATTGGGCACAAATACCCATTTATCAAAACGACAAAAAAACAAGTTCGTATCACCTTTATCAACTGCGCATCAACAATTGTACTGAAGCACAACGCGATGCCATTATTCAAGCCATTTTTGACCACGATGTAGCAGTCAATGTGCATTTTCTGCCCTTACCGCTACTTACCGCTTACAAAAATTTAGGCTACGATATAGCTGATTTTCCGAATGCTCTCGACAACTATTCAAGAGAAATTTCGTTACCGGTTTATTACGACCTCAATGATGAACAGGTTGCTACCGTTATTGAAGCTATTTGCGCTTCAGTTCATCAAATATTGGGTATGTAATGATTCATGAATTGACATAAAAAACGACTTTATATTTTACCAAACCAATGATCAAAACCATCTTCTTTACATTTCTCTTACTCCCCTTTTTGTCCTTTACACAAGATTGGCCCTCCAATTACAAAGATCTCAACGATACTTGTGAGGTCATTCCATTGGGTGTTGATTTCGGTTTGTGCGCCATGCCCCTTGGTTGGGCCCTAACAGATTCAGGCTGCGTGGTGCTTTCAGGCTGTGGCTGGGTTGGTAGCGATGGCATCAATTATCAGAGTTCTTTTTTCAGTTCCTCTTATGAATGCAATAGCGCTTGTCTTCAAGATACCGTCGTCATTTTAAGTTGCATTGATTCTGCTTTGATCGACCTTCAAGTGCTGTGCCCAGGTGTCATTGACCCCGTGTGCGGCTGCGATTCCATTACTTATCAAAATTCATGCATCGCCTCCAGTTATTATGGCGTCAGTTCATTTTATCCTGGCGAATGCGTCACGAGTAAAGTGCAGGCCATGGCCACTAACCCAATTCTTATTTATCCAAATCCAAGTTGTGGTGTGTTTAGCTTGAAGCCCCTTCAATTGGGAAAAACACTTCGGTTTTATAATGTCTATGGCCAACTAGTTTTCTCCACCGAAGTAAATGCCATCGAAATGAAAATTGACCTCGAACTGTTGCCCAAAGGATGCTACTTATTCACAATTGACAACGGAATGAGCCAGAAATTGCTGATAGAGTAAAAATTTAATTTCCAAAAAGCACCATACTCCGTAGATCTACTGAAGCAAAGTAGCACGCTTCTGATGAACTTTGAAAAAATCAAGGTTCATTATGTTTATCAAAACTTACTCCAGTGCTGTTTTTGGCATCAGCGCCACCACAATTCAAGTCGAAGTCAATATCGATATCGGGATCAACTTTCACTTAGTTGGCCTCCCAGACATCGCCGTAAGAGAAAGCCACCAGCGCATCAAAGCCGCATTTCGCAACAACAAGCTTCATTTCCCAGGCAAGGAAGTCACCATCAATTTATCTCCAGCCGACATCCGCAAAGAAGGCTCTGTATTTGACCTCCCTATTGCCATTGGTATTCTTGCCGTCACTAAACAAGTCAAAGACACCCGTCTCTGTGAGTTGCTCTTGCTCGGCGAGCTATCTCTTGACGGCAGTATTCAACGAACCAAGGGCATCTTAGCAATTGCACTACAAGCTAAAGTAGAAGGCTTTAAAGGCCTAATTGTTCCGCTCGAAAACGCGGCCGAAGCAGCGATTGTTTCCGATCTTGAAATTTACGGCGTGCAAACCATACAGGAAGTCATTGCCCTTTTGAATGGCAAAGGTGAGCTCAAACGAACGCCTACCATTGGGCCCGAAGTCTTTGAACAATTGGCCACCCAAGCATCTCTAGACTTCGCTGAAGTCAAAGGCCAATTGCATGTGAAGCGCGCCTTTGAAATTGCTGCGGCGGGCTCGCATAACCTGATTTTAGTAGGCCCTCCGGGTGCCGGGAAATCTATGCTGGCCAAAAGATTACCCTCTATTTTACCACCGATGTCTTTAGAAGAAGCACTCGAAACCACCAAAATACATAGTGTTGCAGGCAAAAAAAGAAACGCAGGTATTGTTACACAGCGACCATTTAGAAAACCACACCATACTATTTCAGATATCGGTCTTATTGGCGGGGGGAGTTATCCGCAACCGGGCGAAATTTCTTTAGCACACAATGGCGTATTGTTTCTTGACGAACTTCCGGAATACAAACGACACGTGCTAGAGGTATTACGCCAGCCTCTAGAAGACCGCGCCGTCAATATCTCCCGCGCCCGCTTTTCTATCGACTACCCTGCCAACTTTATGCTCATTGCGGCCATGAACCCCTGCCCCTGCGGCTTTTTAAACCATCCCGAAAAATCTTGTGGTTGCCATCCGAATGCGGTGCAGCGTTACCTGCAGCGGGTTTCTGGGCCGCTTTTGGACCGCATTGATATGCACATTGAAGTGAGCCCGGTCAAGTATACCGAACTCAATCAGAGCGCCGCAGCAGAGAGTAGTCAGGAAATCAGGTTACGTATACTTGCTGCACGCAAATTACAACAAGAGCGGTATGCAGCACAGCCGGGTACCTATGCAAATGCACAAATGAGCCGGCGCGAGGTCGAACAATATTGCAAATTGGGCCCCGACGGTCAAAAAATACTCCAAACCGCCATGAAAAAACTAGGTTTGTCGGCCCGTGCCTATGAGCGCATCTTAAAAGTAGCGCGCACCATCGCCGATTTAGAAGGTGCATCTCAAATTACGACAACGCACCTCAGCGAGGCCATTCAGTACCGTAACCTCGATCGCAACCAATAAAAAATACTACATTTAATACATGAGACCTCTACTCTTTCTTTGCTTTAGTTTATTGGGTCACAATTTAATGGCACAAAACCTGAATATCGGGCACAGCACACTTACTTTCAATGACCCCAACCGAACAGGTGGTTTCGGAAGCGGCGGTGGGCCAGGCCGACAAATTCAGACCGAAATTTATTATCCGGCCACAATTGCTGGTGAAAATGTGGCTGTTGCCGACGGCCAATGGCCAGTCATTGTCTTTGGGCACGGCTTTGCCATGAACTGGGATGCCTATTCAAATATCTGGTCTGCGTTGGTTCCGTATGGCTACATCATGGCTTTTCCGAGAACAGAAAGCGGACTTTTCCCATCTCCAAGTCATGGCGAATTCGGGCAAGACATCGCGCTTATTGCTCAAAAAATGACCGATGTAGGGCAAAATAGTACGAGTATTTTCTATTCCAAGATTTCCGCCTATGCCTGTGCAATGGGCCATTCTATGGGTGGTGGTGCAGCAGTTTTAGCAGCTGCTCAAAGTTCTCATTTTGATGCTTATCTGGGCTTGGCGCCTGCAGAAACCAACCCAAGTGCCATAGCAGCGGCAGCCAACCTACAAATTCCTTCGCTTATTTTATCGGGTAGCAATGATGGCGTCACCCCTCCAAGTCAGCACCATTTACCCATTTTCAATGCCATTCCTCACGAGTGCAAGAGTTTTGCCAACCTCATCGGGGGTGGACATTGTTACTTTGCCAATAGCAATTTTAATTGCGACTTCGGTGAAAGCACTAGTTCAACTGGCATAAGTCTGAGCCGTTCCGAACAACAAAGCCTCATGTACCAGCAAATTATACCATGGCTGTCTTATTTCTTAGGTGAAAATTGCGAAGGTTATGAGGCATTTATGGAGTATCCAATCAACGGAATCTCTCTGAATCCGACATGTCCTAGTAGCATCCCCGACGTGACCATCACTCAAAATAACAATACACTAAGTACAACAACCCAAGGTAACTCCTATCAATGGTATCTCAATGGAGAACCCATTCTTGGTGAAACCAATGATAGCCTTCAAGTGTCAGGAAACCTTTCAGGATTCTATCAATTATTGGTGTATTTTGATTACGGCTGTCAGTACAGCAACAATATTGCTCAAGTTGCTGAATTAGAAAAAACTACCCTAAATATATTTCCAAATCCAGCCTCTAATTTCATAGAAATCAGAGGTCTTCCTTTGATTGACTACAGTTTTACCATTTTGAATTTACAAGGGCAATTAGTGCAGGCTGGTACTTTGAGTGTTGAAAATTCAACAATTCTTCTCAATGAGCTCCCCAAAGGTTCTTATTTCCTTCAATTAAATGGAGTAAGTTTCATGGTGTTGATTAAGCGTTAACAGTACACAAAAATCAAAACAATTTACTAACTTCGGGAACTCTTATCTTAAACCATGCTTAATAGATTACTCTTTACCGCTTTTCTTATTTTCAGTTTTGCATCTTTTGCCCAAGACTATACCATTCGCGGTTTTCTTCACGACGCCTCTAACGGAGAACCCATCTCCGATGAACGCGTCAAAGTACTCAAGCAAGACAGCACTCCAGTAGCGGTTGGTTATTCAAATATTGCTGGTTTCTTTTCGATACCAAAATTGGAATACGGTAATTATATCCTTAAAATAGATAAAGCTAAATACGAGCGAACCTACCTCACGGTAGTCATGACACCTGCAAAAAAAATCTACGATGTTGGTTCATGGAATTTAAATCCCAATACGCTCAGTATTCAAGATGTAAGGGTTACCAATGAAGCTAAAGTAAAAAAACAGCAAATTGGCATGTCTGAAGTCAAAATGGACAAACAAGCTGTGGAACGCATCCCAATGTATGGTGCAGAGAGCGATATCGTTGGTGCTTTAAGTGTTACGCCAGGTGTCATTACAACAGGTGACCAAGGAGGACAATTATATGTGCGAGGTGGAACACCCATCCAAAACAAAACCTTGCTCGATGGCATGACCATCTACAATCCTTTTCACTCCATTGGCTTTTACTCTATTTTTGAAACAGAACTTGTCAAGTCTGTAGATATTTATACGGGCGGGTTTGAATCAAAATACGGTGGCCGTATCTCTTCTATCATGGATATCACTTACCGCGATGGCAACCGTAGTAAGTTTGCCGGTAAAATCTCCGCTTCACCCTTCATGAGTAAAGCCGTATTAGAAGGCCCACTAGGTAAAAAGAGCAAAGATGGCCTAGCAGCCGGTTCTTACATGTTTACCGCCAAACATTCACTTTTAGATTATACCAGTAAATCGCTTTACCCAACTATAAACGACGGCAACGGACTCCCCTTCAATTTTACCGACCTCTACGGAAAAGTTACATTTAACGGCGAAGGCGGCTCCAAGGTGAGTGTATTTGGTTTCTCGAATCAAGATTCAGTCAACTATAACGTAGCTGATCTCGATTGGAATGCGGCTGGCGGCGGACTCAACTTTACCTTGGTACCTAGTAGCTCTCCAATTTTCATTAGAGGACATGTCAATGGGAGCAATTATGAAACTACCTTTATTGAAACAGGCCAAGAACCTCGTTATTCAAAAATAGGCGGCTTCGATATGGGTTTTGATTTTACTTTCTTTCAGAAAAATGAAAGTGAACTCAACTACGGTTTCAATTTAAGTGGTTTCAATACCCAATTTATTACCTTCAACGAACTCGAAAGAAAAATTGAGGCCAGCAACTTTACTACAGAAATTGGCAGTTATGTCAACTACCGCTTGGTAAAACCTCGTTGGGTTTATCAAGGTGGCTTGCGCATGCAATTATATGCGTCCCTCAATACCGTTTCTCTCGAACCACGCTTTGGTGCCAAATATAACGCCACCGATAAACTGCGCTTCAAATTCTCAGGTGGGCGCTTCTCGCAAAACTTTACTTCGGCTTCTTCGGACAAAGATGTAGTCAATCTCTTTAACGGTCTTTTGTCTGCGCCTACCAATGTACAAGATCAATTTATCAATGAATTCCAACAAGTATCCGAGATCAAAAATGGTTTGCAATATGCTTGGCATGCCATTGCTGGTTTTGAATACGACCTCAACAAATACTGGAATGTCAACATCGAAGCGTATTATAAATACTTCGATCAACTTAGCAACATTAACCAAAACAAACTCTACAGCGATATCGCGCAATTTGAGCTTATCGACGACGTGTTCAAAAAAGACTTTATCATCGAATCTGGACAGTCTTATGGCGTAGATGCACTCGTCAAATATACCAAAGACCGTATTTTCCTTTGGGCAGTTTATTCTTTAGGTTACAACACCCGTTGGGATGGCTTCAACAACTACTTCCCTGTTTTTGACCGTCGTCACAATGTCAATCTTGTAGGGTCGTACGCATTTGGTAAGGATAAGAAAACAGAGCTCAATGTTCGTTGGAACTTAGGCTCAGGCTTGCCCTTTACGCCAACTGCTGGCTACTACCAACTCGAAAATTTTGGAGAAGGCCTCACTACTGACTATGTCACGAACAATCCGAACAATATCGCCACAATGTTGGGCACGTTCAATTCACAAAGATTGCCTTACTACCACCGCCTTGACATCACTGTTAAACACAGTATTGTTACGAAAAACAAAAATAATTTAGAGCTTGTTTTGGGTGTGACCAATGCTTATAACCGGAACAATATTTTTTATGTGAACCGCATCACCAACGAAATCATCTATCAATTTCCAGTTTTACCTAGTTTAGGTGTCAGTTATAAATTTTAGAGAATGGCGCACATCAGGGCTTTTCAAGGTATACGGCCAGTTCGGAGTAAAGTACATTTAGTGGCCACACGCCCTTATTACTCCTACAAGAAAAATGTATTAAAAGCCAAACTCGAAGACAACCCTTTTACTTTCTTGCACATCATCAACCCCGAGTTTGGTGCGCAAATCAAAACCAAACCCAACTCCACAGAGCGCTTTTTACAAGTCAAGCAAAAATTTGAACAATTCAAAACTGACGGAATTCTGCTTACCGATTCACAAACACAGCTCTATATTTACAGGCAGTCCAGAGAAGGCATGGTCGTATCGGGATTTTTTGCAGGTGTAAGCATTGATGATTATCTGAACGGGAACATCAAAATTCACGAACAAACCCTTACTGCCAGAGAAGACGTCTTCACCAACTATCTCGACGTTGTTGGTTTTAATGCAGAGCCAGTTCTACTTACCTACGAAGGACAAGCACCTATTCAAAAATTCCTTGATGCATATCTGCTGACACGACCAGAATACGAATTTACGACAACCGATCGCATCACGCATGAAGTTTGGTTACTCAGCTCCAGCGATTCCAGTGAGCTTTGCGCTGCATTTAAAAGTGTACCCGCTTTATATATTGCAGATGGTCATCACCGCTGCGCCTCATCTGCACGCTACACCCAACAACTGCGCGCCAAGCATGTCGACTATCCCGAAGCAGCTAATTACTTCCTCGGTTACCTCGTCGATGAAAAAGAAGTGCAAATAGCTGCTTTTCACCGCTTATTGAAATCGACCAACGGTTTAGACCTAAAAGGGCTTATGGCCATACTCGCCAATGAAGGCAGCATTGAAACACTTCAGAGCGCGCTTTTACCAGAAAAGAAACACGACATTCATATTTACATGAGCGGCACATGGCTGAAATTTAGACCCAACCTAAATTTTATCAACGACCAAGACCCTATCGAAACCCTTGATGCGTTTATCCTTTCTGACCTTATCCTGAAACCCATTTTTGGCATTATTGACCTCAAAACTACAGATCAAGTAGAGTTTGTACCCGGTAATGAACCGCTTCAAAAAATCATTGATACCGTCGACGCCAAAAAATTTGAAGTTGCCTTTTTATTACACCCAACCAGTATTGCCGATGTTAAAAAAGTAGCCGATGCAGGCATGAACATGCCGCCAAAATCTACTTGGGTAGAACCCAAACTCCGCAGTGGGCTCACTATCTATTCGCTAGAAGTATGATCCAAACACAACTCAATGCCGTACGTGCTCAAATTCCTGAGCAGGTCACCCTTATTGCCGTTTCCAAGACCAAACCTGTCTCCGACCTCCAGGCTGCCTACGATGCAGGCCAACGACACTTTGGTGAAAACAAAGTTCAGGAAATGGTCGAAAAAGCTGCACAACTTCCATCGGATATTCATTGGCATTTAATTGGCCACCTGCAAACCAACAAGGTCAAATACATGGCTTCATTTGCACACCTCATTCATGGTGTAGACAGCCTTAAATTACTTCAGGAAATTGACAAGCAAGCCAAAAAAGCAGGACGTATTCAAGACGTTTTACTGCAATTTTATATTGCCCAAGAAGACACTAAATTTGGTCTTGACCTTCAAGAAGCGCAAGAAATACTAGATTCTATCGAATTCCAACAACTCAAACGCATTCAAATTTGTGGCGTCATGGGTATGGCCAGCAATACTTCCGATGAAAAGCAGGTCGCTAGAGAATTTGCTGAACTCAAAAAGATTTTCGGCGCCTTGCAAAATAAGTATTTTAAAGACACTCCAGCATTTAAAGAAATTTCAATGGGTATGAGCGGTGATTATCAATTGGCCATTCAAAATGGCAGCACCATGGTAAGGGTTGGAAGCAAAATTTTTGGGGGGCGTTAAACGTCAAAAATTAAAGACGACATTTCGGCTTTGCGCAGGTATTTCTGGGCAAGTTCTTGGATTTCTTGCGCTGTAATTTTATCTATCGCCTGATGCATTTCTGCAATAGTATCGATCTGACCAAAAGCCAACATGCTTTTACCTAAGCCTTGCATGAGTCCTGAATTGACGTCCATACCTAAAGCCAAATGGCCTTTAAATTGCCTTTTAGCCTGAAGCAACTGACTTGAGCTGAGTGTTTTGTCGCGTAATTTTTCGAGTTCTTTGTCAATCAGCGCAAGAGTTTTATTGACGTTTTTGGACTCTGAGCCGAAGTAAATTTGCCAATAACCAGTGTCAGCAAAGGTGTGGTAGTTAGCTTCGATAGAATAGGCATAGCCGTAGCGTTCCCTAACCGATAAATTGAGTCTGGAATTAAGTGCAGGACCTCCTAGAATGTTGATCAATAAAGACATCGCGATACGCTCATCTTGGTGATAGCTTGGTGCGAGACCACCCAAAACAGCATGTGCTTGGTAGTTGGCTTCCTTCAATGATTCATTAAAGGGTTTGGCACTATTAAACGGATACGGACTCGGACGCTCAGCGGTGAGTGGCATGGCGGCAAGTGATTTTTCAAGCGCTGCCTTCAGCTTAGCGAGGGGAATGTTTCCGACAAATGACACCACTAAGTTATCCGCGGTAAAATATTGTTTGACGTAGTCTTGAAGGTCCTGTTGGGTAAAACCCGAAACACTTTCTTTGGTACCGAGGATGTTTTGACCTAAAGGATGTCCTTCAAAAAGTTTGGCGTCGAAATCATCAAAAATTTTGTCGCTAGGCGAATCGAGGTAAGAGTTGATTTCATCTAAAATGACTTCTTTTTCCTTTTCGATTTCTTTTTGCGGAAAAGTAGAGTGGATAGAGATGTCTGCCAGTAAATCAATGGCTCTTTGGGTATGTTCTTTGGAAAAGGAAGCATACAAACACATTTCTTCTTTGGCCGTATAGGCATTGAGTTCGCCACCGACTGAATCGATGCGCGACAAAATATGGAGTGCTTTTCTCTTTTTGGTTCCTTTGAACAAACAATGTTCGAGAAAATGCGCCAAACCGATCTGGCTAGCTGACTCATGGCGAGATCCGGCGGCAAAGAAAAAGCCTAAATGGGCAACTTGACTTGGCACTTTAAGGTAAACCAAACGCGTTCCGTTCGATAGCACTTCGCAAATTGGTTGGTAAGCCTTCATTAAGGATTCAGGAGTTTAGATTGCCATTGATTTTGATGACGGACATACGCGCGGCGTTCGTGTAAGCGCGAGGGCTGACCTTGCCAAAATTCAAGGTATTGAGCGTCTAGGGCAAAACCTCCCCAATGGGGCGGGCGCGGAACGATTGCTGGAAATTGGGCGTCGTAGGCCTCAAAACGGGCAATGAGTTCGTGGCGGTCAGTAAGTGCATCGGATTGTTGGGAAGCCCAAGCACCTATTTGGCTCTCGCGCGGACGCGTGGCAAAATAAGCATCGGAAATAGAAGCTGCAATTGGTGCTACTGTACCTTCTATGCGTACCTGACGCATGAGTTGTGGCCAAAAAAAGAGCAGAGACGCTTTTGGATTGGCACCCAGCATTTGACCTTTTTGTGATAGGTAGTTGGTATAAAAGATAAACTGATTATCGAGTAATTCTTTGAGATAAAGTACCCTAGAGCTTGTCTGAAAATCATTATTGCAGGTACTAAGTACACAAGCATTTGCTTCGAGTTCTTTGGCATTTACAGCTGTATCGAACCATTCAGAAAAAGCAACAAATGGGTTGTCTGGCAAAGCGCCTATAGCCGACGGGAGGTCGAAATCGGCGTGGTTTTCGCGGTATGCTTTAAGCCATTCGCTCATGTTATACTTGTTCGGTTTCGTCTGAGATTTCGGAGTCGTCTAAAAAAACGTCTTCGTCGGTATCTGAACCTGATGCAGAAAAGACCTGACGAATTGGAGTGTGTGTCGTTTCTTCCTCAAATTTAGGCACTTTTTGAGCTGGAGACTGGACGTCTTCTTCGCGGTATGGGAAAATTTCAACAATTGGAGAAGCCGTAATGGAAACCACATTGAAGTCGATCATGAGGGTAGCTAGGCTTTCTTCCATGCGCTCATATGATTCTTTGACGTTGGCCGCACTCACTAAAAAGTTTTGGGAGATGGTCTTGGCTTTTTCGCCGTCTTCGTCTATGCGGTCGTAGGTAACTTTGCACTTGAACCATTGTTCGGCGTCGTCGTATTGAAAGATATCGTGAAGATCTGTTCGGGTGATGCCCGTCACTTGAAATTCGCCGCGAATGCTAGAGCCTAATTCTTCGTAGATGCGCGCTTCGGCGTCGGTGAAGGTCATGGCGGCAAGTAAATAAGGTTCAGAAACCCTTTTAAATGTGCCGTTTTCGAGTTGTTTGGTGTATTTGACTTTGACGGTAAACCAGCTATTCATGCGTATTAAATTTGGACTACAAAGATAACACGCTCGTTTGAATTAACACTACTTCGTAAAGCCAAATGGCAATAAGTTTTGAACGGATGGAAGCACCAATACTTCGCCCGATCTTTGAACGAGTAACACTTCAATTGCATTAGCTTGACGCGCTTCGCTCTCTAGCATGACCTGTCGACAAGAGCCACAAGGCGATAACAAAGCTCCTTGGGGCATGAGGTCGCCTTCAGCGACAATACAAATTTTTAAAATGGGGTCATTCGGATGATTCGCTCCAGCGTAAAAGAGGGCCACGCGTTCGGCACACAAACCAGACGGATAAGCAATGTTCTCTTGGTTGTTTCCTTCGATGACAAGCCCGCTTTGAAGCAAAACACTCGCGCCTACTTGAAACTTTGAGTATGGGGCATACGCCCTAGAAAGCGCCGCGTGGGCAGCCTTTGCTAGCGCCTGATCTTGTTCCTTTAGGTTTTGAATGGTGGGAATTGAACGGTATGAAAAGGTAAATTGCTGCATCATCGGAGCATTTATACGCAAAAGCGCGCCAAATGTTTCAAGATTTAATTTAACAGAGTAGCGCAATAAGAGGTCTTTTTTCGGTAAATTCGCGTTTTTAGCATTTATGGAAGCAGACAAATTAAAAGCATCGTATGGCGTAGGCATGAGCATCGCCGAGAGTTTAGCTCAACAAGACCTCTCTACCCTTGACCTCGATCAGGTTTTGGCAGGCATGCGCACCATTTTTAATGGCGAAGAGCCCCTCATGAGCCCCGACGAAGCCAACCTTCATATTCAACGTTACCTCGACACACAGAAAACCCAAAAATACGAGGTCAACAAACTTGCTGGCGAAGCCTTTTTAGCCGACAACGCCAAGCGCCCTGAAGTGCACAGTTCAGCCAGTGGTTTGCAATATGAAATCTTAGAAGAAGGCAATGGAGCCAAACCAGGTCCAACAAGCCAGGTAACAGTTCATTACCACGGCACACTCATCGATGGCACTGTCTTTGACAGCTCAGTTCAAAGAGGAGCTCCAGCCACATTCGGTGTCAATCAAGTCATTCGCGGCTGGACAGAAGCCCTTCAACTGATGTCAGAAGGCGCTAAATACCGCTTGTCTATTCCGCAAGAATTGGCCTATGGCGCTAACCCGCATCCAGGTGGTGCTATTCAACCATATGCTGCGCTCATTTTTGACGTCGAACTTATTTCCATTGCATAAAACAAATTCAACTATGAAATTTCTAGCCCTAATTGCCTTAATGTTTACTTTGTTTGCTTGCGGCAACGACGTCGTGACCTTCAAAACCGACAAAGAACGTTACTCCTATTTGTTAGGCGTTGAGATTGCCAAACCTTTCATTACACAGGCGCCATTTACTAAAATGGACAAAGAAAAAATGATCGAAGGTTTTGAAAACCCTGTCAAAGAAGCTGAGCTCAAAAAATATTACAAAGACCTCGAACTCCTCCTCGGACAATCGGGCAAAAACTTCAACGAAAAATTCCTAGACCAAGGTTCTTTTGCAGTAGGCAAAATCAACCGCGAGCGCTTTGATCACTATTTTGAAGAACTCGACGCTAAAGCACTCATTAACAGTGATTTTGTAAAGAAAGGCTTTGCCGATGGCTTAAATAAAAAAGATACCGAGGCACTTAAAGGCCTTGACCGTAAAAAAATCATGGCTGGCTTTGAGGCTTTAATGAATCAAAAATATCTAAAAATCACCGAAGGCTACAAAGCTGAAGGCGAGGCGTTCATGGCTGCCAACAAAACCAAACCTGGCGTCAAAACAACCGCAAGCGGCTTGCAATACATGGTAATCAAAGAAGGCAAAGGGCCTAAACCAGGCCGTGATGCCCGCGTCAAAATGAGTTACACCGGCATGAACCCCGATGGCAGTATCTTTGATCAGTCGCCAGCTGGTGAAGGCATCAGCTTCGGCCTAAATGAAGTTATCCCGGGCTGGACCGAAGGCGTACAACTCATGAGCGTAGGTAGCAAAATTCGCTTATTTGTTCCGCAAGAATTAGGATATGCTGGCAACCCACCACAAGGTGCCAACATCAAACCTTACTCTCCACTTGTTTTTGAAATGGAACTCATGGCAATCGAAAAAGCAATTGCGCCAAACACCGCTTTGCAACAGCCTATTCCAACACCATAATATTTCTTAACTTAGACCATGCGCTTTTTTAAATTCCTCTCCTTATTGTTCGTTGGTGCTTTATTATTTAGCTCCTGTGAAGAAGACATCATTCTCGATGGTGACTTCGTCGAAACCGCAGTTATCTATGGCCTACTCGACCAAGCCGACTCCATTCACTTTATCAAAATAACCCGTGCATTTATTGGTCCGGGTTCGGCGCTAGATATCGCTCAAATTCCAGATTCAAGCTACTTTGATCAGGTTGAAGCAACAGTAAGCGAGGTTGTTAATGGTCAAGTGACCCGCACATGGGCGCTTCAAGACACCACCGTTCAAGACAAAGACACCAACGGTTTGTTCTATGGCCCAGAACAGAAAGTATTTTACTTCAAAACTTTACCGACTGGCCCCCTAGAAGCCATTCAGACTTCGCCAAATCCGCAATTAAGTTCACTCATTCCAACGGCTACTTATCGCTTTAAAGCCATCATCAATGGCGGTGAGTTTGAAGTGAGCGGCCAAACCGAACTCGTAAATGGCATAACCTCACCTTCTGCCTCTCAAAACTTTACTTTCAAGTTTGCCGATGATCCAGGAGAATACATCTCTACAGGTATTGCTATCTCCAACACCGGTAACTCCTATATTACGAGTGCACACCTTGATGTCCTTTTCAACGAGTTTGAGGGTACAAGTGTCACTGAAAAATCTTTTCGCTGGAAACTCGGAGAAGCAGCGGCAGAGCCGTATTCATCGCGCACCTATTCTGCTGTCGGGCGTACCTTCTATGACCTC
>JBIIBL010000089.1:0-7781 GCA_044239425.1 Crocinitomicaceae bacterium | reverse complement strand
GGCTTGGATATCCAAGCGGTATTGCCATGGTAAACGTGAACCGTTCAAGGTACCGTTGATACCGGCATTTAAGGCGCCAATACCTTCATCAGTAATAAACGTTTGGGAAGAATAAGGAGAGCCTGAATTGATATTGGCGATCATGTTCAAACCTGTATTTTCGAAAATACGGGTTTTACCAATCATTGGACCGTTGTAGTCTTGACCATCACCATAACGGTAGTCAAAAGTAAAGTTAAAGGCGTGGCGTTGGTCATAGCTGTACGGGAAGATCACACGTAAGTTTGGCAAGCCAGCGTTTACGAGTGCAGACATTGACGTTGCATCTGATCCTGTTCCATCGGCAAACTGCAAGGTATAGTTGGCTGTCATGCGGATGTTACCAGTCTGACGCATGTCGTAAGCAACGGTTAAACCTTTTACCGTACCGAAGTCGCGGTTACCGAAAGTTTTGTAAGTTACAGGATAAGCTTCAAATACGTTGATCAACTGTACGTTATCGCGTTGCTCGCGGTAGAATGCAGAGATTTTAACCGAAGAAGTACGTGTAACAACTTGTTGGAAACCAAGCTCGTAGTCTACAGTTTTCTCAGGTAGCAAGTTAGCGTTATTGATTACGGCATTGCGCGACTGTATAAATTGGTATTCGTAAGGATTGAAACGGAAACCTGATGTAGGACGTTTGGTAAGGATGTCGTAGTGTGCAAAGAATGATGCTTCCTCAGAAATAGGGAATGAAAATGCGATACGCGGCATCACGTTAACTTGAGCTTTGTAGTCTTCGAATGCCTCAGCTGTTGGTGTTTCTAGTGATGGATCTTGTAACCATGGGGCAATACCTGCTGCACCGCGAATTTTAGATGGGTCTTCGATTGGCGTACCAGTAGCATCGTACCATTGAGCACCATTACGGAAACCGTTAATGCTAGATGGATTGTTGACGTCATTGACATAAACAACGTAGTCGTCGCCCATACCCTCAGGTAGGTCAACCCAACTGTATTGGTTAGGGTCGTTAGATGCTAAAGCACGTGCTTCTTGCACAGTTTTAGCTGTGTAGAACAAATAAGGATCTTTCAAGACAGGTTGATTGGCATCGAAGACGTCAACGCGAACACCGACATTAAAGACGATGTCTTTGAAGGCGAATTTATCCATGATGTAACCAGCCATGTAGATTGGTTGGAAAGCACCTACAAAACGCTTGTAATTACCGTTTTCATCGAATTCGTTGAAGTATTTGTTGATGTCAGTGTTGCCACGAACTTTTTGACCGGTGTGGTCATAACCCCAATAGGACACGTAAGACTGACCGCTGTTTAGCAATTCGTCAGGAGAGAACATGTCAAACTGAAATAAATTTGGATCGTATTGGTCGATATCGACGAAGTCGGTACCTGCTGGGTTGTAACCTAATTTTTGACGCAAATTGTAGTCAAAGAACGATTGTTGGTCATTGTTGACTTGGCCTCCATACGCTCCGGTTCCGCTTTGGTAAGCATCACCTGAATTTAAGCGATTATAGGTGACCGCTTTGAATGAACCTGAATCAGAGATAACTCCAGAATTGAGATCGAGCTCGCGGATGTGAAAGTTAGCTAGCTGGCGTGCAATTGACCAAATACTAACTGGGCCGTTGTCGCCGCTTGTCCAGCCGCGGTCTACGCGTTGTTCGTATTCAAAACCTAGGGAAATGGAGTGGTCACCGAGTACAACCGAACCTGCACCAGTTACACGGAACTGATCGTTTTCAGATTTGCCAAAACCATTAGATGGCGCACCGATGTTGGCCCAAATACCGTAGACACTTCCTGGAAGGTCGCCATTTCGAAGCGCATTACCCTGCTGAATTTGAAAGAGGTTTTCATAGCGGCCAATTGGATTGCCTTCGTAGATATCAAAGTATTGAGTAGTAATTGCTGCTAGGGTAGCATTTGTTTCAGATGGCGTGAAGTCGACCTCTACATCGCGGAAACCATTGTGCACATACATTTGTGTGGCAGGATCGAACTCATAGGAAGGAACACGGGTTGTTTCAAATTTTCCTACGTGTCCGTAATTGAATAAGTTGTATCCATGGTTAGGGTCGTATGACTCATCGAAAGACTTTGAGTAGTCAACCATTAAACTATAAAGTGCTGACTTGATTTTAGAACTTGAGCCTTCGCGGTCATTGTTGAAACGCTGAGTAAGACGAGCATAGACTCGATAATCCAAACTTTTACTAACGCCGTAGTTGGTAAAGTTTAATAATGAATTACCGTAACCGTAAGAGGTGCCTTGGAAATAGTTCAATGAGCCTCCAAATTGCAAGTTGACAGATGGCCCTGTATTGACGTCGATTTTGCCAGAAGCAGAGAAGACGCTATTGCGGGCATTCATGCGCCAGTCGGTTTTTTCGAAATCGTCGGCTCTTAGGAATAAGGCATTGTGGAAAGTACCAAAGCCAGTAGAAGTTGGTCGCAATGGATTGGCAATTAGATCTTCGCGTGCTTCTTTGGTAATGCGGTAAGAGCCACCAGCTAATGGGCGAGAATCTAGCTGATCAGTGTAGTTTGCTGAAACTAAGAAACCTAAACGTGGGCGGGTTTTATTCCCGGCGGAGTCGCGTTGCATCCAGAGTGGACCAGACAACATCCCTTCAACAAGGTTGTAACCATATTTATCTAGTCCAAAAACTTTGCCGTCATAGCCATTAGGGTCAGCACCATTCAGATATAGACCCGAACTTACAGCCTCAAGGCTTCCGAAATAAACCGAAGACGGGCCGCGTGTTGTAATGGAGATGATACCACCGGTTACGTCACCGTAGTTAGCAGGCACACCACCAGTAATTACGGATACTTCTTCAAGTGCTGACTTTGGAAGGTTAGAGGAACCGCGCACTTTGATACCATCTATATAAAAGTATGTGGCGTCTGAACGCGTACCGCGAACGGAAATTGCACCTGAACCTTCGTTGACGTTAACCCCACCTACTGTTCCAGCAACAGCTGTTGCAGAACGTGCTGGTAAGCGCGCGATGTCTTCGCGGGTAACAGTTGCTCCTGAAGCACCACCATCTTTATCGATGAGTGGCACTTTATAGCGAACGACTTTAACTTCCTTGGTTTCTTGCGTTTTGGTAGTAAGCGTCAAGTTATCAAGGAACGTAATACGATCTGGGGAGATAGAAACGCCTTCCATTGTGAGGTTCTGATAACCCCCTTCTGCGTTTCTTACTTCAACGTCATATGAACCTGGTTGAACACCACTAATTTGGAATTTACCTCTTTCATCCGTTAAAGCACTACCGCGAATTGCGCCAGCTTGCTTCAATAAGACCTTACTAAACTCTAATGGAGCTTTTGTTGCCTCGTCAGTCACTGTACCACGAAGGGTACCAAGACCGGATTGTGAAAATGCGTAAGTGCTTACAAATAATACACTTAAAAGCAATAATTTCAGTCTACCCACCATATGAATGCGTATAAATTTTACTATTTCTCGTTTTTTAAAGAATGTAAATATAGAAAATTCCATAGTCTTAACATAAAATTCATCAAAATTCTATCAGATGTTTGCGCATATTTGCAATACAATCTAGTGTTTACTTATGATATCCGTTTCAATTGATTTTCAGATTAGCTCCCTCCAATTGGTTTACATGAATTCATCTTCGGTAAGTCAGCATTCAAATATTCTTTTGAAAGAAGAAGCTGAGCAATTCAAATTGCTATCGAATGATAAACGTAAAGTTGAGTTTTTAGGGGTGCGCTTTTTACGTAATTCGCTGTCCATCAAAGAACCTATTCAGTATTTGAGTAGTGGTAAGCCTCAACTTTCGCAGCTTGACAATCCCATTTCAATTTCGCATTGCTCCAAATATATTGCACTCGCCGTTTGCGCAGAGCCTGTTGGTTTGGACATTGAATTATTGGGCCGTGATACCTCTCGAATCATTAACAAATTTGTATCCGAGGAAGAAAAAAATTTATACAAAAATAACTTGCTAAATGATGCGCTAGAATTATGGTGTGCCAAAGAAGCTGTCTATAAACTTTTTGATCTACCCGGACTTTCTTTCAAAGAAGAAATTCTTATTTTAAATCGAAAATCAAAAGGCGAACTGATCCTGTTAGAGGGGATTGTGCAACGCGATGTTTTGAAGAAGAATTTTATGGTGAAAATCGCCAAAGAAAATGATCTCTTAATTGCTGTGGCTGTATTTACAGCTGTGCCTTGAGGCTCATGTCGAGGGCCTTTACTGAATGTGTCAGTGCACCAACGGAAATAAATTGGACGCCAGTCAAAGCATATGCCCTAATTGTTTCGGAAGTAATGCCACCGCTCGCTTCGGTTTCAATGCCGTTCGGTATGCGTTGTAGTGCCTCTATTAATTGACTCGGCGTAAAGTTATCGAGCATAATGCGGTCGTAATTTATTGGAAGTTGGAGCAATTCGTCGAGTTCTTCCATTGAGCGAACTTCAACCTCGACCTTGAGTTGAAGTTTTTGCTCCTCTAAATAAGCTGTTGTGCGTTCCAAAGCAGGGCCTAAACCACCGGCGTAATCGATATGATTGTCTTTGAGCATGATCATGTCGTAAAGCCCAAAACGATGATTACCCCCCCCTCCTATTTTAACCGCATATTTATCGAGCATTCGCATGCCTGGGGTCGTTTTGCGGGTGTCTAAAAGCGTGCAATTTGTTCCTGCGATGAGGTCAACGTAATAAGCCGTTTGGGTAGCGATGCCACTCATGTGTTGCATGCAATTCAAAAGCAAACGCTCAGTGGCTAAAATGGAACGAGCAGAACCCTCCAATGTGAAGGCAATTTGCCCGTATGATACATGGTCGCCATCTTGTAGATGGGCGCTGAATACAAGGGTTGGGTCGTATAATTCGCAAATGCGCTGGGCAATTTGCATGCCGGCTAACACCCCGCTCTCTTTGATCATTAAGACCGCTTTTGACTTTGCTTCTTTTGGAACACAAGCCAATGAAGAGTGGTCTCCGTCTTGGATATCTTCGCGCAGGGCAGAAAGGATAAATTCATCTATCATAGAACAAAGATAAGAAGAGCCGTAGAATCCGCACAATGTTTCTAAATTTGAGCTGTGAATTCGAAAGAGCAACTCTTAGACAAAGTCAGTACATTGCCTCATAACCCAGGGGTGTATCAGTTTTTAGATCAACAAGGACAGATCATCTACGTTGGAAAAGCAATTGATCTGAAAAAACGGGTGAGCTCTTACTTTCAGAAAGACCATCAAGATGGTAAAACAAGAACACTCGTTAAAGCGATTTGTGACCTGCGTTTTACGGTTGTTGAAAATGAGTTAGATGCTTTGTTGTTGGAAAATAACCTCATCAAAAGTTACCGTCCGCGCTACAATGTCTTGCTGAAAGACGACAAAACTTATCCATGGATTGTCATCAAAAATGAAGCATTTCCAAGGGTATTCCCTACTCGGCGTAAATTCAATGATGGCTCCACTTATTACGGGCCCTACCCTAACGTCAAGCAAATGCACCAATTGCTTGACCTCATCCGCGAATTATTTCAGCTTCGCACCTGCGCACTCGATTTACGTCCTCAGAAAATCGAGCAACAGAAATATAAAGTTTGTCTAGAGTACCATATTGGAAAATGTGCAGGGCCTTGTCAAAGCCATCAATCGAGCGCGCAATATGAGCAAACACTGCAAACGGTTCGCCTTTTGCTGGAGGGTAAAAACTACTCACTCATTCAGCAATTAAAAAAAGACATGCAGGCACATGCCGCAACACAAGCTTTTGAAGCAGCACAACATTGCAAGCAACTCATTGAGGCGCTCGGAAAATACCAAGCAAAATCAATGGTGGTATCGGATCATACCCAAAATTTTGATGTTTGCTATGTTGAAAAAACACAAGAAGACGCTTGGATGAGTTTTATGGTGATCAGTGAAGGAAGTATTGTTCATGCCTATACCTCTAAGGTATCTGATCCTTTGAATGTGCCTCTTGAAGATTTATATATGCAGCTCATCCCTCAGCTCAGCACGCACTTTGAAAGCCAGGCTAAGGAAATTGTCGTTGGGATTGATACAACGCTTTTACTTGTCAATACCAAAGCATTATTTCCAAAAATTGGCGAAAAGAGGCACTTGCTAGATATGGCCATGAACAATGTAAGGCACGCGCAATTACAAGTTAAAAAGGCTGAAATGAATAAAAGTACGGCGGTGCAAAATGCGCCCATGCAAGCTGTACTCGAACTCCAAAGCGCACTCGCACTTCATAAGGTTCCTCTGCATATCGAGTGCTTTGACAACTCCAACCTTCAGGGCACTAACCCTGTTTCGGCATGTGTAGTTTTCAAAAACGGAGTGCCGAGTAAGGCCGACTACCGTCACTTCAATGTCAAAAGTGTTGTTGGGCCCGATGACTTCAGCACCATGAAAGAAGCTGTTGGCAGGCGTTACAGTCGCCTAAAAGCAGAAGGATTGCCCTTACCCGACTTAGTAATTATAGATGGCGGCAAAGGGCAACTTGGCGCAGCGCTCGAAGCCATCGAAGAAATTGGGCTCCAAAAAGAACTCAAACTTATTGGTCTTGCCAAAAGGCTAGAAGAATTGTACAAACCTGGATTTTCAAAATCGCTCATTCTGAGCAGAAGATCTTTAGCCCTGAAACTAGTGCAACAGCTCCGAGATGAAGCGCATCGTTTTGGCTTGAGTCATCATAGGAATAGACGCAGTAAAAATGCCATCGGATCAGAACTAGATGAAGTGAGGGGTTTAGGTCCCAAAACGATTGAACTGCTGTACCACGAGTTCAAGTCGCTTACTAAAATGCAAATTGCAGACCCAGAAATAGTCGCAAAAAAAATAGGAGCCGCCAAAGCTAAGCTCCTATTTGATTATTTTAAAACGATTGCTGAGTAAAGAAAGGCAACGCCTTTGCTTTTATTATCTTACAACAAAAGGTCGTGTAGTTTGAACACCATTGACAACGAGTGTCAGTAAGTAGCTTCCGCCGGCTAACTGATTGGTTTCGGTAATGACCAAATTAGTACCCGGCTGCAATTGCAATGGGTAGTTTGAGATGATTTTCCCACTGAGGTCAGTAATGTGAAGTTGTGCCGCACCACCTGTTGTTGCTGAAAACTGCAAATGTAAGTCACCATCGGTAGGGTTTGGGTATACACTGAGGTCGGTAAACTCATTTTGAGTAAGGCCCAACACAAGTTCGTTCGATGGGCTACCACTGTATATATTGATATCGTCTAAGAAAAAGTTGTTGCCACCTTCACCTTCAAACTTAAATCGCATGCGGAAGTTATCAGTGAAATAGTTGTTAGTGACGTTGGTCATGTGAATGGTAACCCAATCGGCTTGGCTAGATGGAGACCAAGATGAAGAGGAAACTTGATTCGAAAGCTGATTGCCGCCTAAAGTTTTTCTTTGAGCCCAGTTTTCACCGCAATTTCCTGTAATAAAAACCTTAAGGAATTCGTAATCAGATGCTGTGCGCTTACGGTAAGCATAGCGGAAAGAAAGGGTTACCGAACCGGTTGTTTGGTCAATACCAGAAAGATCTATATTGGTAGAAGTCAGTTCGTCTACGTTAGATGCTGCTTGCCCAAAGTTATTGAGGCGCGCACATTTGTTACCTGTATGGCCAAAATTAGCTTCCAAAGAGAAGGCGTTGTTTACTGGTGCATTGTATACTTCCCAATTAGGTAAATTACTCAAAGAAGTATACCCTTCGAATCCTTCCCAATAAGGTAAAGTAGCCGCTGTTCCTAAAACACG
>JBIIBL010000018.1:0-29173 GCA_044239425.1 Crocinitomicaceae bacterium | reverse complement strand
GATCAAAAATTTGAAATGCTTGGGGTAAGGCACTGAACTTGTTTTTGGAGAGATCCAATTCCTTCAAATTTGTAAATTGGAATATTTCCATAGGTAAGCTATCCCACTTTTGACCTGAACAATCTAAACTCGTCACGTTTTTTGGGTCTAGTTTGAGTGCTGCTTCCCATTGAATACCTTGTGCAAAAACGTTGCAAAAAGCCAATAAACAATACAAAAAAACAACAGCGCGAATAGACATAAGAACGAAGGTATTAAAAATAATTTCTTGCCCGCACAAGTAATTATTGTACATTTAACAATATCTAAACCTATTGAAGCCCCTAAATGAGACTACTTTTTACCCTACTTATCGCCTTTTCAACACATTTTGTAGCAGCTCAAGCAGGGCCTATTGATTTTGAACCAAACGGTTTTGGCGCCAATTGGGCTTGGACTACCTTCGAAAATGGCTCTAACCCACCATTAGAAATCATTGCCAATCCGAATCCAAGCGGTATCAATACTTCAAGTACGGTTAGTAAATTCACCGCGTTAGTCAATGGTGCGCCATGGGCTGGCTTTGAATCAGTCCACGGTCAAGGTATTGGCGTTTTTAATCTGACCGCTGCCAATTGCCAGATCAAAATAATGGTATACAAATCGGTCATTAGCAATGTTGGGCTCAAATTTGCAACGCCATCAGGTGCATCTTCAGGAGAAATTCTCGTAAGTAATACAGTTGTAAACCAATGGGAAGAACTTACTTTTAACTTTACCAACGTGCTGAGTGCACCTACTTCTATTGGGATAGATCAAATCATCATCTTCCCAGATTTTGGCCAACGTTCAGACAATAACATTTGTTACATCGACAACATCAAGTTTTCAAACCAAGACGGCTCACAAAGTGCAGCACCAATGGTGCCGGCACCAACTCCTACTTATCCTGCAGCAGCAGTAATCTCTATGTTCAGCAATCCTTATACAAATGTGAGCGTAGACACTTGGCAAGCACCATGGTCAAGTGCTCAGCTAACAGATTTGCAAATTCAAGGCAACGACACCAAGCGCTATAGCGCCATGAATTTTGCTGGGATTGAAACGCTTGGCGGCAATCAATTAGACCTCACCAGCATGACTCACTTTCGCATAGATTACTGGACGGCCAATATGAATCCGTTTAAGGTCAAACTTGTCGATTTCGGCAATAATGGGCAATATGCAGGGGGCGACGACAGCGAAAGTGAATTGAGTTTTCAGCCTGTTTCACAAACTTGGAACACTTTAGAAATTCCGCTCTCGCAATTCACAGCACTCAATAGCCTGAGTCATTTTTCACAGCTCATTTTATCAGGTGAACCAGTCGGAACTGGCGTAGTATTTATTGACAACGTATTATTTTTTGATGAAAATCAAACTGGGCTTGAAATAACTGCAGTAAACCCGGTGCTTTTATTTCCGAATCCTTGTGAAGATGAACTTCAAATAAAAGGAAAAGAAATGATCAGCTCAATTGAAATCTATAATGCACTTGGGCAACAACTTTTGACTTTCACTTGTAACCAAAGCGAAGTTAGTGTTCCAACTACAAAATTGACAAGCGGAATTTATATGGTGAAAATCAAGACCCAGAATGGTCTAGCGCAACAATTTAAAATCCAGAAAAATTAAGTCCTTTGGAAGTAGGCTCTTACGGCTAACTCATCTTTCTTGAGTTGTGCTTTGAGCGCCTCGAGGTTTTCAAACTTTTGCTCTGCGCGCATGCGCTCATGTAGGCAAAGGGCTAGATACGCTTCGTAAATATCTGATTGAAAATCAAAGAAGTGCACTTCAATTTTGCGTTCAATTTTGGCTTCCTTAATTGTTGGTCGCCATCCGATATTCATCATGCCGTATAAGGTGCGGCCGTTGTATTCACTAGAAACCGCATAGACACCATCGGCTGGAAGGATTTTTTCGGTTTCTGTGAGTTGAACATTGGCTGTAGGAAAGCCTATGCTGCGGCCATTTTGCAAACCGCGCGATACAAAACCCGACACTTGGTAAGGCTGACCTAAATAAGCGTTTGCTTGTGCAATTTGACCGTGTTCTATCGCCTTTCTGATTTTTGAAGAGCTGATATAGACCTCGTCAATTTGCTCAACTGGGATTTCTTTGACTTCAAAACATCCTTTCGCTTCATAGCTGCGTAAAAACGCAAGGTTGCCTTGCCGATCATGACCAAATTGGTGGTCGTAACCAATAATAACGCTTTGGGCATTTAACCCTTTGATGAGGACCTCTTCTACAAATTGAGCTGCGGTTTGTTGGGCGAAAACCTCACTGAATTCAAGCACAACGACGTGGTCGAGGCCAATAGCAGCCAAACGGGCGAGCTTCTCCTCTTGGGTTTGAATCAGGCCTAATGGTTGGTCAGGAAATAAGACGCGGCGGGGGTGCGGGTGAAAAGTCAGTAATACCGACGCCAAGCCAAGTTGTTTGGCTTCGGCACATACTGTTTCTAAAATTTTTTGGTGACCTAAATGCAGGCCATCGAAGGTCCCGATGGTGAGAACCGTTTTTTGTGTCGGTTGAAAAGTTGCTAATTGCTTGTGCAGCTGCATTAGATAATCAGCATAGCGTCTCCGTAAGAATAGAAACGGTACTTCTCTCTGACCGCTTCTTCGTAGGCTTTGTGCATGAGTTCATGACCCATAAAGGCGGAAATCATCATGAGTAAAGTGGAGAGCGGTGTGTGGAAATTGGTAATGAGGCTATCTGCAATACTGAATTCGTATGGAGGGAAAATAAATTTGTTGGTCCAGCCATTGTAAGGCTTGAGCATGCCGTCGGTAGAGACGGATGTTTCGATCGAGCGCATTGATGTTGTGCCGATTGCACAAACACGTTGCTTAGTGCGCTTGGCATTATTGACCATTTCTACTGCAGCCTCTGGAATAATGACTTGTTCGGAATCCATTTTGTGTTTGGTAAGGTCTTCTACTTCGACAGAACGAAAAGTACCGAGCCCAACATGGAGTGTGATTTCTGCAAAATTGATGCCTTTGAGCTCTAAGCGCTTGAGCAATTGTTTAGAAAAATGTAAGCCTGCCGTTGGGGCAGCAACTGCGCCTTCTACACTTGCAAATACAGTTTGGTAGCGCTCTTCGTCTTCTGGTTCGACGTCTCTTTTGATGTATTTAGGAAGTGGTGTTTCACCGAGCTCGGTGATTTTAGCCTTGAATTCTTCATAAGGGCCATCGAATAAGAAACGAAGCGTACGACCTCTTGAGGTTGTGTTGTCAATGACCTCAGCAACTAAAGAGTCGTCTTCGCCAAAATAAAGTTTATTGCCAATACGGATTTTGCGGGCTGGGTCTACGAGTACATCCCAAAGAAGGCTTTCGCGGTTGAGTTCGCGCAATAAAAAGACTTCGATTTTGGCGCCCGTTTTTTCTTTATTACCGTACATACGTGCAGGAAAAACGCGGGTGTTGTTTCGGATCATGACATCGCCTTCTTCGAAATAATCGAGCACATCTCGAAACATTTTGTGTTCTATGAGGCCGGTAGCACGGTGCACCACCATTAGGCGGCTTTCGTCGCGGTTTTCTTCTGGATAATTGGCGATTAATTCTTCAGGGAGATTGAAGTCAAAATCTGAAAGTTTCATTTTGCTCATAGGACCATTTTTTAAACCCTACTCTTAGGGGACCGCAAAGATACAACATCAAGACCCCGTATGTCAAGTATTTGAGCAACTATTTCTAAAACTGAAAGTAAACAAACGCTTTAAAGGTATCTGAAACGGTCTGATACATGATGAAAACAGCAAATGCAAACGTTAGTGCCTGAAGCGGCATTGGCCATTTGGAAAAGAACAAAACGGTTTGGTCCTTCCACTTTTGTGGAAGCCAATGACTCAGAAAACCCAGGATGATCAGCCAAAAAATAAATTGAAAGTTATTCCAAACTATCCACCATACAGCAACTGACCAATCAAATTGATAGCTCATTATGGTCAGGAATTGCAGTGGCTGTTCTGGTTCGGGCAAGCGGAACCAAATACGGGTGAAGGTGATAAATGTCAGTGTTAGGGTGATGCGCCATGCGCGAATGAGCCAGGAAGTGCTTTTTTCATAAGGGCTAATGCGCTTCCAGTAATTATAGAGCACCAAAGCAGCTCCGTTCATAGCGCCCCAAATCACAAAATTCTGACTAGCACCGTGCCACAAACCACCTACAATCATCGTGATGAGCAAGTTGAGGTCGCGAACGGCAAAAGTTCTGAATGCTTTCCAAAATTGCCATAACAGCAAATAAATAACCAATAAAATACCATAGGTGTACCAAAGCTCAATCCAACCGGTAATAAAATACAAAAAGCCAAGGATGACCGCCGTCATGATGGTTGTGCCCCAGGTACCCTTTTGATTGCCGCCAAGCGGAATATAGAGGTAGTCGCGGAGCCAAGAACTTAATGATTTATGCCAACGGCGCCAGAAATCTGCAACCGATACCGCTTTGTATGGCGAATTGAAATTCTCGAGTAAATTGAAACCCATTAACTTGGATACGCCTATAGCCATATCGGTGTAACCTGAAAAGTCTGCGTAAATCTGTAAAGAATAGGCAAACATGGCAATGAGTCCGACAAAACCCGGATAAGCACCTGGGCTATCGAGTACTTTGTCTATGAAGTGAACTGCAATGTAATCAGCAAATACCAATTTTTTGAGCAAGCCTTTTCCAATCATCCAAAGCGCCCAAGAGAACTCGTATTTACTGAGTTGATACGGCTGATGAATTTGAGGTATAAAATCGCGAGCGCGTACAATTGGGCCTGCAATCAGATGCGGAAAATAAGTGACATAAAAAGCGTAGTCGAAGAAGTTCTTGGCAGCAGGAATTTCCTTGCGAGAGATATCGACGAGATAAGAAATGTTGTGAAAAGTAAAAAAGGAAACCCCAATTGGCACCAGTATTTTGTCGACAAAACTGCCTTTGCCAAACCATTCATTTCCGATAACAGCAAACTGATTGACCACGTTGTAGTCTGTGCCAAACTGTGCGTTAAAGGCATCTGTAAAAAAGTAGGCGTATTTGAAATATAACAAACCTGCCAAATTGATGATCAAGCCCAAAACGAGAAAACCTTTTGCGGAAGGTTTTCCCTCCTTGGTATGCACACCAAGGCCCATGACATAGTTGAACAAAAGCATAAAGCCGAGCAGCAACAAAAAATTTCCGGACGTTTTGAAATAGAAAAATAAACTAACCGCCGTCAAGAAAATACTACGGAGTAAATAGCGTTTGTGAATCAGTACAAAGACAACCATTACAGCTAAGAAAAACAACCAAAAATCGAGTCTTGTAAAGAGCAAGCTTTCTTGTTGCTGCCAGGAGAATATGTCGAGTAAGCGGTTCATTTTTTAGTTGCGCAAGTTTTGTAAACTACTAAGATTCTTTTGAAAGGCTTCGATCAAGAGTGTGCCTTTCAAGTGATAACCTGTTCCGGTAAAATGTACGTAATCGGCCTGCATGAGGCCTTCAATTTTCCAAATTTTAGAGGAGCCGAGTTCACCCATAATGCCGTAGAAGTCCCATACTGCCATTTGGTATTGCGCGGCCAACTGATAAATGACTTCGCGTTGTCTTTCCGTATTGCGATTCGGATATTTGCGCATGTAGTAGTCGTCGTTGGGAACGGTCAGTAGAATGGCGCAATTTGGATTGCTCTTCAACACCTGCTGAATCATTTTCTCCAAATTGTGCTTATAAACCAAAGGATCAAAAGCTTCATAGCTGCAATGCGCATCGTTGGTGCCCACCGAAAAAATAAATAAATCAGGTTTGCGGAGCTTGAGATCGCGGCTAAAATTGGTATTGGCCAAGTAAGTGGGCAAACTAGCCCCATTGATGCCAATAGCCGTGTAGGTAATGCCAGGTAGATCGTTGAGAAATTCAAAACCAAAAAGTTCTAGAGAAAAAGGCGCTTGACAATTTTTGACAAAAAGCAGATCTAAGGAGTCGAGGTGGTCTGAAAAGCGAATTTCGGTGTAGCCAAGGGTGTCGTAATGCGAAACGTCTGTTACCAATAATTCTTGGTCGCCAAAATTAAGGTCGTAAGGGAATTCACCCGTGTTATGATAAATCCGAAGGCGGTCAAAAGGCGGTTTCACGAGCGTCCGCAAATGCTTGAAATTAACGACAATCAGTGAGTCAGAACAGGTAATTGCAGCTCCGCTCAGGCCGTAATCGAAGTCTTCTGGACGTTGCGTGACACTTCTGTAGCCCTTCCAAGCATTGGGTGACGAAAAATCGTAGTTGGTCGGGTTGTTCGTATGGGCCAGATTATAAGGAAAAACCAAACCGCGCTCCCCACTCAAGCCCGGCCAATTGGACTGCAGAAAAGTTCGAAAGTCGTGGGTATAAATATCCGCTTGCAAATGGGAACCTCCTATATGATAAAAATTGAGCTTGCCTTGACCCGTTTGTATCATACTGCTCAATTCTTCATTGAGGTGCATCCAGTTTGGACTTTGCGCGCCAAAGAACTGAAATTGATTGCATTGTACCTCAACAAAAGGATACTTTCGGGCAATTTCTTGTTCGGTTGGGCTCAGGGAGTCGTTGTTACAAAGCGGCAGATATTGTCCAAAAGCAAATAAGGGCAAGCTGCAAAACCAAAAGAGGTATCTCATTCTTGCCCTCCCTTCTTGGCTTGCCAATCGGTATAGGCCGCGCCAAATGCTTCATAGAAATACTGCGATGCAATACTTGCACCTCGTGGGCTAAAATGGACGTAATCTTTGCCCGCCAAGCCTTGCGATACCCATGCCGGCATTGAATTGAACCCGCCCATGGCACCATAGAGATTCCAAAAAGCAACCCCATTTTCTGCGCACATTTTTTGCATGCGATCAACCGTATAAGGCAAAAGCGGATACGTTTCAAAAATGCCTGCATTCAGCCTAGACATGTCGCTGGGGCCAATGAGGATGATGGCCGCATCTGGCACTAATTTTTGGATGTATTGAATACGGTTTTTGAGCGAGCTCATGTAATAACGCACACTGCTGCTATCTCTGAAAGAATGGACTGAATTGCCGCCAAATTGTAGGATAATTAGTTTTGTATTTGCTTCGCGGTGCATTTGGGCAAACAAATTGGCTTCAGAAGAACTGAGGTCGTGCCCGGAGGAACCGCGCATGGCAACATTGTTGACCTGTACACCTACATCGCCTTCTAAGCTGAAGCCGGTAAATATGGGGCTTTTGGTCGATGAAAAAACAAAGCGCAATTTACTTGGCGTGTGGTCAAAACTGAGCGGTAATACATGCGTACCGCCGTCGGCCACCAAAGAATCTTCGTGGATAAGTTTGTCGTTCTCGTATACTTTAACCGAACAGGACTTGTAACAGCTGTTGTAATAGCACTTGACATGGCTAAACGTACGAGCCCTTGTAAATGCCGCCGCAGATGGCGCGATTTCTATCCATGCTTCTGTTGGAAGACCTGCTTGCGCATCTGTGGCAACGACATCGAATGTAGCAGCTGAAAGGAGCGCTCCGTAGCGGCGCGAGCTCATTTTTGGAGGCCAAAAAGCAGTGTAACGCTTGAAGTTAGGCGATACCTTTTGCTTGAAACTTTGCGTGTTGTATACGTTATAAGCAGGTATAAACCCAGGGCCAATGCCGCCAAATTGCTGTTGGATGCGCTGGCGTATGTAACCGGTCATGCGGTCGCCTTCAATTTGAGAGTCTCCGTAATGAAAAATACTGATTTTTTTACCTTCGGTTGCTTCTTGTAGCGCAGTAAAAAACCGAGCTATTTTGGCCGCTGCACTCCCACTCATTTGTAGTGGATGTGCCGTCTCACTTGCCAGACTTCCGCCCTCGGGCAAGCCAGTTTGGCCGTTGCTTTGACCGCTGTGTTTTATGCCGTTGTTGATGTCGGTGGTATCTACCGCACTGACAATTTTTTCGATGTTTTTCTTGACTTGTTTTTTAGCAACCCAGATGCGCTCGAGGGGCAAGAAACGCCAATTGACGCCCATCCATTTGACGCCGTCTTCAGGTATAAGCGCACTTGGTATGCACAAAAGTGACAGTACCAGAACTAAAAAAAGCAGAACTTTGTAAGGGCGTATTTGTTGCACTGTTGAATATCTTTGGCAAATATAGTTCTTCTACCATCAAATATTAAATATATGGCCAATCAACTCGGCAACGAAAGTTCACCTTATTTGTTACAACACGCCCAGAATCCAGTTCATTGGGTTGCTTGGTCAAATGAAGTATTTGAAAGGGCCAAATCCGAAGACAAATTGGTATTGATCAGTGTTGGCTACTCCGCTTGCCATTGGTGTCATGTCATGGAACACGAATGTTTTGAAGACCCTGAGGTTGCTGCACTGATGAACGCACATTTCATCAATGTAAAAGTGGACCGCGAAGAAAGACCAGATGTGGACCAAATCTACATGACGGCAGTTCAACTCATGACCCAACGCGGTGGATGGCCACTCAATTGTTTTACGCTACCCGACGGAAGGCCCATTTACGGCGGCACGTACTTTCCGAAAGACCAATGGATGCATGTACTCAAGTCTTTGGCACACACCTATGCCAACGACCGCGTAAAAGCCATTGACTACGCAAGCCAACTCCATGAAGGCATCCAGCAAGCGGAACTCATTGACGCCCCGCAAGAAATTTCGGGCTTTAGTGCCGAAAGACTTCACGAAATGGTGGTGCGTTGGGCACGCAGTTTTGACACCTTTGAAGGAGGTACCAACAAGGCACCGAAATTTCCGTTGCCCAATAATTGGCTATTCCTCCTGCGCTATGCACAACATTTTGACGAAGCAAAAATCGAAAAGCAAGTGCGCCTCACCTTAGACAAAATGGCCTTTGGAGGTATTTACGATCAGGTGGGTGGTGGCTTTACGCGCTACAGCGTTGATGTACTTTGGAAAGTCCCTCATTTTGAAAAAATGCTCTATGATAACGGGCAGCTCATCGGCTTGTACGCGCAAGCTTTTGCGCAATACCAAGCACCGCATTACAAGGATTTAGTTTATCAAACTTTTGATTTCCTAGAGCGCGAATTGCTTTCTAACGACGGTGCTTACTTCAGTGCGCTCGATGCGGATAGCGAAGGCGAAGAAGGGAAGTTCTATTGTTGGGACCTAACTGAAATAGACTTCCTATTTGGTGCCGATGCCGCGCGCGTCAAGCGCTATTATCATATCAATCAGGTTGGGTTTTGGGAAGACGACAAATACATCCCGCTGCGCAAAGAAACCGATGCCGCTTTTGCCAAATTAGAAGGCATCGATTTGCATGCTTGGCTTTCGTTTAAAGCAAAAATGAACGATACGCTACTGAGTCAGCGCTCTACTAGAATTCGACCAGGGCTCGACCATAAAATAATAGTCAGTTGGAATGCGCTAGCTGCAAAAGGTCTACTTGAAGCCTTTCGGGTTTTTGGTGAGGAGGCCTTTTTACTCCGTGCGCTGCGCATCCTCAATTGGATACAAGAAATTCAATGGGACGGCCAGCAGCTTTTGCGCATTAATACGAACGGGCAAAAAAATATTCCAGCTTTCTTAGAAGACTACGCTCATTTGATTGAAGCGTTGAGCTTGGCCTACCAGAGCACGGGTAAACTTGTATTTTTAGAATTTGCCAAAGCACTCACACAGAAAGTAGCTAAAGAATTCCAGCACCCCAAGAGCAAGATGTGTTATTTCACGGCTGCTGATTCTGACCTGATCAGTCGCAATATGGAACTGCACGACAACGTGTTGCCGGCAAGTAATTCAGTTATGGCGCATGCGTTTCTGACTATGGGGACTTATTACCAAAATGAAGAGTGGATCAATAGTGCAGCACAAATGCTTCAAAATCTATACGACGGAATGGAAACCTACGGCTCGGGCTACTCTAATTGGGGATTGCTCTTACTAAGGAAACTGAATCCTGAAAAACAATGGCATGTGCTCAATGAAAGTGCGCCTATGGAAGTTTTCAAAGCGAGCGCACAAAGTAATTGTTTACTCTCTTATCACCACAGTTTACCGCTGTCGCAGATTTATATCCCACAGGCAATTTCGGTTTGCGAGTACGGTGTTTGTCACCAACCCGTTCAAACTATTCAAGAAGCACTCGAACTATAATGCTTAGATAATGATTGGCTTGCGGGCAATAGCACGCTTCACAGCCGCCACAACATCTGGTGTATCGATGTGGTATTTTGTCATGAGCTCCATTGGTGTACCCGATTCTCCGAAAGTATCATTAACTGCCACATATTCTTGTGGTGCAGGGTGCTTTCTGCTCAAAACCTGAGAAACTGCCTCTCCTAAACCACCGTTCATCATGTGCTCTTCAGCGGTAACCACACAACCTGTTTTAGCGACAGATTTTAAAATGGCGGCTTCGTCCAGAGGTTTAATGGTGTGCATATTGATGAGTTCGGCTGAAATCCCGATGGCATGCAATTCTTTAAGTGCTTCAATCGACTTCCAAACCATATGGCCACAAGCGATAATGGTTACGTCTGTACCTTCGGCTAGCACGTCTGCTTTTCCGATGACAAACGCCGCGTCTGGTTTCACAAAAATGGGCATCACTGGGCGGCCAAAACGCAAATAAACTGGGCCTTCGTGAGCTGCGATTGCGATTGTGGCTTGTTTGGTCTGATTGAAGTCAGCAGGTACTATAACGGTCATGTTAGGCAACATGCGCATCATGCCGATGTCTTCGAGAACTTGGTGCGTTGCGCCGTCTTCTCCGAGTGTAAGACCCGCATGCGAAGCACAAATTTTAACGTTTTTCTTGGAGTAAGCAACAGACTGACGAATTTGATCGTAAACGCGGCCGGTAGAGAAATTGGCGAACGTACCTGTAAAAGGTATTTTGCCGCCGATGGTCATGCCGGCTGCCAGACCAATCATATTGGCTTCGGCAATTCCTGTTTGAAAGAAACGGTCAGGATGAGCTTTTTGAAACGCATCCATTTTGAGCGAGCCCGTGAGGTCTGCACAAAGTGCCACTACATCTGGGTTTTGCTGACCTAATTCGGCCAAACCTTCGCCAAATCCCGAACGGGTGTCTTTGTTTCCGAGTACTTCAAATTCCATGGTTATAAAGTTAGATTAGTGATTTTGAGGGATGTAATTGTAAATTTCTTTTCTTTCGTGTAGGCACTAGAGCGCTGGTCTTTTTCTCGATAGACTACTTTGTAGGTGCCCGGCTGTAGCTTGATGTTGCCGGTTATTTGGTTGTATCTCAAATCGTAAACCCACTCCCACTGACCCGGATTGCGCTCGTAAAACAACTGACCTACAATACCTTTTGGTGCTTGATACACAAATTGACCCGCAGCAGGAACATCCAAACTTATCAGTTTGGATTGCTCGATCAGCACTTCTTTGTAGGTGCGTGGCAGGGTGAGTATTTCTAACTGATAGGTGCCGACTAAATATTTTTGGATATCTCCAAGTTGCTGGACATGCAGCGTTTTACTTGAGGTAGTCTCTAAAATACGCGTCTCTAAAATGGTGCCTTCTGGACTTTTTACAGAGGTAATTTTGAGCTGACCCTGCCCTGCTGGCACTTGGATCACGTTGTGGGTGTGCGGTACAATTGCAATGTTGTTTTTGGCAATGGCTGGAACGGTTGCTACACGCAAGTCATATTTGATTTTGGGATCGAGCACCAAGGTATCGGGCAAGCCTTTGCGGTTGAGGGTGTGTTCGTAGGTATATTTGAGATTCGTGGTGCCTGTTTCATAGAGAAACATGCTGACGTCGGTCTCGAGGGGCTTTCCTTCAACGGTATTGAGGTTGATCTGAACTGTAGTATTTAGCAGCGCTTTGGATAAAATATTAGAGAGTACATTTTCGAATGCAGCTTTGCTCTCGGCGTCTGTGTAACTGCCGATACACTCAAATTTATCGAGGTAGCTGAGGTCCATGCCGAGGCCAATTACAAATGGTGTGACCTTCACGCCTTTGTCTCGGAGTTTGCGGGCAATGATACACGGATCGTTGTCACAAGACTCTAGTCCATCGGTAATGAGAATAATGAAATTGCGCGCGAGGGTGTCTGGGAAATCGGCTGCTGCTGCCTCTAGAGAACGTGCAATTGGCGTAGCGCCCTTTGCCTGAAGCCCTTTGATTTTTGTTTTGATGGGATCGATATTCGAAGGGCCAAAAGCGACTTCAAGTTTGGTGTCTTGGCAGTCTTGGTATGTGTTGGTAACGTTTGATTGATGTCCATAGACGCGTAAGCCAAGTTCTAGATTGGGTACACCGCGTAGATTTTCAACACTTTTAGTGAGGACCTCTTTGGCTGCAGCCATTCTCGTTTGGTTGTTCCAATCGAGGTTCATGGAGTTAGAGGCATCTAAAATAAAGAGGATGCGCGTTGTGGTTTGGGTCCAGCCGCAGCTGAAAACAAGCAGAAATATGAAGCCCCAAACCGCTTTCACTAGTAGTCGCCGAGAGTTTCTTCGAGTTGGTTGAGCGCCACTTGAAGCTGCTCTGCATTTGGTGCAACGCCGTGCCATTTGTGCGAACCCACCATGTAGTCAACACCTTGACCCATTTCGGTTTTCATGATGATCACGACTGGCTTGCCTTTGCCTGTTAATGCTTTGGCTTGTTGCATAGTGCTGCGAATACTGTCAAAATCATGACCGTCCATGTGCAGTACTTCCCAACCAAAGGCCACCCATTTTTGGTGGAGATCGCCTAAAGAAAGTACGTCATCAACGTCGCCATCGATTTGACGGCCATTGGCGTCTATCGTTGCAATAATGTTATCAATTTTGTTAGCAGCGGCATACATTGCTGCTTCCCAAATTTGACCTTCTTGCAACTCGCCATCGCCGTGAAGCGTGTAAACTATAGTTGGGTCTTGGTTGAGATTTTTGATTTGAGCAGCGCCAATCCCAACAGATAAACCTTGGCCTAATGAACCTGAGGCCATGCGAATGCCTGGTAAGTTTTTGTCAGTGGATGGATGTCCTTGAAGGCGAGAACCTAATTTGCGAAAAGTACCCAGTTCGGCAACAGGAAAATAGCCTGCTCTGGCAAGAACGCTGTACCAAACTGGCGAAATATGGCCATTGGATAAAAAGAAGAGGTCTTCGTTTATGCCGTCCATTTGAAAATCATTGGCGTTGTGCTGCATTTGCTCAAAATAGAGATAGGTTAAAAAGTCAGTACAGCCTAATGAGCCTCCTGGGTGGCCTGAATTAACGGCCGACACCATTCTAACGATGTCTCTTCTTACTTGTGAGGCAATGCCTGCCAATGCTTTATTTTCCATGATAAAAATTTCAACTTTTCGAGCTACAAAGCTACGTTTTATTAACTTAGCCTTAGATTATAAACTATAAACATTTGATGCAACTTTTCAACGACTAGTGACGTCATAGAACGAATTCTATCCTGTATGAAACTATTTTTCGCCTTCCTATTTGCATTATTGAGCCTTACTTCTTGGTCTCAAACCACCGAGTCTCAACTGAGCAAAAGTTATTCCAAGGAAGAAATTGCACAATTCAAAGCAACAAACACCTTGCCTCTATACGAGTACGCGCTTACGCATGCTTGTTATTTAATAGATGCCCCACAAGGTAAAGATATTAGTCAGTTTCCAGTTTTTGATTTGCTATTGCCTCAATATCCAGAACCAATAGTGTTTACCAATTTTGGCCTTCGTATTTTAGATAGAACGCAATACTATTCGGTGATTAACACCAACAAAATCTTGGTGGTCAAATCTAAAAATATCCTTTCATTAGAAATGCAAAATCAGAAAAAATGAAACTAATTCTACGCTCAACTCTTTTCTTTTTTGCGTTCATTTCTTCGCTTCATGCGCAAGTTACCCTCACTTTAACGGGGCCAGACTACAACCCTACCAACCCACTCAACTGCGCTGGCATTGTTCCAACCGGAGGTACCAACTTCATTGACGGAACGGGCAACTACACGCCCAACATGAACGAAACACTAGTGCTCTGTCCTGACCTCACACAAGGTTCTAAAGTTTCCATTTCTTTTGCAACCAATATTGGCTTTGAATGGGATGTTCATCCTACAGATACGCTTTACATCTACGATGGTCCTTCTAACACAGCACCCCTTCTTGGCGCTTACAACAGCGGCACAAACCCAGTTGGTCTATTTGTGCAGGCATCTTGGAACAACCCAACGGGCTGTCTGACGCTACGCTTCAAATCTAACGGTGCCAATGAAGGTACGGGTTGGGTAGCCAATGTGGCTTGTGGCAATCCGCCTCAACCAATTGTTCCCCATGTAGAAGCTTTCAAAAATGGAGGCGGCAACAACATCATGAACCCTATCGATACTGGCTTTGTTGACCTTTGCCCAGGCGATAGCGTTTTACTCAAAGCCTTGCCTGGTTTTCCGCACTCTTTAGAGAACACCAATACTGGCTACTCGCAAACCAACAACAACTGTACTTTTACCTGGACAATTGGCGGTATTGGTCAGTTTACTGGCGACCAAATCTGGTTTACGCCAAACGCAAATACTGGCTACTACGTTGACCTCGCTGTCACCGATCAATTTCCGCAAACAATTCACTCGAACTTTAAGATCCGCGTGTCTATTCCGCCGATTTTTGCAGGTACAGGGCCACTAGAAGACACCGTGTGTTTGGGTCAAAATTCTTATTTAGTGGGTGGGGTAACCCCGCAAGATACTGTTGGTATAGAAATTCCAGGGGGCACCTTCCAAATTGGGGGCACCTTCGCCGGGCTTACCTTCCTGCCAGATGGCGCTGGGCAAATGTACCAAACAGACATCCCTATGTCTGGTTTTGATTCCACAGCGGTTATTACTTCTGCGGCCGACATCGAACAAATTTGTTTGGATATCGAACACTCTTATATCGGCGATATCGAAATAGCCCTTACTTGTCCGAACGGAACAACTGTTTCCTTGATGAATGCCTACAACCAAACTCCTTTTGGCTGGGCTGAACTCGTCCCTGGAGGCTGCGGCAACGGCATCGGTACTTTCCTAGGTAACGACACCAATATCGACGGCGGTAATCCAGGGTCTCCGGTATGGAGCTATTGTTTTTCATCTGTCAACAACACCTTCGGTACTATTTGTGCAGAAAATACTGCAGGTAATACGGTTACAAATGACTACGGATTTACCTCTATGAACCCAAATGGGGTATACCTCCCAGACGGCGATTTCAATCAGTTTGCAGGCTGCCCTATCAATGGCAACTGGACCATCTCTGTTCAAGATAACCAAGGTATCGACGACGGTTATATTTTCTCTTGGGGTATCTACTTTAATGCGTCACTTTATCCAGAAAGCGAAGGATATCAAAATTATGTGGCCACTGAAGGATGGACGTCTGACCCAACAATTATCTCCGGTCAAAACGACACCCTTATTGTGATTCAGCCAAGCGCACCAGGCATCACCAACTATACCTACAACATTACCGACAACTTTGGGTGCAACTACGACACTACGGTTTCATTTGTTGTATTACCACGCCCTGCTATCTTTTCAGATACTGCCATTTGCCATTACAGCTATTTTGTTGGCAATACAACTTCTTATGCTGGCGGGCAATGGTATGCTATAGATACGGCGATTCATTTCCTTCCTAATACGTTCGTCGATAACCCCGAAATCATGACCTACAATATGGGAGGGGCATTTCCTGTGTTTTACGTTGATAACGCTTGTGAAGATACCGTAGCTACAAGCATCGAATTCATGCCCTATGTATATACGGCTATCCTCGATTCTGCGATTTGTCAGGGAGCTAACTTGTGGCTCAACCCTTATGTCATTAACACACCGCCGCTCCAAAGCGGCTACAGCCCGCCAATTAATGGGCAATGGTGGGACGGCAGCACTGAAGTACCTAGACTCGCAACAGAAGCTGGTAATTACATCTACACCGCTCAAAATTCTTGCAACACCATCAGCGATACCGCCAATATTACTTACAAACCATGCGATATCACTGCGCCAAATATCGTAGTGTTGTCTTCTCAGACTGGGAACGAAGCATTCTTTGTGAACTATGAGGGCATTGCTTCCTTTAATTGCACCATCCTCAACCGCTGGGGAAATATCATTTTTGAATATGCCAATCCAGCAGAAAAATGGTACGGTAAAACCTCTTCTGGCGAAACCGTTGAAGAAGGCACCTACTTTTATCGCATAGATGCTACCCTTGACGGCGGAATTGAGCTTCAAAAACACGGATTTGTCGTGGTGAAGTACTAACATTGCTTATTTTTGTGGCAAAACCATACCAATGATCAGTTTTGCCGACGAAATCAAGCAAGGAATTCCACAAGAGCTTCCAACTCCTAAAGTTTGGGATGCGCAAGTCAATCACGCGCCCAAGCGCAAAGAAATCTTAAACCCAACTGAAAAAAAATTGGCTATTGCCAATGCATTGCGGTATTTCCCAAAGTCACAACATGCCATTCTCGCCAAAGAATTTGCACAAGAACTTGTACATTACGGCCGAATATACATGTACCGCTTTATGCCGGAACATCCTATATTCGCCAGGCCAATTAACGAGTACCCTGGTAAATCAGAGCAGGCAAAAGCCATTATGCTCATGATACAAAACAATCTTGATCATCGCGTGGCCCAACACCCGCATGAACTCATTACCTATGGTGGGAACGGTGCGGTTTTTCAGAACTGGGTTCAATACCGCTTAGTCATGCAGTACTTGTCAGAAATGACCAACGAACAAACCTTAGTGATGTACTCAGGGCACCCCATGGGCTTGTTTCCATCGCATCCGAATGCGCCGCGTGTTGTGGTGACTAACGGCATGATGATTCCTAATTATTCCAAGCCAGACGACTGGGAAAAATTCAATGCACTAGGCGTCACTCAATACGGCCAAATGACCGCTGGTTCTTACATGTATATCGGGCCACAAGGAATTGTCCATGGCACCACTATCACTGTATTGAACGCAGTGCGCCGCCTGGCTAAAAACCGCGACGACATCAAAGGAAAATTATTTTTAACCGCAGGTTTGGGCGGCATGTCTGGAGCTCAACCTAAAGCGGGCAATATTGCAGGTGTTATTTCTGTAACCGCTGAAGTAAATCCCAAAGCAGCGCACACAAGACACGAGCAAGGTTGGGTCGATGAAATCATCACGGATTTAGATGTGTTGGTAACAAGAGTCAAAAAAGCGCAAGCCTCCAAAGAAGTTGTCTCCATTGCCTACCTAGGTAATGTGGTCGACGTCTGGGAAAAGTTCGACGAAACAGGCGTTCATGTAGACCTCGGCTCAGATCAAACTTCCTTGCACAACCCATGGGCAGGTGGTTACTACCCGGCTGGTCTAAACTTCGATGAAGCGAACGACCTCATGGCTAACGATCCTGAATTATTTAAAACCTATGTTCAGGAAAGTTTGAGACGCCATGCCGCTGCCGTGAACAAACATACCAAACGCGGCACCTATTTCTTCGACTACGGCAATGCCTTTTTACTTGAATCATCAAGAGCTGGTGGCGATGTCATGGCTGCCAACCACATCGATTTCAAATATCCATCATACATTCAAGATATTCTAGGGCCAATGTGCTTTGACTTTGGTTTTGGCCCCTTCCGTTGGGTTTGTGCCAGCGGCGATGCACTAGACCTCGAAAAAACAGATGCCATTGCTTGTGCAGTTCTAGAAAAAATGATGCAAGAATGCCCAGAAGAAATCCAACAGCAAATGGCTGACAACATTCAATGGATCAAAGGGGCACAAGAAAATAAATTAGTCGTCGGTTCACAAGCGCGCATTCTTTATGCCGATGCAGAAGGACGCATGCGCATAGCCGCTGCCTTTAATGAAGCTATTGCCCGTGGCGAAATTGGCCCAGTTGTCTTAGGCCGCGACCACCATGATGTATCTGGCACCGATTCACCTTACCGCGAAACATCCAATATCTACGACGGCTCGCGCTTTACTGCAGACATGGCCATTCAAAACGTAATTGGAGACAGCTTTAGAGGTGCCACTTGGGTGAGTATCCACAACGGCGGCGGCGTTGGCTGGGGAGAAGTCATTAACGGTGGTTTTGGAATGCTATTGGACGGCTCAGAACAAGCACAGCGCAACCTCACGAGCATGTTGCATTGGGATGTCAATAATGGCATTGCAAGACGCAATTGGGCACGCAATGAAAACGCTATTTTTGCCATCAAACGCGCCATGGAAGCAGAACCACTTTTAAAAGTGACGCTTCCAAATTTGGTTGACGATCAATTACTAGACGAACTTTATTAAGGGCTAGAAGAAGCGCTTACTTATTTGGAAAGGCAGCGCGGAGGTAAGTTCCTTTGCTGGTTGGCATCTCAAAATGCAAGATTTCTGCAATTGTTGTCGAGATGTCTATCATTTCGGCTTCTTCGCTGACCACAACACCTTTTGGGGTATCCGGCCCCAACACCAATAGGGAAATATGTCGGCAACCCTCACAACGACAACCATGATTGACAAACCCAGATCGAACACCATCTAAATGTCGGCCGTGGTCATTGGTAATCATTAAGGTAGTTTGATCACGTAAAACAGGATTTTCTTGAATCATTTGCCAAAGTTTGGCCGCGTATTGATCCGATTTTGTAATTGACTCTAGGTATTTATCCCAGTTGTTGGCGTGCCCGTAGACATCTACTGCCAACAAATTAATGAGCATGAGCTGCGGCGGGTTTAACCCCGAAACTAACTCGGTTACTTTAGCAAATGTTTTGTCGTCGCGGCCATAACCCAAGCCATTACCGTTGGGGCCGCAATAGGTTGGTGCTACAAACTGGTTGTGCCATTTTTTGTGAGAGGTGTTGACCAATACATCTAGTTTCCCTTTACTTGCCACAACATAAGCCGCGGTAGAATCTTTACCACTTGCCTTTAAATAATACTGAAAAATATTGGGTTGTTTCGGCAAGGCCGTTCCCGAATTAGAAATGCGCTGATAGGTGCCTGTTACAATTGCGGTATGACCAGGGACTGTGTAAGTAGCGCCATTATTTCTGAAATCGGCATAAAAGGTCCCTTCTTTCTTGAGTGAATCGCAGAGCAAGGGGCTGTATTTGCAAGTAGGTTCGCCGTAGGTTTCGGAATAGCGCGGCCCATCGATGACCAACACAAAGACGTACTTGGTCTTGTAATTGGTTTGGGGATTTTGTGCGTAGGTTTTAGCCGTCCAAAAAAAGGCAATTAGGCCTAAGAAAACAATACTTTTCATCGGCTAAAAATACACAGAATACACCAAAGAAGTAGATTTCTTAAATGCGCTGTAATTTAAGAACGGTTTGAGGTTTGCTATTGCTTGAACATTTCAAGATGTAGAAACCAACCTGTGGCAAAGTCAAATGTTCGACCGTATTTGTAGCCTTAAATACTTGGATCAATTTACCAGACGCATTAAATAATTCCAGCATATCATTGGCTTGTAGGCCTTTAATTTGGAGTGTTTCGGAAGTTGGATTCGGATACACCTCGATTGAAGCTACATTCAGTTCATTTATGCTGGCAAGATTCGCATCATAAACAACCCGAATGGGGATGCTTTTTGTTACCGTCTGAGCTGGCGTGCCGTTGTCAGTGGTTTCAATCTGAATGTGATACAAGCCTGGTTGCACTCCCGATGCATCAAAAGTAAGATCGAATCCGGTGAACTCATTGCTGACGCTATTCGTAAGGTAAGTGAGTGCGCTTGGTTCGTCACAAGTAATGGAAGTGCTTAATAATTGACCTATTTCAGGAGTACTGATGCCAATTGAGAAATCTACGACATTCAAACTTTTTAAGGTGTCACCGGTATACACATCAATGGTATCGCAAATGCCGCTACTCATGACGAGAGGTGGAATGTTTGAATTGGTGTTGGCCAAGTCAAAGTAGATTTCTTGTCCATCTAAAAAATCGACACCATCATTTGCACTGTAAGGGCCGTCAAAAGCAACACCAGGAGCATCAAATTGTCCTACTTGGAAATAATTGATGCCATTGCCAATATTTACGCCTACAGTAGCAGGTGAGCCACCAAATCCGTTGAAGCCACCTGAAGCCGAGCCACTTGTCCATTGCATATCGCCATAACAGAAAGAAACATTGTTGACGTTTGGTATGAGGGTGTCTAAACCATCAGAAATGATCAATTGGAAGGTATTGAGTTTGTCTTCCATCATGGAAAAATAACCAACGTGGTCCCAAACAATAACTAAAGAATGTGGATTCAATTTGTACCAAACATTGCCGCCATTTGTGGACCTGGTATCTACATCTGCCCAAAATGGAGCAATCATATTGAAAGTAGGGTCGGGAAACGAGTAAGCCGTGAAAGTAGAATAAGGTTGTGAGAATGATATATTTCCGTTGTTATTGATGTACAAGCTGTCGTAATTGGTGCCGTAAAAGCTAAAATTAAATGGCAATGGAATAATGTTTGAATAGTTGTCGTCATTGGGCAGCATCGCCAACTGAAAAGTAGAATCTAAGGGTATGAGGCAGTCGCACAAACCCGTTTTTTGACCTTGTGGTCCAGTGTAATGTATCCTTCCAACTTCCAAACTTGGTGCAATTACTTCAACGCCAGTAAGGGCATTGTTTTGTTTAAGCACTTGATATTGCTTGGAGTCTAGAACTAACATTTGAGCGCTTACCATTTGGAGAATAAACAAACTACAGAAAAGGTATAGTGTACGCATAGCGTTGTTTTTTAATGAGTTGGGTATTAAATTAAGTCAATAAATTCATAATAGCAAAAACGTCAAGTGAAAAAATCAGCCAAATGACAAACAAGCACACAATTTCTTTGTTCAATTCTTTGGTTGCAATACCATTAAAGTGGTAAATTTGCAGCAAACAAAGTGTTTTATTTATAATTAATCTAAATAAAAACTAAATGTTAACCGTAACAGATGCCGCCAAAAAACAATCGATTCGCCTCATGGAAGACGAACAAAAAATTGGCTATTTTATCCGAGTAGGCGTTCAGGGCGGAGGATGCTCAGGCCTTATGTACCAACTTACTTTTGACAACGAAGAACACGAAGGCGATATGTCCTTTGAAAACAACGGTGTTAAAGTTGTTGTCGATAAAAAAAGTTACCTCTATTTAGTAGGTACCACCCTCGATTTTTCAGGAGGTCTCAATGGTAAAGGATTTGTTTTTCAAAATCCGAACGCCGATAGAACATGTGGTTGTGGTGAATCTTTTTCTGTTTAAAGATGTCAAACTACACTGAAAACGAACTCGCCAAAGACCTCGAAAACCAAGAATATAAATTTGGTTTTGTCACTGACATCGAGGCTGATACCGTTCCTATTGGCCTAAACGAAGACATCATTCGCCTCATTTCTTTCAAGAAAAATGAGCCTGAGTGGTTGCTTAACTACCGCCTAAAAGCTTTTGCCATTTGGCAAGAAATGACAGAACCCGAATGGGCACATGTGCAGTACCAAAAGCCCGATTTTCAGGCCATCTCCTACTACTCTGCTCCTAAACAAACCAAAAAATACGAATCCTGGGACGACGTCGATCCTGAAATGAAAGAAACCATGAAAAAATTGGGGATTTCAATGGAAGAGCAACAACGCCTCACTGGAGTTGCCGTAGACTTCGTCATGGACTCCGTTTCTGTGGCTACTTCTTTCAAGGAAAAGCTCAGTGAACTCGGTATTATCTTTTGTTCTTTCTCAGATGCCGTTCAAGAACACCCTGAACTCGTTCAAAAATATATGGGGGCCGTAGTGCCAAGCACCGACAACTTCTACGCGGCACTCAATGGCGCGGTTTTTACCGACGGATCTTTTTGCTACATCCCAAAAGGTGTGCGCTGCCCAATGGAACTTTCAACCTATTTCCGCATCAATGCCGGTGGAACCGGGCAATTCGAACGTACCCTTGTCGTTGCCGACGAAGGTGCTTACGTTTCTTATTTAGAAGGTTGTACCGCACCTCAGCGCGACGAAAACCAATTGCACGCAGCTGTGGTTGAACTCATTGCCTTAAATGATGCCGAGATTAAATACTCCACAGTACAAAACTGGTATCCAGGCGACAAACAAGGAAAAGGTGGCGTATTTAATTTTGTTACCAAACGCGGTATTTGTGAGGCTAACGCCAAAATTTCCTGGACGCAAGTTGAAACAGGCTCGGCAGTTACCTGGAAATACCCTTCTTGTATCTTAAAAGGCGACAACTCCGTGGGTGAATTTTACTCAGTTGCCGTTACCAACAACTACCAACAAGCCGACACCGGAACCAAAATGGTGCATCTTGGTAAAAACACCAAATCGACAATTATCTCCAAAGGAATTTCAGCAGGGAAATCGCAAAATTCTTATCGAGGTTTGGTACAGATCCATAAAGGCGCCCAAAACGCCCGCAATTTTTCACAGTGCGACTCTCTTTTGATGACCGACGAATGCGGTGCACATACCTTTCCGTACATCGAATGCAAGAACCCGAGTGCCAAAATTGAACACGAAGCCACCACTTCTAAAATTGGTGAAGACCAACTATTTTATTGCATGCAACGCGGTATCAGCGAAGAAAAAGCCATCAGCCTTATTGTCAATGGCTATTGCAAAGAAGTCCTCAACCAATTACCTATGGAATTTGCGGTAGAAGCCCAAAAACTATTGGCCATTAGCTTGGAAGGCAGCGTAGGATAAACAGCACACATTTAGAACATTAGATCAGCATAGACAAAATGATAAAAATCGAAAACTTACACGCCAGCATCAACGGAAAAGAAATTCTCAAAGGTCTTAACCTCGAGGTGAAAGCAGGCGAAGTTCATGCCATTATGGGCCCAAATGGTGCCGGTAAAAGTACGCTCGCTTCTGTGCTCGCCGGAAGAGAAGATTACGAAATTACAGCGGGAAGCGTTACTTTCTTAGGCAAAGATCTTCTTGAACTCGCTACCGAAGACCGCGCACGCGAAGGACTTTTCCTCGCTTTTCAATATCCGGTAGAAATACCAGGTGTAAGTAATGTCAATTTCTTAAGAACTGCACTCAACGAAAAACGCGCCTATCACGGGCAAGACCCCATTTCTGCCAAAGATTTCATGGCGCTTGTTCGCGAAAAATCGGCACTCGTAGAGCTCGATGCCAAATTAGCTTCTAGAGCAGTCAATGAAGGATTTTCGGGTGGCGAAAAAAAGCGCAACGAGATTTTTCAGATGGCCATGCTCGAGCCAAAATTAGCTGTACTCGACGAAACAGACTCAGGTTTGGATATTGATGCGCTACGCATCGTTTCGCAAGGTGTAAATACCCTCAAAAGCCCTGAAAACGCATGTGTCGTTATTACCCACTACCAACGCTTACTCGATTACATCGTTCCAGATGTTGTTCATGTACTTTACGACGGTAAAATTGTCAAATCTGGCCCGAAAGAACTCGCCCTAGAATTAGAGGAGCGTGGTTACGACTGGATCAAAGATAGCTTGTAAGATGGAGACGCTCATTAGCAACAAACTATTGCCATTCGTTGCCGATTTAGGCCCGACCAAATTACAAGTGCCGCACTCTCTTCAAGCGGCTGCTCAAGCTTATCTACAAGGTCAAGATTTTCCGACCACGAAAGCTGAGCGCTTTAAGTATACACGCCTCGCCAAATTAGCCAATGCCCAATTGAGTAGCGCTCAGCAGCTAAATACTGCCCAATTAGAGCAGTACAGTATTTTGACTGATGCATATACCATTTACGTCAACAACGATCAAATTAGGATACCTCAAAACCTACCGATAGGTTTAGACATCAACTTGAATACTCAAGATTCCGGTACTTTCCAAGAGGCCAGTTTTTATGACATCTTTGGTGCGCTCAATATCCTTCATGCACAAAACGGTGTTAGCATATCACTTTCAAACAACTGCACTCTAGATAAACCGATTCAAATTGTTCAAGTAAATAGCGGAGGCAAATGCTTTTACCGCCACCACTTCAACTTTGGAACGAATTCAGAAGCAACTATTTATTTCGTTTCCAAACAACAAGACCAAACGACCAGTTTTTCGCATACACATCATCAATACGAAATTGCTCAAGACGCTCGCATCAAGATTTTTAAACTTCAAGATACAGCTCAAAATCATTTTGATTTCAATGAAGACCGCGCACAACAAGCAGCAAAGTCTCACTTTGAAATCAATACCCTCACTTTAGACGGTAGTTTTGTCCGCAACGATACCATGGTTGCCGTTCAAGGTGAACACGCCCAAACGTATCTTAACGGTGCTTACTGGCTCAAAGAAGAGCAGCACGTGGCCAACTACACCACCATTGACCACCAAGTGGCCAACTGTGAATCTTTTGAAACCTACAAAGGTGTAGCCGGAGATAAGGCGACAGCCGTTTTTAATGGTAAAGTATTTGTGCGCAAAGACGCCCAAAAAACCAATGCTTACCAGAGCAATGCAAATGTTCTACTTTCTGAAAACGCAAGTGTCAACTCCAAGCCTGAATTAGAGATTTACGCAGACGATGTCAAGTGTTCGCATGGTTCCACCACAGGTCAACTAGACGAAAACGCATTATTTTATCTGCGCGCGAGGGGCCTGAGCGCTGCTTCAGCTAAAACTTTACTCCTACAAGCATTTATGGAAGATGTATTAACGTACGTCAAGCATGAAGAAGTTCTTGCCTATGTGCATCAGCGCATTGCAGAGCGCTTCAATTGGAATTACTAAGCTAATTACGCTTTTCTAAAAATTCTTGAAACAAAAAAAGAGCTCTGAATCAGCGCTCTTTTTTTATGAATGAGGAGGTGTAAATTTTAACCGTTGAGGGCTTCAGCACCACCAACAATCTCGAGGATTTCGTTGGTAATGGCTGCCTGACGTGCTTTGTTGTAGCTCAATTTGAGGTTTTTCTGAAGTTCTTTAGCGTTGTCTGTGGCTTTGTGCATGGCGGTCATGCGCGCGCCGTGTTCAGCTGCAAATGAATCTCTGATGGCTTTGTAAAGCTGTAGCTTCATTGATTTTGGTAATAAATCTTCGACGATGTCCATTTTTGACGGTTCAAAGATGTAGTCGCCAGCTTCTGAATCGCTTACGGTAGGAACAATTGGTAAAAACTGTTCTGTTTCGATGTTTTGCGTGGCCGCATTGATGAAACGATTGTATACCAAAACAACTTTATCGAAAGACTTATTGAGAAACTGTGCCATGATCTCATCTGCAATTTGGGCTACTACCTCAAAGCGTAGGTCAGCGTAGACATCTTCCATGTTTTCCAACGTGTCGTTGGTATAGAAGTTTGGCGTGCGCTTGTAAACATCTTTGATTTTTTTACCCACACAGAAAACAGAGACGTCTTTTCCTGCGTAATCTTCGGCGATCAATACACCAACACGCTTGATGATGTTGTTATTGAAACCACCGCACAAACCTCTGTTAGAAGTAATGCCGATAATCAGAATTTTGTTCTCTTCGCGTTGTTCTGCGTAAGCATTTTCAGAGAGGTCTAGGCTAGCACTTAAGTTTTCGAGGATTTCACGCAATTTGCCCGCATAAGGACGCATTTGCGTTACGGCATCTTGTGCGCGTTTCAATTTGGCAGCAGACACCATCTTCATGGCAGAGGTAATCTGCATGGTGGAGCCGACTGAACTGATGCGGTTACGTATTTCTTTTAGATTCGCCATTCTAATCCTAAATTAAGGCTTTAATTATGCAAATTTAGCAGCTACTTCTTTGGCTGTTTTTGTCAAAACTGCCTCGATTTCGTCTGTGTATTTTCCTGCTTTGAGCGCAACAAGTGTATCTGCATGGTTGGCCTCAAGTACAGTAAGGTAATCTTTCTCGAATTCTTTGATTTTAGCTACCGGAACTGGTTGCATAAGACCTTTCACACCAGCGTAGATGATTGCAATTTGCTTTTCTACTGGATATGGGTCGCCTTCGCGTTGCTTCAGGATTTCTACGTTACGTGCTCCTTTGTCTAGGACAGCTTTAGTAGCTGCATCGAGGTCAGAACCAAATTTAGCAAATGCTTCGAGTTCGCGGTATTGTGCTTGGTCAAGCTTCAAAGTACCAGCAACTTTCTTCATTGATTTAATTTGAGCTGAACCTCCTACACGTGATACAGAGATACCAACGTTGATCGCCGGACGGATACCAGAGTTGAATAAATCGGATTCGAGGAAAATCTGACCGTCCGTAATGGAGATCACATTCGTTGGGATATAAGCAGAGACATCACCAGCTTGCGTTTCAATGATAGGAAGCGCAGTAAGTGAACCACCACCACGAACTTTGTCTTTCAAAGATGCAGGTAGGTCGTTCATTTGCTTAGCGATGTTGTCGTCGGCGATCACTTTTGCAGCGCGCTCGAGCAAACGAGAGTGAAGATAGAATACATCACCTGGGTAAGCCTCGCGTCCTGGTGGACGACGTAAGAGTAGAGATACCTCGCGGTAAGCAACTGCTTGTTTAGAAAGGTCATCATAAACAATAAGTGCAGGCTTTCCTAAATCACGGAAGTATTCTCCGACAGCAGCACCGGTCATTGGCGCATAAAACTGCATTGGAGCTGGATCTGAAGCGTTAGCCGCTACAACAGTTGTGTAGGCCATTGCACCAGCATCTTCTAATTTTTTCACAATACCTGCTACAGTTGAACCTTTTTGGCCAATTGCAACATAAATACAGTATACAGGCTCACCGCGATCGTAAAATTCGCGTTGGTTGATGATCGCATCGATGGCAACAGTTGTTTTACCAGTTTGGCGGTCACCGATGATGAGCTCGCGTTGGCCACGACCAATTGGAATCATGGCATCTACTGCTTTGATACCCGTTTGAAGTGGTTCTGTTACAGGCTGACGGAAGATAACTCCTGGGGCCTTGCGCTCGATTGGCATTTCGAAAAGTTCGCCTTGGATTGGACCTTTACCGTCGATTGGCTGACCGAGTGTGTCTACAACACGACCCACCATACCATCACCAACTTTAACTGATGCAATTTTACCCAAACGACGTACGGTGTCACCTTCTTTTACACTTGAAGAACGACCGAGCAATACTGCTCCGACGTTGTCTTCTTCGAGGTTAAGTGCAATTCCTTGCATGCCACCATCGAATTCAATGAGTTCGCCGTATTGAACGCCGTTCATGCCGTAAATGCGTGCAATACCATCTCCTACCTGAAGTACCGTTCCTACTTCTTGCAATTCAGCTTCTGAGCGGAAACCTGAGAGTTGTTCTCTCAATATTGCGGAAACTTCTGCTGGTTTAATATCTGCCATGTGTACTTATTTTTTTGTCTGTTGACGATTATACGAATTGTTGTTTTAAGCGCTGCAGTTGAGTTGCAACTGAAGCATCTATTTGGTGGTCGCCCATGCGCACAATGAAGCCACCGATAAGAGCTGTGTCGATTTCTTCTGTGATTTCGGCCGTGCCCTTGATGGAAGCTGAAATTTTTGAAAGAATAGACTGTTTGGTGCTTTCTTCGAGTTCTTGGGCACTGATAATGGTAATAGGTACTATTCCGCGCTGCGCTTTGAGCTGCGAAATAAATTGCTTCGCGATGTCGATCATGACAGACTCGCGGCCATTGTTGGTGACCAAGGATAAGAAATCAATGGTGGTTTGGTTGAAGTCAGGGAAGATTTGCTTGATAACTGCAATCTTTTTATCGATGTTGATGAGTGGAGAATTCAAGAAAACTTGAAAGTCATGCGCCTCATTAGACACTTTCAAGAGTTGAAGGATGTCTGCTTCGATGAGCTCCACTTTATTGTGCTCAGTAGCTAACTCTAAAAGAGCCTTAGCATAACGAACAGCAGCTTTGTTGGACTTCATGGATTAGTTCATTTTGATTTCGCCAGCAAGTTGCATTGCAAGGGCTTTTTGTTTGTCGTCAGAACCGAGTTCGTGACGAACTACTTTTTCAGCAATTTCTAGAGATAGGCTTGCTACGTGGTTTTTAATTTCAGCCATTGCAGCAGCTTTTTCACTGTTGATATTTTGGCGAGCAGACTCTACAATTTTAGCAGCTTCGTCTTTTGCTTTGCCTTTAGCCTCTTCTACCATGTGGTTTGCTGCTTCTTTTGCCTCTTTTAAAATTTGATCGCGTTCTGCGCGAGCCGCTTTTAAAATTTGATCGTTCTCTGCTTTAAGCGCTTGCATTTCTGCTTTTGTTTTTTCAGCGAGTTCGAGGGCATCAGTGATATTTTGCTCGCGGGTATTGACCGCATTTAAAATTGGTTTCCAAGCAAATTTGGCCAACAAGAAAAGTAAAAGGCTAAAAGTGATGCCTGTCCAAACGAGTAAACCAAAATCAGGTAATATCAAATCCATTTTTCTGTGTTTTTTAAATTTAAAAAAAGGAAACCGCAACCAACCGTTGCAGTTTCCTTTTGAGTTTAATTACGCTTTTGCTCCGAGAAGACCAACTACAACTCCAAACAATGCAACACCTTCGATAAGTGCCGCTGCGATGATCATCGCTGTTTGAATTTTACCAGCTGCTTCTGGATTGCGCGCAATACCTTCTACTGCAGAACCACCGATACGACCGATTCCAAGACCTGCGCCTAAAACTGCCAAACCAGCTCCGATTGCTGCAATACTACCAAACATTCCTGTCATTGTATATAATTTAAAAGGTTACTAATTAATGGTGAGCTTCTTCAACGGCTGCCCCAATAAACAATGCAGAAAGCATTGCAAAGAGGAAGCCTTGTAAGAAAGCCACGAGGATTTCGAGCACCGAGATAAACAAAGCCATCGGCACAGACAAACCAGCCCAAGCGATATTTTTGTTGATAAAGATGATGGAAATCAAAGCTAATACGATAATGTGCCCTGCTGTGATGTTCGCAAATAAACGAATCATGAGTGCAAACGGCTTGGTGAGGATACCAATTAATTCAATTGGAATCATGAAGATTTTCATGGGTACAGGAATACCTGGCATCCAGAAGATGTGACCCCAGTAGTTTTTATTACCTGAAAATACAGTGACTAAAAGTGTGCAAAATGCTAAGAAAAGCGTAATGGTGATGTTTCCTGTGAGGTTAGCGCCACCTGGAATGATCGGAATAAGACCCAACATGTTGTTGATCCAAATAAAGAAGAAGATCGTCAACAAATAAGGTACATATTTGTGGTACTTGTGTTTGTCGATATTT
>JBIIBL010000088.1:0-7858 GCA_044239425.1 Crocinitomicaceae bacterium | reverse complement strand
AAAAAACTTGTATCTTTGCACTCCTCGGGTGATTAGCTCAGTTGGTTTAGAGCACTACCTTGACAGGGTAGGGGTCACTGGTTCGAATCCAGTATCACTCACCACAAACCTGGCTTTTTGAAGTCAGGTTTTTTTATGCCCCAACTCAGGAGGTACTCGCAGATGAAATATTGAATTCATCTACCAATGGCTCGCCTTGCAAGCGCAAGAAGAGCTGAATAAGCGCAACTACATCTTTTTCACAATAGACCATAATCCGTTGTAGGTCGTTTTCTTCATAATATACGCGCGCTACATCAGCGCCAGAAATATCGTCTTTTGGCGTTGGTATATTCATGACATGGCACAACAAAGAAAGCGAGGTATACGATTTGTAGTCGCCGAATTTCCAGAGCTCCATGGTGTCTATATGATTGATTTCCCAAGGTTTTTTGCCTGCAATCTGTAAAATACTTGGTAATGCAATACCGTTGATCAGCATGCGGCGGCAAATGTAGGGAATATCGAATTCTTTACTGTTGTGGCCACAAAGTACATGATACTGTGTATTATAGTGGTCGTCGAGTAAGCGTTTGAATTGCTTCAGTAAGGTTTCTTCGTCGTGGTGATAGTAGGATTTCAGGCGGATGCTCTTGCCTTGGCTTCCTTCGTGCAACATGCCTACTGAGATGCAAACGATTTTGCCAAATTCGGCTAGAATACCACCGCGTTCCTCAAATATTTGATCTATCGATTTTTCAGGACTGATCTGAAAACGATTTTTTGTTTCAAAAAGTGCCTTTGATTTTTCATCGAGTTGTTCAAACTGATAGGCCTGCGGCACCGTTTCTATATCAAGAAATAGGATTTTTTCGAATTGAACTTGTTTGATCATAGTGGAAATTTACAAAGTAAAAGATTGTCAATCACTTTAAAAACGTGAAATTTGTAAACGCATTATGGCAGAGCAACTTTTTTTTAACTCCGGAGACAAACTTTCTCGCTACACTGAACTCCGGCCTCAGTTAGAAGCACTCCTTGGTGTGGAAACAGATGCCGTGGCAAATATGGCCAATTTTTGTGCCGCCTTAAAAGAAGCTTTTGGTTGGTTTTGGATCGGTTTTTATATTGTGCGCCAAGACGAGCTGGTGTTAGGTCCATTTCAAGGCCCTATTGCCTGTACCCGAATTGCACTTGGAAAAGGCGTTTGCGGCAGTGCGTGGGCCGAACAAAAAAGCATGTTGGTGCCAAATGTTGCTGATTTTCCAGGTCATATTGCTTGTAGTGCTATGTCTCAGAGCGAATTAGTAGTTCCCATTTTCAAAGACCAACAAGTTTGGGGTGTACTCGACATCGATAGTACAGAAATTGCCGACTTTGACGAAGTGGACCAAGTAGAAATCGAAAAACTCATGATATGGTTCGCTGGGCTTTTGTAATGGCGGTGCTACTTGGCGCTTGTGCTCAGGTGGGCAGCATCAGCGGTGGCCCTGCAGATGAGCTGGCACCTCAGGTGCTCGAACAAACTATTTCAGACAAACAATGCAATGTGCGCGCCAATGAACAACTTTTGGTTTTTGACGAATTCATCAAACTAGACCAAGCCCAACAACGCATTACACTAATGCCCGCAGATAGTCGGCTCAATTATGAACTCAAAGGAAAAACATTGCGCATCAGCTTCCTCGATTCTTTACAGCCCCAAACCACCTACACGCTCATGAGCAACGGCGGGATCAAAGACCTGACCGAAGGAAACGATTCATTAATGACCTGGACCTTTTCTACAGGGCCTATTCTCGATTCTTTGCAACTCACCGCAAGCGCCAAAGAACTTTTGCCCAATGCAAAAGCGGCCACCATCAATTTAGGCGTATATCTTTCGGATACCAGCCGAACTGCGCGCTATATCGGGCGCTTTGACCAGCAAGGTAAATTACAGTTGAAAGGTCTTAAAGATGGCGCTTATTTCCTCAAGGCATATATTGATGACAACCAAGATGGCGCATGTTCGACAACAGAAAGTCAGGATGCTTTTTTTAAAGCTATTCAACTGAGTCAAGTTCAAAACGACACGCTTTCCTTCTTTCTCTCTAAGCCCTTAAATGAAAAAGATAGCAGCACTACAACTCCCAAAATCATCGAAAAAAAATCCGACTCAAGTGCTGTTAAGAGCCAATTGAGTTCTCTCCTTATCGAGATCGATAATATCAGCCCCAACCTTTTGTTGGAGTTATATTTGGGTGAAGTCCTTTCTCAAAAGGTGCGCGTCGAAAAACAAACTATTGTCCTAGATTCTCTTCAATCAGGGCTCTACACACTCAGAATTGTATCGGACCAAAATAACAATCAAAAGTGGGATCCTATCGACCTTCAAAATCAAAAACGTGCAGAAGCGCTGTATATTTACCCTGAAAAAATCAAAATTCGACCTAATTGGGAACTTTCACTTCCGGTGAACATCCCCCCTAACAGCTTGTTTACAAATTAAAATCTTATGAAAAAACTACTCTTCATTATCGCCGTTGGCTTGTCAGTAAGCAGCAACGCACAAGTCTTGACACCAAAAGCGAGCCCAGTTGCCAAACTTCAACAAAAAGTAGGCTTAGCCGACATCCAAATTGATTATTCAAGACCGGGCGCCAAAGGCCGCGTCATTTTTGGAGACCTCATCCCTTACGGTCAAATGTGGCGTCTAGGTGCGAACGAAAACACAAAAGTGACTTCAAGCGAGGCGCTCATTTTTGGCAAAGACACCCTCAAAGCTGGTACATATGCCCTTTTTGCCAAACCAGGGCAAACCAATTGGGAACTCTATTTTTATGCCGACTACTCCAACTGGGGTTTGCCTGAGCCTTGGGATGCCAAGAAGGTTGTCCTTCAAGTGAACGCTGGCGTACAAAAAACACAAGATTTTAAAGAAAACTTAGAGATCTCCATTGATGCATTAACTAATAACGGTGGCACCCTATTCATTACCTGGGAAAATACAAAAGTGAACCTGCCGTTTAGCCTGAACACAAAAGCAAAGGTTTTGGCGAGTATTGACAAAACAATGGCCGGGCCTGCTGCCAACGATTACCACGCAGCTGCTACCTATTACTTCAATGAAAACCTCGACCTCAAAAAAGCGCTCGAATGGTCTACCAAAGCTGTCGAACTCCGCGGTCCTTCTGCCTACTGGATGACCCGCCTTAAAGCACAATTACAAGCTGCCAACGGCGACTTAAAAGGTGCTATCGAAACTGCCAAAATCTCTATCGAGGCAGCCAAAGCAGACGGCGACGACGCCTATGTGCGCGCCAACGAGAAATCGATCGAGGAATGGTCAAAAAAACGCTAACCAGCTCAAAATAATTCAGTTGTTCCAACAATACCGCTATCACTTTTTGCTGCACCTCATCATTTTTATGTGGGGCTTTACCGGTATTTTGGGCAAACTCATCCATCTAGACGCACTGCTCATTGTTTGGCATCGCTTGTGGATAGCTGCGCTTGCTTTGGCGGCCTATATGTTTTTTACCAAAAAAATGATTTTCCCAAAAGGCAAAACACTTTTTTGGGCTGTCATAGTTGGCTTGGTTGTGGCTCTACATTGGCTCACTTTCTACACCTCTATTCAATTGTCGACTGCATCGCTTGGTATTCTTTGCTTGTCTACCACTACCCTGCATGTCACGTGGCTAGAACCGCTCATCATGCGCAAGCGCTTCTCCTGGATAGAATTTTCAATGGGGCTGTTGGTCATTGGCGGCATTTATTTTGTAGCGCACGATTTCAGCGGAGAAGAATTAAAAGCAGTGCTCATTGGCTTGGTCTCGGCCCTATGTGCAGGAATTTTTTCAGTTGCCAACGGCAAGCTAGCCCAACAAACCGAGACCCCAGGCCTCAGCCTTACAGAGCTCACGACAGGTTTTATTGCACTCAGTATCTTTTTTATGAGTCAAGGAAAATGGAGTTTGGACCTATTTGATATGACTGCCTCCGATTTTTATTGGTTGCTGTTTTTAGGCATTCTCTGCACTTCATTCGCCTTTTTGGCAACTATTGATATCGTCAAGCGCCTTGGTGCATTTAATGTATCGTTGAGCATCAATTTAGAACCAATTTATACCATACTTTTAGCAATTGTGCTGCTCAAAGAGCACAAATTACTCCAAACTTCGTTTTATTGGGGTGCAGCTATGATTTTAACGGTAGTACTCGCCAACGGCATCTGGAAACACAAACAACGAAAAATAGCAAATACAAACTATGGAAATGCAATATAAAAACCTCGGGAAAAGCGGCTTACAAGTGAGTCGACTCTCCCTAGGATCTTGGCTTACTTTTGGCAAACAAATCTCCGACGACACCGCAGAAGCACTCATGACCTATGCTTATGAGCAAGGCATCAACTTTTTTGACAACGCTGAAATTTATGCGCGTGGCAAAAGCGAAGAAGTCATGGGCGCCATTCTCAAGAAAAAAGGTTGGTCCAGAGATTCATATATTGTCAGTAGCAAAGCTTTCTTTGGTATTGGAGGTGAACATCCTACGCAAAAAGGCTTGAGCCGCAAACACCTTATCGAAGCGTGTGAAGCGGCATTGAAGCGTTTTCAATTGAATTATCTAGATCTTTACTACTGCCATCGCCCGGACAAACAAACGCCTATTGAAGAAACCGTCTGGACCATGCACCAACTCATTATGCAAGGCAAAATTTTGTACTGGGGTACATCAGAATGGTCGGCGCAAGAAATCATGGAGGCACATATGTTTGCTAAACAAAATCATCTGATTGGCCCAATTGTAGAGCAACCTGAATACAACATGTTTGTGCGCAATAAAGTAGAAGTTGAATTCTCTCAAATTTATAAATCTGTTGGTTTAGGCACCACTATTTGGTCTCCACTTGCAAGCGGTATTCTCAGTGGTAAATACAACGACCAATTCCCAGATGGCACCCGCTTGGGCATGGATGGCCTCGAGTGGCTCAAAGAACGTAACTTAACGCAGGAACGCATTTCTGCAGTACTGGCGCTTGGTCATTTAGCCAAAGAACTCGGCTTGAGCTTACCCGTCATGAGCTTGGCTTGGTGCCTGAAAAACCCAAATGTATCTACCGTAATTCTTGGCGCGAGCAAATTGCACCAGTTGCAAGAAAACATGCAAGCACTTGGTGCACAAGAACTCTTGACTCCAGACGTCATGCAACGCATCGAAGACATTTTACAAAACAAACCTGAATTTCCCGCATATTAATCGTTTCTCATCATGATTCAAACAGACATTATCATTATTGGTGCAGGCCCAGTCGGCCTATTTACAGTTTTTGAAGCCGGCTTACTCAAATTGCGCTGCCACCTCATCGATTCATTGCCACAACCTGGTGGACAATGTTCAGAAATCTATCCTAAAAAACCGATTTACGACATCCCTGGATTTCCTTCGATATTAGCAGGAGAGCTCATCGACAACCTCATGGAACAAGCTGCACCTTTTAAGCCAGGTTTTACACTTGGTGAAGCCGCCATGACTATCGATAAAGACGAAGAAGGGCAGTTTATCGTGACTACCGTAAGAGGCACTGCACACCGCGCACCAATTGTCATGATTGCTGGAGGGCTAGGCGTTTTCGAACCGCGCAAACCACCTATTGCAAATATCACCGATTTTGAAGACAAGGGTGTAGAATACATCATCAGAAATCCTGAAATCTATCAAGACAAAGTTTGTGTGATTGCTGGCGGTGGTGACTCCGCACTAGATTGGTCCATTTATTTGGCCGAGCGCAAAATTGCCAAACGCGTTATTTTAGTGCACCGTAGTAGCTCTTTCCGTGGGCATCTCGACTCCGTACAACGCGTCATCGATATGGCTGAAAGCGGCGTCATCGACCTCATTACCGAAGCAGAAGTTACAGGTTTACAAGGTGCTGATCAGCTCGAACATGTGCTCGTTACACATCTAAAAGACGGTGAACGCAGCATCCCTGCCGACCATTTCATTCCCTTATTTGGCCTCAAACCAAGCCTTGGGCCAATCGGCGACTGGGGCCTAGAGATTGAAAAAAGCGCCATTAAAGTCAATACCCTCGATTATTCTACGAATATCCCAGGTATTTACGCAATTGGTGATGTCAATACTTATGAGAATAAACTCAAGCTCATCCTCTGTGGTTTCCATGAGGGTACACTCGCAGTTCAATCGGCCTTTGCACGCATCCATCCGGAAAAGAAGAATGTCTTGAAATACACAACTGTGAACGGTGTGAATGGCTTTTAATTGATGAAAAACAAAACGGTTAATGCGGTTGCCATCCTTGGCGTCATTTCCATTCTGAGCATTTTAATAGTTCAGTTTGTCTGGATCCACAATACCCGTCAGTTGCAACAAGAGTACATTAACATTCAGCAGCGCGAAGACAGCCTCAACCTTAGGGAATTTGCCCAGCAAGCACGTGCTGCCTTGCGCAATGTGCTTACGTCGGTCAACCAAAACGAAGACCCGAGTGCGGTGTATGGTGCCATCAAACAAATCAGTTACCAGCACTATACCGTTGACATCAGCGACGAAATTCAACCATTTTATCTAGAAACACTCCTCAAAAAGGAGTTTTACCTCCAAGATATCCAACAAGATTTCTTGTTTGGCATTTACGATTGCTTTACCGATTCTATTGCGCTCTCAGGTCTTTACATTTTTGACAGCGATTCGATCTACGCAAAAAAAGCACAAAAAACCAAAGGCATCACCCCCGAAAGCCTCAACCTCACCAAAGATGGTCATTACTTTACGGTTTACTTTCCCAATCTGCAACTCGATCAAATAGAAGCTGCTTCTAGTTTTTCGCCGCTGGTTTACCTCATGATTGTCGTGGTTTTTGTGGTCGTGTTCTTTGCCTTCAGCTTGGGCATTATCATTCGTCAAAAAAGGCTCTCGGAAGTCAAAAACGACTTCATCAACAACATGACCCACGAGCTCAAAACACCGATCTCTACAATTAGTCTTTCGAGTGAATTATTGTTGCGCCTCGAAGACAACGCCGACCCAGACCGAATGCGCAAATACGCAAGTATCATTTACAAAGAAAACAAGCGTCTCGAACAACAAGTTGAGCGCGTACTCAATATTGCCAAACTAGACAAGGACCAAGTCAGTTTAAATAAAGAATTCATCTCACTTTACAGTATCCTTGACGACGTCAAAGAAAATTTTGAATTCAACCAGGCAACAGGTGGCGGCACCTTAACCATTCAAAAGGAAACGGAACAAGCACAACTCATTGCCGACCCTGTTCACCTCACCAATGTACTTTTTAACCTAGTTGATAACGCGGTTAAATATTGTAAAAATGCACCAACAATTGTCATGTCTGTGAAAACAGAAAAAGAAGGTTATCGCATTGATATTCAGGATAATGGAATTGGTATCAAAAAAGAGGACCTCCGACTGATTTTCGATAAGTTTTATAGAGTCCCGACTGGTAATATCCACGATGTCAAAGGTTTTGGTTTGGGCTTGTATTACGTGAAGCTCATCATTGAAGCTCATCATGGTAAAATCGATGCCAAAAGCACCCCAGAAAAAGGAACTAATTTCAGTATTTGGTTACCTGCGCGGTAACTTTCCTGAACGCGTTAAAATTGCATCGGGTTGGGGATAGAGCCCTTTTCGAACAATTGTTTTCGTTTTTGGATCGAGTAAAAATTGTTCAACAATCCCAGAATTTTCTCGAATTGAAGTGAGGGTTAAAGTTTCCTTTGATTTCTCCAAATTATAGGGAGCAGCATAGCGATAAGAGCCTATTAGAAGAAAAACACTATCGCGATCTACAAAAGCGATGAGCGAACTTGCGCCAACACCGTAAGTACTCGTGCCCATTTTTACTTCGTAT
>JBIIBL010000029.1:0-23689 GCA_044239425.1 Crocinitomicaceae bacterium | reverse complement strand
GTGCAAAACGGTTCTCAAACCACTCAATAGCGACCTTGCTTGAAAGCGGCTGCTCGATTTCGCGGACTTCCCAAGAAGAAACCAAGCGGTAAGCGTTCCAGATTTTGTTAGTAAAGTTGCGCCCTTGCTCACATTGCGAGCTGTCGAATGGGAGGTCGTTGCCGGCTGGCGATGAAATGAGGATGCCCACACGAACGCCATCGGCGCCATACTGATTGATGAGGTCGATGGGGTCTGGGGAATTGCCCAAGGACTTAGACATTTTTCGCCCTAGTTTGTCACGTACGATTCCGGTGTAGTAAACGTTTTTAAAAGGCTGTTGGCCCATGTATTCGTAACCAGCTATTGCCATACGCGCTACCCAAAAGAACATGATTTCGGGTGCAGTAACGAGGTCGTTGGTGGGGTAATAATAGTTAATTTCGGGGTTGTTGGGCTGTGTGAGGCCATTGAAAACAGAAATGGGCCACAACCAGCTAGAGAACCAGGTATCGAGGACGTCTTCGTCTTGGCGCAACTCTGATGCACTGACTGTCCTACCCGCTTTTTCTGAGGCGAGTGCAAGCGCTTCTTCTTGTGTTTTGGCGACAACGAAGTCTGCCGGGCGGTCGCTGTAATACCACGCCGGGATACGGTGTCCCCACCAAAGCTGGCGCGAAATACACCAATCTTTGACGTTTTCCATCCAGTGGCGGTATGTATTTTTGAATTTGTCAGGATGAAATTGAATGTTGCCGTTCATGACGTTTTCAAGCGCCGGCGCGGCAAGTTCTTTCATCGAGACAAACCACTGTAAAGACAATTTAGGCTCAATTACGGCATTGGTGCGCTCAGAGAAGCCTACTTTATTGATGATGTCTTCGGTTTTAACTAAAAAGCCTTTGTCATGGAGTTCTTTTTCGATTTCTCGACGGACTTCAAAGCGGTCTTTGCCTTGGTAGTGCGCGCCATGTGCATTAAGCGTGCCGTTGTCGTTGAAAAGATCGATGCTTGGTAAATTGTGTTTTTGACCAAGTTCGTAGTCGTTGGGATCGTGGGCGGGGGTTACTTTAAGGCAGCCTGTTCCAAAATCTTTGTCAACGTAAGTGTCGGCAATGACAGGAATTTCACGGTTGATGAGCGGCACCATGACGGTTTTGCCAATTAGTTTTTGGTAGCGTTCATCGTCGGGGTGCACGCAAATGGCGGTATCACCAAGGATGGTTTCCGGACGTGTGGTGGCGATGGTCAGCCATTGATCGGTCTCTCCTTCAACTTTATAGCGGACGTAAAATAACTTAGAATTGACTTCTTTGTAATTAACTTCTTCATCGGAAAGTGCAGTAAGGGCTTCGGGGTCCCAGTTGACCATGCGTACCCCGCGGTAAATTTTGCCTTTTTGAAAAAGATCGATGAAGACATTGATGACGGACTCGGAATACTCGGGGTCCATGGTGAAGTGTGTGCGTTCCCAGTCGCAAGATGCTCCCAAACGCTTGAGTTGTTCTAGAATGATGCCGCCGTGTTTGTCTTTCCATTGGAAAGCATGCGCTAGAAATTCGTCGCGGGTGAGGTCTGACTTTGAAATGCCCTCAGCCTTGAGTTTTTGAACTACTTTGGCTTCCGTTGCAATAGAGGCGTGGTCGGTACCAGGTACCCAACAAGCATTTTTGCCTAGCATACGCGCACGACGAACTAACACATCTTGAATGGTGTTGTTGAGCATATGACCCATGTGCAATACGCCAGTTACATTTGGCGGCGGAATGACGATGGTGTATGGCTCGCGGTGATCAGGGGTGGAGTGAAAATACCCTTTGTCTAGCCAGTATTGGTACCATTTTTCTTGTGCAAGTTGCGGTTCGTATGTTTTGGCAATCTCCATGTCTTCTTTTTAAAGATGCAAAGATAGCAAATATCTGAGCGCGCGCTGCTGTGTCTAGTTGGTTACTGGAGAATCTGAAGGGGTCAGAACAGTGCCTTTGATGGTCAGGACAATTGGATCGCCGACATTCGAAAAGACAGTTATAGTTTTGGTAAAAGCCCCGACGCGCTTGGTGTCGTAATGCACTTTAATGACGCCTTTTTTTCCTTTTCTGATGGGTGTTTCGGGACGATCTGCAGCAGTGCAACCACAACTCGTTTGCACATTTGTAATGACTGCCGCTTTTTTGGAAGTGTTTTTGAACTCAAATACAAAGAGGTCTTCGGAGCCATAAGGGATGTCTTGACGCTCGATTTCTAATACAGCAAAGCGCAAAGCTGGCTGAATTGCTTTTTTGGTTTTTTCAGATGTTTGAGCGAAAAATACTTGGGTAAAAACAAGTAAAATCGAGAGGTGCAGGAATTTCATAAGGAGTAAAGTTTAGTATTTAGTGTTTGTTGTTTAGGTATTTGAAAGAACAAGTATAAAAACAAACCAAAGTAATGGTTTAAAATTAACATTTTTTTAGGAGATTCTGCTCGACTTAGAATGACGCTAATAATTCAGCTAGTCCAGGATAAGTTTCATTAAGCCTATTTTTCCATTGTGTTTGCGCGAGCCAAAAAACTGCTTCAACACCCTCCTCTGATTGGGGGTGAAGCGCTAAAGAACCTTGATAACGCATATAAAACCAATGGTTTTGCTTGAAAACTGAGCGATTCTTAAAGGTGTAGACGTGAAATGTTGGGCTCAGTGCGGCAAGACATTCAAACGAACCGTTTAAGCCCGTTTCTTCCTGGACTTCTCTAATTGCGGCCTCAATAATTCCTTCTCCCTTTTCAATTTTCCCTTTCGGTAGGTCTAGGTGATCAAAGCGATGGATCCATAAATAGGCGTCTTCGTTGGCTTTTTGAACTAAAGCACCAGCGGTTTGTATAAATTTAAAACCTTTAAAAAAGGAATGCATGGTTGTTTCTGGGTCATTAGTCACAACTTGAAATGAAGCTGCTTCTTTGAACTTTTCAGAAAGCGCGTCATAAGACAACGGAACAGAACCTTGCCAGTGTTGTAAATCTTCAGCTTTATCTGTAAAGATGATGTAGTTATTTTCGAGGAAAACTTTGTATTTTTGCGGCATGAATGTGAACAAAGATTTGAGCCTAAAGGTAGCAGAATTGCTCCTCAAAACAAAAGCAGTGCGTCTTCAGCCCGACAAACCCTTCACTTGGGCCTCTGGTTGGAAATCTCCAATTTATTGCGACAACCGCATTACACTTAGTTTTCCTGAGGTGCGCACCCACATTCGCCAGGGCTATGCCCAAACAATTCTTGACAACTTTGGCAAACCCGATGTCATTGCAGGTGTAGCCACCGGAGGTATTGCACAAGGCGCGTTGATCGCACAAGAACTCGGCTTGCCTTTTATTTATGTGCGCAGTGCGGCCAAAGGCCACGGCATGGAAAACCTCATCGAAGGTGCGTATCAAGAAGGGCAACGCGTGGTGGTCATCGAAGACCTCATCTCCACAGGCGGAAGCAGCCTCAAAGCAGTTGAAGCCTTGCGAGCTGGCGGCCTTGACGTCAAAGGACTCATCGCTACTTTTACTTACGGTTTTGCACTCTCAGAAGAGCACTTTAGCGCTGCCAACTGTCCTCATGTTTGCCTCACTGACTACAGCACGCTCATCGATGTAGCCACCAAAACAAACTACGTCAGTGAAACCGACGAAGCAACCCTCAGAGCATGGCGCAACAGCCCTAGCACCTGGATGCAAGACAACCACTAAAAATAACAAATGCTGACGCTTAAAAGCCAAGAATTTGCAATACTGATAAGTTCAGATCGCGTGCTTGATTTTTTGTCAGATACCAAAAACTACGGTTTGCTCTTGCCTGCAAATCAAACCTCAGATTTTCAATACACCCCTACACAGTTTAGTTTCAAAGCTGCCGGGCAAGTAAATTTAGCACTTGAGAAACAGACGGTTTCGCCTCAACTTCTGCATTTCAAAGGCCTCCAATCAAATCCTTTTGCCTTCGATTTATACGTACACCTCCAACAACAAGAGGGGCAAACTACTGGGCATATCGAAATCAAGACGGACCTCAACATGATGCTCAAAATGTTAATTGAAAAGCCTTTGCAAAAATTGCTCACCGAAATGGCGGCAAATTTAGCAGCGCAATTGGCTTAAATGGAACGATAACGCAGCTCCTGATTGGCAAAATGTGCAATTTCGCCATTGGTTTCGATCCGAATTTCTCCGACATCATTTACCCCAATAATACGCCCTTCAAAGCGCGTTCCATCCGTTTTTTCAAATACTTGGACGGAATCTTTCAACCAAAGTTCTGCTTCAAATTTAGCTTTCAGGTAAGCAAAATCACCATAGAGCAAATGTTGCTGACCATTGAGCAAATCGAGGTATTCGGCGAGCACGGTAAGTGGTTTGAATCTTTGATTTATTTCTTTAAAGATACTTGTTGTTTGCTCGAGTTCAGGGACCTCATTCACATTAATGCCACAACCCAAAATTGACCAGTCGAGTTGCGCACCTTTCAACTGTTGCTCAATGAGGATGCCGCCAATTTTTTGCTTGCCCACATATAGATCATTAGGCCACTTGATGTGCGCTTTGAGTCCGAAACGCAACATACATTGCTGCCACATGAGCGCACTAAACCAAGAAAGTCTGATGTGTTGTTCGAGGGTATAAACCGGCTTGAAAGCAAGGCTGAACATTAAGTTCTCGGAACTGACAGACTGCCATGAATTACCGCGCTGCCCCCTGCCCTGAGTTTGATAATCTGCCATTATTACCGAACCATCTTGACAACTTCCTTGTTCAATAAGATTGGCAATATAATTGTTAGTAGAGTCAACCGATACTAACTGAATAAGAACAGAACCGAATTTGGTCATCATGAAAGTCAAGAGGATTCAAATTTATCAGTTAGTTTTGTAATAGAAACACATCAATGGCAAAAAAGAAAAAATTAGGCCCTTCGGAATTACTTGTAGATGCAATTATTGAAGGAATGCAAAATAACAAAGCGCAAGACATCACTATTCTTGACCTACGCACCCTCGACAGCGCAGTCTGTGATTTCTTCGTTATTTGCAGCGGAGAATCCAGCACACAAGTAGATGGTATCGCTAATTCTATTCAAAGAAATACGCGCAAAGAAATCAAAGAAAAACCTTGGCACACCGAAGGAAAATCCAACTCTGAATGGATCCTCCTCGACTACATCGATGTAGTTTGTCATATCTTTTACAAAGACGCGCGTTCATTTTACGACATCGAAGACCTCTGGGCCGATGCCACCCGTACTGATCTTCCCAACCTTTAAGCTCCACAAAAATGTCTGAAGAAAAAAGAAAAAATCCGCTTTCGGTCTACTGGATTTACGTCGCATTTGTGGTCGTATTGGTCAGTACGCATCTTTATGTCAATAGCGAATCAAGTGCTGTCATTAAATACAAAGAGACCCTTCTCGACCTCGTTGAGGCTAAAGGCGTGAAACAAGTTAAAATCGTCAATCAAAGTACTGCGCGTTTTCAATTGCGCAAAAGTGCACAAACCTACATCAATAGCCGCAAGGACCTCGATTTTCCAAAAATGCGCAAATTGCTCTCCAACAAAAATGCGCAACCGTCCAAAATTGTCTTTGAGCTAGAAAATATCGGCAACCACGCCAATTTTGAAAAAGCGCTCGACGAACGTGGCTACCACGACTACGAAAATATTATTGAAACCAACTGGATCGCTCAAATCTTAGGTTACTTATTGCCATTTGGTATCATTGTCCTCATCTGGATGTTCGTCATGCGCCGTATGTCAGGTGGTGGCGGTGCTGGTGGTGGCGGTGGCCAAATCTTTAATATCGGCAAATCGCGTGCTCAAGTTTATGAAAAAGGCAAAAGTACCAATGTCACTTTTAAAGACGTTGCGGGCTTAGAAGGCGCTAAAGAAGAAATTGTCGAGATCGTCGAATTCCTTAAAAATCCGAAAAAATACACCGAGCTCGGTGCCAAAATTCCAAAAGGCGCCCTATTGGTTGGCCCTCCAGGAACAGGTAAAACCTTACTTGCCAAAGCCGTTGCTGGCGAGGCTAAAGTGCCGTTTTTCTCGCTGTCGGGTTCAGACTTCGTTGAAATGTTTGTGGGTGTGGGAGCTTCACGCGTTCGCGATTTATTCCGCCAAGCTAAAGAAAAGGCACCTGCCATCATCTTTATCGATGAAATTGACGCCATTGGCCGTGCGCGTGGTAAAAACAATGGTTTTAATACCAACGACGAACGCGAAAACACACTCAACCAACTCCTTACCGAAATGGACGGCTTTGGCACCAACTCTGGTGTCATTATCTTGGCGGCAACCAACCGTGCCGATGTACTAGATAGCGCCCTCATGCGCGCAGGTCGTTTTGACCGTCAAATTTACGTCGACATGCCTGACCTCAATGAGCGCAAAGCCATTTTTGGGGTTCACCTCAAGCCGATCAAACTTTCTACTGAGATAGACGTCGACTTCCTGGCTAGACAAACACCTGGCTTTTCTGGTGCCGACATCGCTAATTTATGTAACGAAGCTGCTTTAATTGCAGCTCGCCACAACAAAACTCAAGTCGAGAAACAAGATTTCCTCGATGCCGTAGACCGCATTATCGGTGGCTTAGAAAAGAAAAACAAAATCATCACCCAAGAAGAAAAGAAAACAATTGCCTACCACGAAGCTGGCCACGCTGCCGTTTCATGGCTCTTGCAATATGCCAATCCCTTAGTGAAAGTTACAATTGTACCTAGAGGGCAATCTTTGGGCGCAGCTTGGTATTTGCCAGAAGAGCGCAGCATCACTACCACCGAACAATTGCTCGACGACATGTGTGCAACTTTAGGTGGCCGTGCGGCCGAATTGCTTACGTTTAATCGCATTTCCACCGGAGCGCTTTCAGATTTGGAACGGGTCACTAAACAAGCCTACGCCATGACCTCCATCTACGGGCTCAACGAGCGTGTTGGTAACATTTCTTTCTACGATTCACAAGGAAGAGACGCCTTTACCAAACCTTATTCAGAAGAAACTGCCAAAATCATCGATGAAGAAGTAAGTAAACTCATCGAAAGTCAGTATCAACGTGCATTGCAATTACTCGGTGAAAACCAAGACAAACTTGCTCAACTCGCAGACCGCCTCCTTACTTCCGAAGTCATCTTTAAAGAAGACCTCGAAGCTATTTTTGGCAAACGCCAATGGGATCCAATTGAACCAGAGATTACAGAAGAAGTAACTACTGATGAAATAGCTACAGAAGAAGTGCCTGCCTTGGAAAAAGTAGAAACAAACGAGGCAAGCTCCACTGATCAAGAAGAGACTACCGTAGAACCAACACAAGGCGAATGATCGGAAACCTAGGGCAACGCATGATTACCGGCGCCGTATTCGGCACCCTAGTCATCGGCTCTATGCTCTGGAATCCTTACGCTTTTGCACTGGTATTTTCTTTTTTCATGGTGGTCGGCTTATGGGAGTTTTACAACTTCTTTAAGCAACACCAAGTAGTCGAGGTTTCCAATGAAATTGGTATTTTCATCGGTATTTTCATCTACATCTTATTAGTGGGCATCAGCTTTGAATGGTTCTCAGTGATTTCACTAAGTCTTATTTTTCCGCTATTCTTTACACTCATTCTCAACGAGCTCTGGGCCAAACACGCACATCCGCTGCTCAATATTTCCGTATTGGTATTCGGTATCATTTATGTCGTTGGTCCGTTCTACCTGAGCATTGACTTACACGTCCGCGACACCTCTCCATTGCCCAAAGTACTTGGCATGTTCTTACTGATCTGGACCAACGATTCCTTTGCCTATTTTACCGGACGCGCATTTGGGAAACGCAAACTTTTTGAGCGCATTTCTCCCAAAAAAACCTGGGAAGGAACATTCGGCGGTATCTTATTTACACTGCTTTTAGGTTTCATAATAGGAGCGTATATCAATAAAGGAGAAGAATTGTTTTGGATGATTTCCGCACTCATCATAGCACCAGGAGCCATCTTCGGTGACCTACTCGAATCCTTATTCAAAAGAAGTTTAAATATCAAGGATAGCGGCAAAATTCTCCCTGGCCACGGCGGTGTGCTAGACCGCTTCGATGCAGCGCTATTTACAATCCCATTTTTTTATTGTTGGTCTATAATCTATCTTTACTGGAAATGATAACTTTTCACCGCGAAGGCCGCTCCATTATGCTCGGGAGCATTGTTATATTTCTTGGCTTAAGTGCCCTGAACTACTATTTTCTCGCCTCGGCAATTTTTGGGCTATTTCTATTTCTAGAAATTGGTTTTGCCGTGCTGCTCTATTTGATCATTCAATTTTTTCGCATTCCGAACCGAACTTGTGCTGGTCAGCTTCAAGACATCATGTGTCCTGCCGACGGCAAAGTAGTGGTGATCGAAGAGGTCGAAGAAACAGAGTATTTCAAAGACAAACGCATTCAGGTTTCGATTTTTATGTCACCGCTAAATGTGCATGCCAACTATTACCCGATCAGCGGGGAGGTAAGTTATACCAAATACCATCCGGGGCTCTTTTTAGTGGCCTGGCACCCAAAGAGTAGTACCGACAACGAACGCAGCACATGCGTGGTCAAACACTCAAGCGGACCCGAAATTCTATTTCGCCAAATTGCAGGTGCTTTAGCCCGAAGAATTTGTTATTATGCACAACCTGGCGATAAAGCCCAACAAGGTGCTGAATTTGGATTCATTAAATTTGGCTCTCGCGTCGACCTATTTTTACCTTTAGGCACGAAAATTGACGTGCAACTCGGACAAAAAGTAAAAGCTAAACTTACTAAGCTTGGAACTTTAAATTAATTTGTAACTTTATAAAAAAAACGCCATGAAAAAAGTATTTGTAGCAATTGCCCTTACCACATTCGTTGGTTCTATGGCAACTACAGCTTATGCAGCTGTAAACGGAACGCAAATCGTTAAAAAAGACGACGACAAGCGCAAAAAGAAAAAGAAAAGTTCAAGCTGCTGCTCGGCTAATGGCCAGCAAAAATCTTGTTCTTCTTCCAGCACGACTCAAAAGTCTTGCTCTGGTGAGAAACACTAATTAGTTGCAACTTTTGTAACAAAAAAAGCCGGCGTAAGCCGGCTTTTTTTTGTCTTAGAAGTTTCCTTATGCGGAAAATATTTCTTGATACTGCGTTTGGTATTTTTCGAGGATTTTCTTGCGCTTGAACTTGAGCGTTGGCGTAAGCTCGCCTCCTTCTATCGTGAACTCTTGCGGCAATAACTTCACTTTCTTGAGTTGTTCCCAAGAGCCGTATTCTGCATTTATCTCAGTAATCTCTTTTTGAATACGCGCAACCAATTGTTCGTTGACAATAACTTCATTGTTTGACAATTTTGAAAAATCTAATTGGTGACGCTCTGCCCACTCGCGCACAAACGAAAAATTAGGAACCACAAATACAGCTGGGAATTTTTCGCCTTCGCCGATTACCATAGCTTGTTCGATGAAACGTGATTGCTTCAAGCGGTTTTCCATGGCCTGAGGCACGATATACTTTCCACCTGAAGTTTTGAAAATCTCTTTTTTTCGATCGGTGATTTTGAGGAATTTATCTTCTTGAAAAGTTCCGATGTCGCCTGTGCAGAACCAACCTTCGGCATCAAATACTTCGTTTGTAGCTTCTTGGTTTTTGTAATAACCCATCATGACGTTTGGTCCTTTGACAAGGATTTCGCCATCTGCAGCTATTTTGACCTGAACGTTGTCTACGAGTGGGCCAACTGAACCAATGCGAATACCTGTTACAAAATTATTTACCGAAACAACGGGAGACGTTTCAGTAAGGCCATAACCTTCTAAAATTGGGATGTCGGCGGCAAGGAATATACGAGCCAAGCGCGGTTGCAAGGCGGCTGAGCCAGATGCAATTGCTTTTACATTGCCACCAAGCGCCTCTTGCCATTTAGAGAAGATGAGTTTACGGGCTATCGCCAGTTTCATTTTGTAGGCAATAGACTTACCAACAACATCGTAGTCCTCAGCTACACCTACTGCCCAGAAAAAGAGGGCGCGTTTAATCCCGGTAAGGTCTTCACCTTTAGCCATGATTTTATCAAAAACCTTCTCTATGAGACGCGGCACAGCAGAGAAGACATCTGGCTTCACTTCACGGATGTTGTCGCCGATGGTATCCATGGATTCAGCAAAGTGAATAGAGCAGCCAATATACATGTAGAGGTAATGCAACATGCGCTCGTAGATATGACAAACCGGTAAGAAACTCAACACTTTTGAATTTTTGTCGGCAGGAATAGGCACAATACAAGACGAGACCGTAGAAAGGATATTTGAATGCGATAGCATGACCCCTTTTGGATTTCCTGTGGTACCCGAAGTATAAATGATAGTCACTAAATCAGCAGTTTGAACAGCACGCATGCGCTGCTCTACTACTTCAATATCGGTTTGACCTTTATGCGCTTCTATCTCAGACCAATGCGCACAATTGTCAAGATGATCAAATGAAAAAAGATGCTTTAATGTTGGGACATCTGCGCGTACTGAAGTGATTTTATCTACTAATTCTTGGTTAGAGACTACACAGATTTCTACACCTGCATCGTTGAGGATAAAACGATAGTCTGACTCTGAAATGTTTGGATAGAGCGGCACTAAAATGGCACCGATTTGTTGAACTGCGATATCCAGGATATTCCATTCAAATCGGTTTGAGCTAGCAACGGCAACGCGATCACCAGGTTGAACGCCCATTGAAATGAGTCCGCGAGAGACATTCATGGCGGCGTCGAGAAAATCAGCGGTTGAAAGCGGAACCCAAATACCTTTTGTTTTGGTGACAAACATGTTCGGATTTGGGTAGTTCTTGAGTTGATGTCTTGGGACATCGAATAAGCGATCTATGGTTAGCATACAATAGGTTTGGAGACGAAAAATAGCAATATTGTTTCAATTAGAGAAACAAAATCACAAAAAGACTGATGAGCAGCAAACTGATCAGGTTGAGTATAAATCCAAAACGAACCATGTCTTTGATGCGCAGAAAACCAGATCCAAAAACAATGGCATTTGGTGGCGTACCAACAGGCATCATAAAAGCCAAACTTGCCCCGAGCGTAAGTGCCATTGCCAAAGGAACCAACGGAAGCCCTGTCTGTTGGGCAAATATGCCTACGACAGGAATAAATAAAGTCACCATGGCTAGATTAGAGAGCACTTCTGAAATAAAAATGGCCAAAGTGGTCAAGATGAAGATGGCTGAAATGAGGCTCAAGCCTTCGAAAGATTCAAAAGTGCTGGCCAAATACTTGAGGATGCCATTTTTTTCTAAAACCGCAGCCAATGCCAAACCACCACCAAACAACAATAAAATTCCCCAAGGAAGCTTTTCTGTATCAGACCAACGCAGAATTTTCAGCTTGTTTTCTTCGCCATTTGGAACCAAAAACATAGCAAGCGCACCTAAAATAGCCGCATTTTCATCGCGGTAATTGATGCCAAACATACTTGAGATAGCCTCTCGGAAGATCCATAAACCAGCCACTATTGAAAAAATCCACAACACCCGTTTTTGAGCTTTGTTCCAGGGTAAAGTATGGAATTGGAGGTCGTGGACATCTTTGCGTTCTGAACCCAATAAATAATTAAAAACAAAGAACATGATGAGCAATAGCAGTATTGCTAGAGGCATTCCGATTTTCATCCAGTCAAAAAAGCTGATTTCAATGTGAAAGTTTTCAGAGAGAATGCTCGCCATTTGCGTATTGGGTGGCGAACCTATGAGCGTACCAACGCCTCCAATATTTGCAGCGTAGGCAATTGACAACATTAAAAAAATCGCAAAGCGAGAATGCCGATGCGCTGGCGGCATGGCCTCCACTACTGCCATGGCCATTGGCAGCATCATGAGTGCAGTGGCTGTATTGGAAATCCACATGGAGATGAGTCCCGTGCTGAGGATAAAGCCAAGTAAAATATTGGATTTTTTATTGCCCACAATGGCAATAATGCGCCGAGCAATTTGCTCGTGCACACCCCATTTTTCTAAGGCTAAAGCCATGACAAAACCACCAAAAAACAAAAATATATTGGAGTCACCGTAGCATTGTGCAAGATCTTTGGGTGTAAGTAGACCTAAAGGAACGGCAAAAAGCAAAGGTAAAAGTGCGGTGAGGTACACTGGTATCCATTCTGAAATCCAGAGCACAACCATTAACCCTGCAAGAAGCAAGGAGAGTGTAAAAGTATCAAATACCCACATGGGGTAGGTGCTTATTTGTTGAGGCCGTTGAGCGCATCTACAAAGTAGTTGGCTTTAGCCTCTACTTCTGTTACGATTGCGCGGAACTCAGCTTTTCCTTTAGCCGTGTTCATTTTGGTCAACATTTGATCTTGGAATTCAGCAGCTTCGTCGATCAATTTAGCTGAACGATCCGCTTTATCTGGGGCTGTCATTTCAAAAAAGAAACATTCTTCTACAACATCAAAAACCATTTCGTTGATGCTTCTTTTGAGGATTCGTTTGTTAGCCATAACTCTTATTTTTTGACAAATGTACGCATTTTCAGGCTATTTTTGCACATGTCTTATCCCCTACTGACCATCGCTAAAGGCAAAGAGCACTCTATCCAACGCAAACACCCATGGGTTTTCTCTGGAGCTTTGGCGAGCGATACCTCCGATCTTCAAGATGGCGACCTCGTTTGCCTCACTACCAAGAAACAACAAATACTCGGTATTGGCCATTACCAACACGCCACCATTGCCATTCGCATGCTCAGTTTTGACTACGAAACCATAGATCAAGCCTTTTATGAACGCCGTTTGGCCAATGCCTATCAACTGCGTCTGCGCATAGGTTTACTGCATGACAACAACAATATTTTTAGGTTGTGTCATGGCGAAGGGGACCAACTGCCGGGTCTTATCATCGATTTTTACAACGGAGTAGCTGTCATTCAATGTCATTCTTACGGAATGTACCGACAAGTGGCACTCATTGCAGCTGCACTTCAAGCCGTCATTGGCAAAGACTTAAAAGCCATTTATCATAAATCCAGCGATACACTTCCAAAAAGAGAAGAAATTACCGATGGCTACTTATTTGGAGAAATAGCTGTTCCACATATAGCCCTGGAAAATAGCGTGAAGTACAACATCGACTGGATCAATGGCCAAAAAACTGGTTTTTTTATTGACCAGCGCGAAAACAGAGCGCTATTGGGTAAATACGCCCAAGGAAAAAAAGTACTCAATACATTTTGTTACTCAGGTGGCTTTAGCTTACAAGCTCTGCAGCATGGGGCAACATTAGTGCACTCCTTAGATAGCTCCAAAAAAGCAATTGCCCTTACCGACGCAAATGTCGAGCTCAATGTCTTCGGTGAGCGCCACGCATCTATTGTCGACGACGCCATGGACTACATGAAAAACTTAGCCGAAGACTACGACATCATTGTTTTGGATCCTCCGGCCTTTGCCAAGCACCGCGACAAACGCCACCAAGCCATTCAAGGCTATAAGCGTCTAAACGCCCACGCTATTCGTCAAATCAAGCCAGGCGGGCTCATCTTTACATTTTCTTGCTCACAGGTTGTCGATACCTTATTATTTACCAATACTGTTATCGCAGCGGCCATTGAAGCGGGGCGTTCTTGCCGCATTCTCGATCAACTGCATCAGCCTGCAGACCACCCAATTCAAGCGTTTCATCCAGAAGGTGCCTACCTCAAAGGGCTCGTCATTCAAATCGATTAAATGCTCGCGCTCAACTATAAAACAATCTTAAGTGTAGCACTGCCCATGATGGTGACTGGTTTTATTCAGTCTATTGTCTTACTTACTGACGCCTCAATGATTGCGCGCTATTCCACAGAAGCTTTTGACGCTGTAGGTAATGCGGGTCTTATGTACGTCACGCTCTTTATGTGTTTGGCCGGAATGGCCGATGGCGCTCAAATCATCATTGCACGGCGCATTGGACAAGACCGCCCACAACTAATAGGGCAAGTTTTTGGTTCAACGGTATGGGTTTTATTCATGCTCGCTATCGGTTTGTTTGTTATGTTGTATTTCATCATGCCCGATTGGGTCTTGCAGTACTCTGAGCAAAAGGAAATCGCCCGGCTGCAAGGCATTTACTTGGAGCAGCGCAGTTTCGCCTTATTTTTTGCCATGATTACGCTATCGATTCAAGCATTTTTTCTAGCAGAAGGGAAATCTTGGGTAGTTCTGATCACCGCTGTGCTCACCGCTTCAAGCAATGCTCTTTTAGATTACTTGCTCATATTTGGCGAGTTTGGTTTTCCTGAAATGGGCATCAAAGGAGCGGCACTGGCCTCCACAATTGCCGATGGTATTGGCATGGTAAGTATGGTTAGTTTCTTGCTTTTTTCCAAGGAACAAAAGAAATACAAATTATTAGCCTACTTCAAAGTTGACTTCAGGTCAATCAAGGAGTTGCTCAAAGTAGGCAGTCCGCTGCTCTTGCAGGGTTTCTCGGCCTTAGCCACCTGGACACTCTTCTTCACTTGGCTCGAACAAAAAGGTACATTTGACCTCACGGTTTCGCAAAACATCCGCTCCATTTACTTTTTGGCATTTGTGCCTATTTGGGGCTTTGCTGGTACCACCAAAACATATATTTCGCAGTATTTAGGCGCTAAAAAACTAGATCAAATCCCGAACATTCAGCGCAAAATCCAATTGCTTACTGTAGCCTTCATGCTCTGTACTTTTCATGGTGCTTTACTCTACCCTGAGGTACTCATCCGGATGGTCAACCCAGCGGAAGCATACGTTGCAAAAAGCGCAGACATCTTGAAGCTTATTGCCGTATCCATTTTACTGTTTGGCTTCATTTCGGTCTATTTTCAGACCATACACGGAAGTGGCAACACGCTACACTCCATGCTCATTGAATTCTTTACTGTAGGGGTATACAGTATATTTTGTTATCTCTTTATCAAAGTTTGGGCTTTAGACGTTTATTGGATCTGGACCGTTGAATACATCTATTTTGGGGTCTTGGGCATCATTTCAATTACCTATCTTCGAAACGTTAATTGGCAAAACAAACAAGTATGAGTAAACCATTGCGTATTGTTTTCATGGGAACGCCCGCTTTTGCCGCGCGTATTATAGCGGAGTTGCACCGAAGTGTGCATCAAATTGTCGGTATAGTCACGGTTGCAGACAAACCAGCCGGGCGCGGCCAGCAAATGCACCAAAGTGCTGTCAAACAATTTGCCTTAGCCAATGACCTCCCACTTTTACAGCCCGAAAAATTACGCGACGATGCTTTTCTTAGCGCCCTAAAAGCTTTGCAAGCAGACGTGTTTGTAGTGGTAGCTTTTCGGATGTTGCCAGATGTCGTTTGGAAGTTGCCGCGTCTTGGCACCTTTAATTTACACGCTTCACTCCTACCCGCCTACAGAGGTGCTGCACCCATCAATTGGGCACTCATGAATGGAGATTCTCAAACGGGGGTCACTACCTTTTTGATCAATGAACAAATTGATGCAGGCAGTATTTTACTGCAGGACAAGATTGATATCACAGCTCACATGACCGCAGGAGAACTACACGATGAACTCCAAGAAATGGGCGCTCAACTCACGCTTCAAACTTGCAATGCCTTAGCTGAAGGAAGTATTAGCCCTCAACCACAAACACCCATTTATGGTAAACGTGCTTTAGCGCCAAAACTCTTCAAAGAAAATACATGCATCAACTGGAGTTTGCCAGCAGGCGAACTACACAACCTTGTTAGAGGTCTAGACCCCTACCCTGCTGCGTGGTGCACCCTTTGGTCTGAACAAAAAGAAGCTTGGGTACAATTCAAAATTTTCAATGGCAGTGTTACCGAACTGTCGTGTGCACGCCAAGACGGCCCTGAAGAGCACAAAGAAGGCATTTTGTTTCCTTGCGGCGAACAAACCACTCTATTGGTAAAGGAAATTCAGATGGAAGGGAAAAAGCGCATGGATGCCAAAGCATTCATGGCCGGCAATGAGCTAAGTGCTTTTCGCTACTGAGTCAAATTAATAGAAATACCAAAACGCAGCGGATATACACCAACCGTTGTGCCTTCTTTGAACATACCAAGTATAGCATAATTGGCAAATACACCAAAGTAACCGTAACCCATACGGACCGTTGCGTCTAACATAAAGGTATTGAGGTTGAACGCAGATTTAGTAATATTTTCATATTTGTCGCCATTTTCATAAGTACCGGTAACGCGCTGATGGCTATACATACGCACGCCTCCAACTACACCCGCATTCACATAAAATGACTTTTTGTAAGAATTATTCGCCGTAAAATCAAGAAGAATTGGAACGGTGAAATAAGCCGAGTAGATGGTGTTTCTTTTGTATTCTTGTGTGGTATTGGCCACTGCAAAAACGGTATCAGCGTCGTGCTGCAAGACATAAGAAGAGGTGAGCTCGGTGTTGTTAAAACTAAAGCCGTAGCCGGTTGTGATACCAAAAACTTCTTTGATCAAGGAAAACTTATGTTGAAAAGTATTAAGGTTGAAAACCAAACTTTTAGAGACTTTATTCTCCCAATAAGGTGTGGAGTCAAAAGAGCTATTGAGGTCTAAAAAGCCGGCAGTGTTCATTTGCGCACCGAGCTCAAAACCAGCCCAATGTGCTTTGTTCGTTTTGTTATTCTCCTCTTCGAATTCAAAATCTCCTTCGAGGTCGAAATCAAAAAGGATTTGCAGGCGATAAGAAGCCACTACAGGATTGCCATTTTCATCGGTTGCCGGAAGCCAGCGGGGCATGTTGCGCACGATATCAAGAGCTGCGCTATCTAAAAGCGCGTCATAGCCCATTTCTACAATTGATTTGGTGACCGTTCCGTCGAGTGCAACTTCAAATGCCACGTATACAGACTCGCCCCAAGGGAAGGTCTCGTTGGTGTCGGCGTAAATAAAGCTTTCTACAGCTTCTTTAATGTAAAGATCTAGCGAATCTTGCCCGCCTGGAAACTGGGGTGTGGGACGATTGGCAATATCTGGAAGTCCCCACACCTCTGCTGCTTGAATAGGAGCTGCGATTTCAATGGTTTCTGTTACCACTCGTGCACTCGTGTCAATTTTTTCAACGAGCTGAGGTTTTTCCATGACTTGGGCAAATGCCTGTGCAAAACAAACAAGGGCAAGGGTAGCGACAAACTTTTTCATGTGGAGAATTTCTCCAAAGATAGAAATTTAAAATTGGATGCTCATTTTCAATAAGAAATGTCGGCCTGCTTGCGGATAATAGAAATTTTCTGTCGTAGTTTGTCCTCCATATTGATAACTAAACGTGTAACCGTTGTTGGCATATTGCGCATTGAAAAGGTTATTGACCAAAAACCCTAGTTCAAATGAACGTGCAAATTTTTGCTTTACGAGATAGTTGCAACTAAAGTTGGTGAAGGTAAACGGATCTAGTCTTCTCTTGACATCAGATGTATTGTCTAGAAATTGCCTAGAAACATACTTGGATTGCAGCGTCAGCGATAAACGCTCCAGCGGCGCATATTGAAGGCCAAGTGTTTGAATGAAATTAGGAGAGAAAGCCAAGTCGGTAGTACCGTGTTCTATCAGAATTTGGGTATAATACGGAGCTTCGTCTAGATAAACATCGACAAACTCTACAAAATTGAGGATCTTGTTTTGACTGAGTGTTGTGGCACTTTGTAGACGTAATTTGTTATTGATTTGAAAAGCCGCCTCAAGTTCAAGACCTGCTCGGTAGCTTCTGTCCACGTTTGTTCTGGTGTACCCACCTACATCATTGATTTGCCCGGTCAAAACCAATTGATTATGGTAATACATCAAGAATAAATTCGCTTGGGCCGAAAGGCGATTATTAGCAAAACGGTAAGCTAATTCAGTATCAAATAAACGCTCTGATAATGGTCGATTGGCTGGCGTGCTTTCGCGGAAATCTCGACGAACGGGCTCGCGGTTGGCAATTCCAAAGGAGCCAAACAGGTTGTGTGCATCCATTTTTTTGGCAAAAGAAACTTTTGGATTAAAGAAATGATAGTTGACATTTTGAGTCACGTCGGTAAGGACTCCACTCACTTGATCTACACCTAAAAATTGGTAAGCTATACCTCTGTATTGTAAGTCTAGGGTGAGGTCTAGTCCATTTTTTTGATAGTTGGTTTTCAAGTACGAACTGACCTCACTTTTGAGGGCATCGTTATCGTAATAGCGGTCGTATATTTGGCTATTCGAAGCAAACTGAGCCCAAATGAGTTCGCCAAAATGAGCACCTGTGTAACGATTGGCTGCGCCACCGAGGGTAAATTTGAGCTTTGAATTGTACTGATAGTTCAGACCGTAAACCAAGCCTATAAAATGGTTATCGAGCCATCTTCTTCTGATTAAGTCGGTATTGAAGATAGAATCGCCACCCATGACTACTGGAGTTAGCCCGTAATCGGCTAAATCCTCACTATTGCGGTATTCTTCATAATAACCACGACCGTAGGTATAGTGAGCGGCTGCATTGAAATTCAATTGAGGAGAGAGCTGATGAATGAAATGCAATTGGTAGTTGTCTTGGTTGTAGTTGTCTACCTGGCCGGCATAGGTGTAGTAATTATAAGTTCTACCAGAAGTCAGTAAGTTGGTGGTTTCTTCGGCACTCAGACCATTGCGCGCAGCGTAGTCGAGCATACCGAGCGAATCGCCGCGATAGCGACTTTCTGGCGTGCCATACCAAGCCTGATACGTGCGCTCTTGACCCGTAAGCACCACTGCCTTCCAAACAGATTTATCGGTCAGATACGTGGCGGTGAGGCCCATCGATTTTAAGTTACTTGTGGCTCTGTCTAAGTAGCCATCGGAGCGAATTTCAGAAATTCTTGCCTCCAAGGAAAAGCGCTTATTGAGCAAACCAGTGCCCGCTGATAAGGTACCTCGCAGGGTTCCAAAAGAACCTCCAGAAAGATCCATTCTGGCGTAGGGCTCCGTTTTTAAACTATTTGTTTTGATATTGACACTGGCGCCAAAAGCAGCTGCACCGTTGGTAGATGACCCAACGCCGCGCTGTACCTGAATATTTTCTACAGAACCAACAAGATCGGGCATATTGACCCAATAGACGTCGTGAGATTCGGGATCGTTAACCGGCACGCCATTGATGGTGACGTTGATTCGGCTTGCATCTACACCACGAATACGCAAACCACTGTAGCCTATCCCAGCCCCTGCGTCGCTTGTTGTAACGACCGAAGGCGTAAACTCCAAGAGGGTCGGCATATCTTGGCCAAAATTTTTGGAATTCAATGTGGTTTTTGATACCAGTGTATTGTTAGGTGCATCTTTGGCACGTAGGCCATTGACAACGATGCCTTCGACATCTTGGATGCTACGGGTGGTGTCGATAAATTCTTTCGTTTTTCCAATCTGGGCCATAGCCAAATGACTACTCAGCAAAATAAATAATAGAGATCCTGTTTTCATTTTAATCAAAAAATTAAACAAGAACAAGGGGCTAATTCTTGGTAGTTCTGTACAATTAGCGCGTCATCTTCCCTTCGCTGGCATTATCCAAATCAGGTTCAATGGGTATGTTCTCAGCCTTAACGGCACCCCTTAGAGACGGTACAAAAGTAAAAGATTTACTCTAGCGATAACCAACTCATTGAAAAAATTGATTTTTAGCCCGTTATAAGCAGAATTTATAATCTTGCTACCAACAGTTTCGCAATTTGCACTGCATTTGTAGCAGCACCTTTACGCAAATTATCGGCAACAATCCACAAATTGAGTGTGTTGGCTTGGCTTTCGTCGCGGCGGATGCGCCCCACAAAAACCTCGTCTTTGCCTTCGGCAAAACGAGGCATTGGGTAGTCGTAAGCAGCAGTGTTATCTTGGAGTGTGATGCCTGGTGTTTGCGAAAGCAGCGCACGAACCTCTTGCAAATCAAAATTGTTGTCAAAAGAAATATTGACCGCCTCGGAATGGCCACCCACCACCGGCACACGCACTGCTGTTGCCGTTACGTTGATACTTGGATCGAGGATTTTCTTGGTTTCGTTGGTGAGTTTCATCTCTTCTTTGGTGTAACCGTTGTCGAGGAAAACATCGCACTGCGGAATACAGTTTTTGTCGATTGGATATTTATACGCCATCTCGCCTTCGACACCCGCTCGTTCGTTTTGAAGTTGCTGCACGGCTTTCAAACCTGTGCCTGTAATAGATTGATAAGTAGAGACCACCACGCGCTTGACACCATACTTGCGATGCAGCGGCGCCAAAACCATAACGAGCTGAATTGTACTGCAGTTCGGATTGGCAATAATGAGGTCTTCTTTAGTAAGGAGGTGTCCGTTGATTTCCGGAACGATCAGCTTTTTTGTTGGGTCCATGCGCCAAGCAGAACTGTTGTCAATAACGACTGTTCCTTTTTCGGCAAAACGAGGCGCCCACTGCAAGGAGGTATCGCCGCCGGCCGAGAAAATCGCGATATCGGGTGCAGCCATCACAGCATCTGCTAGCCCAACGACAGCATATTCATTGCCTTGGTACGTTATTTTTTTACCCACGCTGTTCTCGGAGGCAACCAAAAGTAATTCAGTAAAAGGAAATTGTTGTTCAGCTAACACTTCTAACATCACTGAACCAACCATACCGGTGGCTCCAACTACGGCTACTTTCATTCTTCAATTTTTTTACAAAAATAAACTTTGTTTGCCATGCGACTCTTCCCAATTTTAATTTTCCTGTTTTCTGCCTGTACACCCCAACCAGTGCTTGCTCAAGTTTATGACGATTTTCACGACCAAAGTCTGTTTCAAGGACTATTGTGGGGCGGCGATTTGGGCAACTTTACAACGAATGCTAGTCGCCAACTTCAATTAAATGGTCTTGGAAACGAAAGTAGTTCTCTGTATTTTATACCTGCAAATCTGCATTCAAGCTGGGAGTGCAGCTTTTGGTTACGGCTCAACCTTAGCCCCTCGAGCCTCAATTTTGGGCGTTTCTATTTTTTTGCCGACCAAAGTGACCTGCTATTGGCGCCCAACGCACTTTACTTGGAGTTTGGCGAAGCGGGTAGTCAAGACGCTCCAAAATTATTTGGACGGCAAAATGGAAATGATAGTTTGCTAGCAGTGGGCCCAGCTGGCAGCATTGCGGCCGCTTTTCAGTTATTCTTTACGTTCAAGTGCAACAATGGCGCCTACACCCTCGAAACGCGAACGAGTATGGCGGCCGCAAGTAACCTGTGGTTGTCAGGGCAGTTGCCCTGGCTGCCAGCTTGGCCCTATGCAGGCCTTGCCTTTGTATATACCGGCAGTAACTCACAAAATTTTTACTTCGACGACTTGTATTTTGGACCTGTCATTGAAACTACTACTCCGGCTATCATTTTTACTGAGCTCATGGCAGATCCCGAACCTGCACAAGGCCTGCCCAACACAGAATACATGGAGCTCTACAATGCCAGTTCGCAAGCCCAACAACTTAATGGATTTAAACTTAGTGATGCAAGCAGCAGTTGCACACTCCCTTCTTTTTGGTTGCAACCGGGTTGCTACGCAACGCTTGTTGGCACGGGCAAGAGTGCGGGTTTTGATCCAACAAAAACTATTGAAGTGACCGCTTTTCCAAGCTTCAACAACAGTGGTGAACCTATAAAATTGACTAATCCGTTTGGATCACAGATGGACCTCATCCATTACAACCTTAATTGGTACCAAGATACTTTCAAACAAGAAGGCGGTTTCAGTTTAGAGCGCTGCTCCTTGCAAGACCCCTGCTCCACTGCCGATAACTGGCGGGCTAGCCAGGCGCAAGTAGGTGGCACGCCAGGTCTTGCCAATTCTGTACTCACGACCTTTCCAGACACCTTAGCAGCTCACCTCCTCTTTGCCGAAGTGCGCGATAGCAATCTTGTCGCATTTGGGTTTTCAGAACCTATGGACAGCGCAAGCTTGGCGCAAGCTGATATTGCTTTTTCTGAAAACATAGGACTTTTCTCACGTTCGGTTCTACCTTTTCAGCAATTGCAAGATGGAGCACAATTAGTGTTGCTCTTTGATCAGGGGCTTCCTAAAAGCAAACCAATAGATGTCAACTTGTCATTACTTTTAGATTGTTGGGGGAACCAAAGCAACCATCAAACCACCCTTATCCGTTACGAAGAACCAACCATCGGCGAGCTCTGCATCAATGAAATATTATTCGACCCACCAAACAATGGCTCAGATTTCATAGAAATTTACAACAAGAGCAATAAATACCTCAGTTTAGCGCAGTGCAGCATCGGCAACGGACTAGCAACTTATGCAATTGAAATACCAACCATCGCACCTCAAGCATACCTAGCGCTTTGCCCCGATACAAGTTTTTTGCAGGATTACTATCCGCTCACAAACACCGCACAAATTGTCACACAAACGCTGCCTTTCTTTTATAACGACAGCGGAACCTGCGCGCTTTATTGCAGCGGTCTTCTCTTAGATAACCTGCATTATGAGTCTTCTTGGCATGCTCCGTTGCTAACAGACACCGAAGGCGTGAGCTTGGAAAGGCTAGATCCAACATTGCCAACGCAGTACGCTCAAAATTGGTTTTCTGCAGCTCAAAGCGTTGGTTTTGCCAGCCCAGGCAGAGAAAATTCACAGCAAATTGGCTCCAAACAAAAGGGTGCTTTGTACTTGGTTAACCCTGAATTTAGCCCAGATCAAGATGGCTACCATGATTTTCTTGAAATTCAGTACGAATTACCTGCGCCAAACATGTTGGTTCAGGCTACTATTTACACAATGAGCGGACAATTAGTTAAACAACTCTGTATCAATGAACTATTTGGAACCAAAGGTCTGTTGATCTGGGATGGTAGCACCGAATACGGCTCGATTGCCAACACTGGGATTTACATTCTTGAATTCCAAGCCTTTTCAACAGACCCAAGTTTATTTTTTAATCGCAGGTTGAGTTTTGCGCGCTGTATTAAACACTAAATTTGACTTAAACTAATCCTCATGAAAACTCTGATTTTTTCTCTTATTTGTATCTGCTCATTTTCTGTTGTGGCTCAACGCTACACGAGTTCGCTTGGTTTAAGAGGAGGTAGCCCGGGTGTTACCTATTTAAATGCAAAATATAGAATCAACCAACAAGCCTATGAACTCGGAATCGGAGGGAATAATAGTTCAGTTTGGGTGCACGGCAATGCCTACTATCAAAATGAACTCAACGATATTCTAGATTACTATTACGGTTTTGGCGCCAATGTTGGCCTAGGTAATATGAGTAAGTTTGAAATGAATTATACTGGCTTAGGTCTTGGCGCAAGTGCGGTAATTGGCTTGGAACACACCCTAGAAGATTTCCCGTTAAACGTTTCTATAGACGTAGGTCCTAGCCTATATGTACTTCCTCGTTTGCAATTGGGCTTTGCATGGGCATTAAGCGTGCGGTATGTCCTCCACTAAAATCGATTTTTCACCAGGATCCAAAAACTTGATTGCCAAATTCTTCGAGCTCCTCGAAAAAGGTGTTTTCAGCATTGACCAAGACCTCATTCATCAAAAAGAAGCGAATCTTACCCATTTTATTTCGCACCAAACAGGCCTTATCTACGGAACGGCCAAATCTTTTATATTCTCGAACACCTTAGAAAAAAGCAAGTTCAATTCTGACGAACAACTCGAATTACTACTTTTTGAAACACTACTTTTTACCTATATCAGAAAGCAACTGAGAGCAGTTAGTC
>JBIIBL010000101.1:0-5792 GCA_044239425.1 Crocinitomicaceae bacterium | reverse complement strand
AAAAAGAATTTATTCAAACACTTCTCTCCTTTTACAATGGTTTTGAAGGTTCAAGTTTACAAGAGCGTCTATCATTTAAACTCGCTAAGAACCCAAACAAAAAACTCGAAATTTTGCTCTCTTCAAGGGTAGGCATCAAAAGCTCTTTTCTTGGCGCAAACTACTGGCTCAAACACCTCTCGAATGCTTTTATCTTTTTGGATGTCATCCTTTTTCGTGCCTTTTTAGAGGGTGAACAAACGCCTTTTCCTAAAAATTACGAACGCTACACTTCTTCGGTTTTGAATGGCCTGATTTACGCCGCTCATATTAATGTCAAGATCGATGAAAAAGAAAAGAAAATTTTATCTCATTTTATTGCTTCTGCAGCTTTGTCTCACAATTTGAAAAAAGGTTATTTAGAACGGATTAAAATTGGCATTCCACTCAAACTGCTGCAACAAGAATTAGTAGAAGATCACCTTTTAGCCCAGATCACTTATGAGTTTGGACATTTATTACTACAAAGCACACATATCATTACCCCTAGCGAACGACTGAAATTACAGTCGCTTGGCAGTGTACTTCAGATGAATGAAGCCCAAATGTTGGTTTCCGAAGAAATGAGTACTGCCTTTATTACGCAAAGTGGCCCCCAAGAATTATTGGTCTATAAACAATCTACCGAGGCGAGCTTTGCTTACAAAGAAACGAGCAAGCGCTGGTTGCGCATCATTGGTCGCAACCGCGATCGCCTACTGACTGAAATGCGCGAGAGCAAAGAACTCATGGCGCTCTTGCAGAAATCTACCAAAGAAGAACTCAGCCCAGAAGAAAAAGAACAAGTCAAGGGCCAATTCTACGACATCCTGAAATCAATGCCCTCCCTGGCCTTGTTTCTTTTGCCTGGAGGCAGCCTACTCCTACCGATCGTCATGAAACTCGTGCCGGAACTCATCCCCTCTGCTTTTAAAGTCAATGAAGTTGAGAAAAAACACCCAGAAGATGAATTGTAAAATACACATCCATTTGCTCAACGAGCTGTATTCACAGGAACTTGCCGATGCCCAACACGGTGGTAAGGAGTCAGCAGACAACCTACGTTACGAATGGGAAGACGAACTTGAAATCACAACAGCTGTAAGTGAAGTAGTCGAAAAATCAGACGCTACCTATACTTTAGCTGGCTACGACGAAAACGACTCGCTCTTCTCCTACGACATCGAATATATGCACCTCTTTGAAATCCATTCTGAAGAAAGCCCGATTACTATTGTAGGTGCATCCAAGAGCATTGTGGATCATTGCACGCATGCAACAGATACCAACGGACACACCATTCGCATTTACCTCAAAGATTACGAGCCTATGGCCAATCCGGTTCCTGGTATTTTCATCGCCTCCAAAGCCTTTCCAAAAGCCCTGATCCGATGATTGAGCTTCGTTGCATTGATCTGACCTACCAAAAACCAGTACTCAAGGCGCTGCACTTTCAGGTTCGCCGTGGCGAAATTCTGGGTCTAGTTGGCAAAAGTGGCGCCGGTAAATCTTCATTGCTTAAAATTTGCGCCGGGCTCCAAGACGCCGATGCAGGTGAGGTTTGGATAGACGGCAAAAAACAAACGCCCGTCAGACACCTGTTAGTACCCGGTTTCGAAGATTTGGCAATTGTCAACCAAGATTTCAAGCTCGATCCGTACCATACCGTGGAAGAAAACATCCGAGAAGCGATCTTACACTGGCCCTATGCTAAACGCGACAAACGCGTCCAGAAACTACTGCGCTTGTTTGGCCTCAAGGAAATTAGCCTCACCAAAGCACATCTCATCTCAGGTGGTGAGCAACAGCGCGTTGCTATTGCTCGCGCCATAGCAGATCAGCCCAATTATTTGTTGCTAGATGAACCTTTTGGGCACCTTGACGCCCATTTGCGCCAAAAACTCAGCAGCCACCTCATGGACCTCCGCGACGAAGAAGATACGGGTATCATTTTGGTTTCACACGAGGGTCAAGATGTGCTCGGACTTTGCGACCACATCTGTATTCTTCAAAATGGTAAGCTATCCAAAAAATATAAACCAGAAGAGGTTTATTACCACTATAAAGCGCCGGAACGCGCCAGGCTTTTTGGGCCGCTAAATACCATAAAAATTGACGAAGAACTTCTTCATTTTAGGCCAGACGAATACAAAGTTTCAACATCCGGAATTGCCGTTCGTTTCGAGAAAGCACTATTTGTAGGAGGCCTTTATCACAATTATGTAAGAAGCGAACACAACGAGCGTTTATTGCTTTACGCCTTTGAAAAATTAACTGATATCCAAGCTATTGAAATCCACAAAAAATAAGAAAGGTACCGTACGCCTCCTGCTCAAAGCTTTCTGGGATGCCCTCAAAGAATATGTTCAAGAAGGGGCTTTTCACCACGGAGCTGCGTTGGCCTATTATACCTTATTTGCGTTTATTCCGATTATTTACCTGACGACTTCGATCTATGGACGCATCATTGGTCAAGACAACATGCGCCATATTGTCTCCTCATTGCTCAAATCAGGCCTCGGGATTCAAGATAGCGGGTCCATTCTTCAGCTTGTGGATAGCATGTCTATCGAAAAACCAAATTTCTTTCTTGAATTAGTGAGTGTTGGTGTCTTGCTCTACACGTGCTCGGCCTTCATGATTTCGCTCAAGCGAAGTTTGAATGAATTTTTCAATGTCAGCAAAAAAAGCCGAGAAGAATCCAATCTTTTCATGGAAATCATTGGCTTTCGCTTTGTAGGTGTGATCCTGCTCGCCGTTTTTGCGCTGGTTATTATCCTCTTTTATTTTCTGCAAGTATTTATCTTTTCAGCCATCACCAACTGGCTTCATTGGAACAACGGCTTTGTCGATTTCTCGCTACAAGCCTTGCAAATCATCCTTACCCTGCTTTCGAATGTGTTGATATTCACCTTGATCTTCAAATACATGCACAATGCAAAGGTAAGTTGGCGCGTAGCCCGCGATGGCGCAATCGCGACCTCACTCCTTTTGTACGTGAGCCAATGGCTCATCGGTTACTATTTGCAACATTACTTTATTATGGGAAAATTAGGCGTGGCGAACTCCATTTTCATTATGCTCGCTTGGGTGCATTATTCCGCTCAGATTGTATTTTTTGGTGCCCAGTACACCTATCAAATTGGAAAGGTACTCAACGACCGCATCAAGTCTAATGCTAAAGAAACGACGGCGGCTTCCTGAATTCAAGTTTCGCATCTTTAAAAATACTTGAAGTATTTCGGATGGTCAGCAAGAAACTCTTGTTACCACCGATAGGCACGTAATAAAAAGATAGCGCCCAGCAGTGCATGTTGCGGTTAAGAGAAAAATAAGCGTTGGTCAGGCGCGCTTCTTGAACATTAAAATTAAGGTTACCCGACAAATTCCAGCGCTTGGTAAAACTGAGGTCTCCGCTGAGCACTAGCGTCTGTACAAACAACCATGGGTCAGGGTTGCTGGTGCTGATTTCCTGGTTGGCGCGAATGCCATACACATGCGACAAATTTATTTTCCAAGGAATATCGTAATACACCGCGCGCTCTGGGTGCAACGCATAATAGTTGTAGTCGGCATTCCAATCTTGCTCATTAAAGAGCGTGCTGTGGTCCTGGATTTTTTTACGGTCCTTTTTGGGCGCTACTACAACTGTGGTGGTAAGATTAGTGGTGGTAAGCCTTCCCAATTGTTGCCCATTTTGCCAAGCGTAAACACCTGTAGTTGCACCTGAAGCATTCCAAGCATAAGGGCTCCACTGGGCGTTCGAGACAAAATTAATCCAGTTGGCCGGGCTAATGCGCAGGTTCAGTGCTAAATCAGAAAGCTGCATGGTGTCTTTGGTGAAGTCGTAGTTGCCAGTTATGGAAAACTGATCAATGAGGCGTATTTTTTTATAGCCAGTAAGGGTATCTTGAGCAGACTTAAACTTCAGTTCAGCAGTGTTGTTGATCCCGAAGGTGAGCAAAGAGGCTTCCCTAACAGAACCGACTTGATAAATACTGCGCTCAAACGGAGAATACGAAATAGGTGCTTGATTTGGGCCCACATTGGCCGTTACGAGCGGATTCCAGCCTGGCGTATAGCGGTAGCCAATATTGGGTGTCATGAGGTGACGCAAACGCGCTTGCTTAGGGCCCACAAAACGGTAGTAACCATATAAAACTGTTGTGGCCGTCAGGCTAAAGTTGAGTTCATGACGCATGGCCATTTGACGCAGGGTGTCTATTTGTGTTTTGTTCTCGACAGGGTCATAAGCCTTCACAATTTGCTGAAAATTGATCTTGTTACCGTAGTTCAAGCTCGGATTGATTTTCACGGCATTTTTAAACAAGCCTGTATTGGTTTGGATACTGATGCCTTGGCTCACTCCATTCATGAGGCGCTGGCTGATGGCATTGAAATCGCCATTTGTGAGTAAGGAGTCTGCAAATTGCGAGCGGTTTTGCCCTTCGAAGTTATAGGTGACCCCAATGCGTTGGATGGTTTTTTTCCAGTTTTTGTCGGCGGTTTCAAAAACGTCTTTAAATGGAAAAACACGCGTCACATTGATGTTGAGCACTGGGCTCATTAAAGAAATATTTTTGGCAATGGAGTTTTGACGCAAAGACATCTTTAGGCCGGTATTGATTGGTTTTCCGGGGAAGTTGCGCGCCAAATTGATATCCGAATTAAAGGAATTAGAGAAATATTCGGGGTTAATAGGATCGAGGGAGTTTTTAGATTGGTTGTCGGAGATGAAATTGACGCTAGACGAGAAATCCCAGAACGGATTGGATTTTGGCGCTTTGCGGTGGGTCCAGGATACCGTCACTTTATTGCGTTTGTCATTGGTCGGGAAACCACTATTGAATTGCTGAAAACCCAGTGATAGGCGTCCGGTATAGCCATAGCGTTTGGCGTAATCGAGATCGTTGCGCAAGCCCCAAGAACCACGGCTGTATAAATTGGCATACACAGAAGTTTGATAGCGCTCGGAAATAGGGAAATACCAACCGAGATTCTGAAAACCAAAACCATAAGCGGAAAGCGGTATAAACTCCGGAAATAACAAACCAGAGGTGCGCTCTTTTTGATTGGTTGGGATGAACGCAAATGGCAAACCAAGTGGCGTTGGAATGCCCGATACCCATAAATTCATGGGGCCGGTAACGATGCGCTCATTGGGCACTAGCACCCCTTTGCTCAACTGAAAATGGTAATGTGGTTCTTCTAAATCGCAGGTAGTGAGTATACCTTGGCGCAAATGTAATTCCTCATTGGCCTGGCGCTTGGCGGTTCCCATTTTGAAATAAAATTCGTCTTGCTTGATGGCAAGTGCCTTTATGTACGCTTTTTGCGTTTTGTAATTCATCTTGAGGGTCTCGCAGCGTATGGTTTCGGCGCCTTCGGTGAGCTCCGGAAACTCGACTTTCATCCCCAAGCTATCGACTCTATAACTCGCTTCAACTTGGTTGGAATCGATATCGATGAGGATGTAACCTGCCTTGAGCGAGAAACCTTCACTTTGCACCTCGGCGTTGCCATAAAGATAAATTCTGCGCAATTTGACGTCGTGCACAATTTTTTGGCTTGCCTTGTAAGTAACTATTTCATTGAGACTTTCCCCATTGACATAAAGGGTGTCTTGGGCTGTAACCAATACCTTAGTGCACATTATTAACAATGTGGCGAAGAAAAGTTGTAAAAAGCGCTGGCGCTGGCTCAAGATGCTTACTTAGATTTGTAATATGCAGGAAAAACGTACAAAGCTACCAATTTTCAATGGCTTGCAAAAA
>JBIIBL010000122.1:0-3235 GCA_044239425.1 Crocinitomicaceae bacterium | reverse complement strand
AGGCCTCAGCGAACTTTGGTCCCAGATTGAGTCCTTTTTTGTTCATATGCAGCTCAATGGCGCCTTACAAAATAAGCGCAAAGACCAAGAGGTATTGTTATTTGAACAATTACTTAGCGATAGCTTGCAACAGCAATTTTTAGCAGATCCGGATAAAAGAGCTAGCTATCAGCAGCTCAAACAAGAATTGAGTCAGGGTACGTTGCTTGCCTATGAAGCCATTACGGCCTTTCTTGTTGGCACTTAATACTTCAGGATTTTCAGGTTATCTAAGCGTTCCTCTCCTTTGTAAATACTGACCCAGTAGATGCCCGCTTGTTGTGAGGTGAGGTCTAAGGTGGTTTCGTTACTTTCTGAAACTTGACCTTTCTGAATGAGTCTTCCTTGTAGGTCAAACACCTCAAACTTACATGATTTAGCAATTGTTTTGTTGTCGCTCATGAGAGAGAATAAGCCATTACTCGGGTTGGGCTGAACGCTAAAATGAATATCTGGACCATCAGGAGGCAACGGTATAACCTTAAAAACAGCCGTAAATGTTTGCGTATTTTGTGTCACAAAAACATTCAAACTATCAGAAAGGCTATCCATAATATTATTCGCAGGCAACCAATGAGAAAAGACATAGCCAGGTTTTGCAATGGGATGTAAGTCAATTGGTACGCCATCAAAGTAAGTTCCAGTCCAAGGATAGTTAGTTGGCTGAATGGTGTTTAAGTGTATTTCGCCAGCTAATTCGGGTTCAACTTGTAAACTGACTTGTACTTTTTTGGTCAAATTGAATTGCAAGCGCAGCTGATTGAAAACAAAAGTAGAGCGACACAAAAGCTGTTGTTGAAATTGTTCGTGATTGTCCTCGAAGGTTGCCATTTGCCCAGCGATATTGTTGGGGTTGCCCCAACGTGCAAACTGAAGAGGCATTTCGGGTAGCATGGATTCATAGAAGGCCTGTTCGGTAGCAATCAGTTGTTCTTGCTGGTAGCTGGTGTTCATCTGGTCGGCAAAACGGTTGATAAAATAGTTGCGGTAAGCCAAATTTTGGATGCTTTGTTTCCAAATATTGATGTACGGATTGTCTTCGGATTGCCCCATCATATAAGCTATGTGGTTGTCGGTGCAGTTGGTCCAGCCGTTGGGTTGCATAGAGAGTTCGAGGTCGATGAGCGCAAAACGCCAACGTTTCTGACTTGCGTCTGAGCGGTAAATTTTGATGTTGTTACCGGGCCAATCTACATTGCCCATCCAAGATTCAGCAATAATATAGTCAGTATAGTGCTTGAGGTCAAAATATTGATCGGCCTCTTGCCAATAAGTTGGAGAGGACGGATTGAGGTTATTAAAAAGGCTGTAATCTGTCCAAAAATTGTCGACATCGCCTTCGACAGCGCGCAAGATGAGGTTGTACCAATAACTCAAGGAAAAGAGCTCAATGGAATCGCGCGTAGCACCATCGTGTTGTTCAAAATACTCTTGATTGAATTTTTCTCGCAATTCATAAAGCCCAAAATAAGATCCATTGATGTATACACTAACTGGTCTGTAGCTCGAATAATAATTAGCAGATCCTTCGCTCATCATGCGCACCTGACTAGCATCTTTATAGGGCAATGTGAGGTACTGATTGGAGCCATTTCTGAGATAAATATCACTGTACAAGGATCTGTTGGGTCTGTCTGGTAAAATGGGGAAAGTGATTGGGTTACCTCCGAATGTACCATGCGTAAAACTGAGCCTAAATGAATGTTGCGGATGTGAGCGGCTACCACCAGCTCCGCCATCCATGCGCATACCTGTTTTACTTTCATGTATAATTGGATGTGTTTGCCCTGTATCTAAGAGGATGGCATAAGCGGGTCTAACCCAGTCGGTCCACCAGTTGTCAAAAATTCCATTAGCACCATATAAATTTTGATTGGGCGTATTGACAAGGAGAATGGGTGTGGTGTGAGATACATTAAATAGGTAAGTTTCAACGGCTTGTTCACTGGCTAATAGCGTTGGGTTTCCGAGCGGAAAAACTTTAGCCCTAAGGACTTTATTTGCATTTATATTGATGGGGCCTGTGTAGGTTGTTGAATTGAAAGTAGGGTCCTCGCCGTTTGTTGTGTAAACAAGTTTGCCTATGTTGTTTGGAACAGTGGTGCTGATGCTTACGCTAAAATTGGAGCTGTAAACGCCGCTTGGCATTTGTATTTGTGGGCGTGACAGGGTATCTGTAAAAACTTGGCTTGCGTTGTTACTCTGGCCAGGGGTCGGGTTCATCCAGGTAAGCGTTGTGTTGCCATTCGGAAAACGACCTATAGAAATATCGGCCTGAGGGCTAGTGATCTCTAATTGATCTTGAAGTTGATTGGCGGGATTGAATAGGTAGACATGCTCTCCATTGCCGTCTAATTTGAAATCGGTATGAAACTGCTGTCCTTGTAGTGGTGTAAAATTAGCGTCCAGTGAGGCAAGCGAGGTGTGATTGAGGGCAATGTCAATGTAGTCGTAAAATTCTCCGTTGGTACTGGCTACCTGAAAAGAAAGCGATGAAATTGGACCAGCACTTAAGCCTGCCGCTTGTAATTCACTTGCCAATATCAAAAATTGATGCCGAGCCCCCCAATACCAATTGCCATAGGGTGCAGGATAATCAGTGTTGCCATTTGTAATGGTGCCATTGCCAATTATAGCATTATTGAGTTTGATATTTGGTCTTTGGCTGTAAGTTTGCCCCATGTTATTGCTACATGCCGCAGACGAGCCATCTACAAAACTCCCAATGGATGAAACAAACGTTGTGGCACTTTGATAAAACACGGAATTTTCGGTATAACCCGAATTATTGTAAGAACAGACATTCACGAGGATATTAGAGTTGCCATCCCAAATGAAATTTTGCGTAAATGGGTGTGTATTCCAGCCTGCAGTAGGATTGAAATTGGAGGTGTTATTGGTGGCAATGAATGGAATACTTGCATAGCGGTCTTTGCCACTGCAAAAAATACGTAAAAATGACTGTGCCGATAAGTTTACGTTGGGAAAAACCCAAGCATTGATGCCATTTAATTGATCGCCTAATTTCCAATTCTCAAGATTGATGGCACTTGAACCATTGTTGTAAAGTTCTATCCAGTCGGGTGCGTCTCCGTTTTCATCTTGCACAGCGGTTGCATTTTTGTTGCAGCCTTCATTGATCAAAATTTGACCATTCACAAGGATACAACTGAGCAAGAAGAGGCATAATTTGATG
>JBIIBL010000023.1:0-26413 GCA_044239425.1 Crocinitomicaceae bacterium | reverse complement strand
TTTGATGATTCTCATTGAGCGAATTTACAAAAAAAAAGCCCGGGTTTAACCGGGCTTTAGATGGAGAACTTTTGTCTTCTTAGCGGATAACCTGCAATGCTTTGCGCACTACAGCATCTTCGCTTTGGAGTTCAAGGATATAAGAGCCATTTGCAAGTTCTTGGGTCAATACTTGGTATTTACCCTCTCCGATGGTGCTCAATTCAATGGTTACTTTTTGTCCAAAAGAATTGAAAAGAATTACAGAGCTCAAGGCAGGGCTTACAATAAAGAAGTTGCCATTACTTGGATTCGGGAATACTTGAGCAGCATTGAGGTCGTTGATGTCTAGGCCTACAATAGAGTTCACAACGATAGAATCTGAGAAAGTACATCCTAAAGAATCTGTAATTGTTACAACGTAAGTTCCACCATCGATATTATTGAGGTCTTGAGTAGTGGCGTTGTTGTCCCAGCTGTACGTGTAAGGACCAGTTGCACCACTAACCGTTAGGTCAATTGCGCCATCTGTTCCAAAAACGGCAGGAGTAACGGCAGCACTTACAGACCATGCTGTTGGCTCGTTTACTGATGCAGAAGCAGAAGTACTACAGCCGTAAGCATCTGTAACTACGACTGAATAGCTTCCTTCGCCAAGACCGGAGAGGACAGTATTGCTAGCTGTTGAACCAGCCCAGTCGTAAGCGTAAGGGCCTGTACCACCGCTTGCAACAACGGTAACACTACCTGTGTTGGTGCCAGAGCAAAGTGGGTTTGAAGCACTAGCAGTTGCAGAAAGATCTGTAACCGCCAATACTGTTGTTACGGTGTCTGTACATCCGAGGCCATCTGTAACGATACAAGTATAAGTACCTGTGCCTACAGATGTAACATAAGTACCGGTATTCGAAGTACCAACCCATTGGTAAGTATACGGAGTAACTCCACTCGTTGCACTGATTTCAAGGTTACCGGTCTGAGTGTTATTGCACAATACAGATGTGCCGTTCATGACCCCATTTAAATTGGATAACTCTACAACAGTATCATTGAAAATAACAATACAACCTGTTGCATCTGATACCGTAACTTGATAGGCTCCGGCTGGAATATTAGTTAAACTTGCAGCACTACCGAGGTTATTTGCCCATGTGTAAACATAAGGCGTGATCCCTTGAGAAGCATTCAAAACAATACTACCTGTTGATTGTCCACCACAAGTTACGTCCTGAGTTGTAGCTGTAACAGTTAAGTTGGACTGGCTTGGCACGACCACATTAAAAGTTAATGGACAACCATTCACATCAGTTAGGGTAAGGCCATACTGACCTGCCGCTGCATTGCTTATGGTTGGTGTGGTGTTGCCATTCGCCCATGCATAGTTGATGGTGCCTGTTCCACCTGTGGTGGTTACTGTAGCAGAGCCATCATTTGCACCACAAGCCGCGGCTGTTGTTGCAACAGTTTGGTTGTAAGCCACACAAGACTTAAATATAGGGTTGACTACAAAAGAGTAGTTTATAGAGGCAGGCGACTGCCAGTTACCGGAATTAGCCTGATCCCATCTGTAATAAGCCATATTGGGAGATGAGTAATCAGTTGAAGTTGCCAAGCGAATGTTGCCATTGCTAGAAGAGGCTTGATAGACACCAAAGAAGTATGTACCTGGCGCTAAATTTAAAGTGCCGCCAGAAATTGGAACTTTAACTGTAACGCCATTTAAGTTGTCAGCCGCTGTAGTTGTGTAGGTGACAGTAGATGCAATAGGTGTAAGGTTTGGTACCATTGCACCAGTGGTTGCGTTGAGCGTGGTTGCGTAGATATTTACGCTAGCCACATAACCAACCGGAGTACCAGCGTTCAAGACAAACTGAACAGAGTCAAGAAAGTCATTTTGGGTAAGTGCATAATTATTACCAAAAACGATGTTATTGGCAACTGTAGTTGCATTTAATCCAAGAGAGCCTGTGACACCAACTGTTCTGGACATTTCACCGGTTGTTCGTGTAAATGTGGTTGTCTTTGTATTATTTTGTGGGATTTGATCACCGGTATTATTAAAGACATAATCGATGGTGTAGGCACCAAGGGCAGTCACGTTGAAATTAGCAACAGTAAAGGTATCGATTTGCCCAGATGTAAGATCTTGCGCCGCACTAGTAGCTGTGTAAACAGTTGCATTTGAAGCATCTTTAACGGTTACTGTCATGGTTACTCCAGTTACAGTTGCTGTACCCACATTTGCTGCACGTGCCCAAAACTGGAGGTCATTGCCACTCAAAGATTGACGGGTGTGAATTTTTGTGTTTTCACCTCCTGGGTTGCGGTTGTTAATAAATGCGATGTCACTAGTTGGATCAGATCCAAACTTGGGCCGAATAATAAAGGCTGGGCTTACTCCATATGCTTCCACGGGATTCCAAGCACCAGCTGCACCGGTTCGGACTAAGTTTTTACCCGCTGTGAATAAACCAAGGTCTGCCCCTACAGGGAAACTTACAATTCCGGTTTTTTTGATGGCAATAAGGTATTCACCTGCAGTTACTGCAATTGGAGTCGGAAAAGTGTGCAACTTAAGGCCTGCGCCGTTTGCTGTAATGTTAGCAGAGGTATAAAGTGGTGTGGTAGCAACTACTCCGTTTGTAAGCTGAAACACTTGCACGTTATAAACTTGGGTAGTAGAGGTAGACTGAATATAGTAAGCCACACCCGTCATGTTGTCGGCTCCATATACAGTATGCACAACACCTTGGGTATACTCCAGCGTGGAAGACCAGTTATAGGCTACTTGGAACGCATTGTTATCTCTTGCTGTATAGTTGAAGTCGAGGGTTAGGTTTTGGGTAGTGATGTCATTGCTTGTAACACCATCGACTTCAGTTTGCGTCTTGATATACTTTATAAGATAAGATTTAGATACCGTTAACACTGGAGCCCAAGTACCTGAAGTAAGGGCTTGCTGCACACCAATGCCCAAAGAAACAGGCGTACTTACATAGGTTTGTACTGGTGTGGTGGTATTTGGAAGCTCATAAATTTCAGTAGTTAAAACTACATTGGTTAAGGTAGCGCCACTGAAGTTTTTAACAGTAGCCCCTAAAGGTATACCGTAACTCGCCTGAGAAATTGGAATTCTTGTGTTGCGGTTGGTTACAAAAGTGATGCCCGCATCGTTATTGGCAGGGAGTGCTGCAAAGGTAAAGCTCCAAGTAAAACCTGTTGCCTCCCAAACGTTGTCCCACTCAAAATAGTAGGTTGTTCCCGCCATTAAAATGACATTTTCAATTTTGGAAGCGTAGGCATTGGTTCCGGTAGAAATACAACCTGCAAAGTCGTCGTTGTTGGCCACAGCTACTAAAGCTGTACAAGTACCAGACCAAATCCAAAGACGGGTATCCGAACCACCACTACAAGAGTTGATGTTCAGGATGCCATTAGAGGTTGGGGTGTATGCATACCAGCCTGCAGCGGTCACGCCTGTTTGCGATGGCGTTCCAATGAGCGTACTAGCCGTAAAAGTTCCTGGGGTTACAGGCGAGGCGGTGGCGCAAGTGAGCCCTTGAGCTTTTACTTGCCACCAAACCGAAAGCACAATAAATGCAAAAAGTAAGTGTAGTAATTTTTTCATAATCGCGGTTTAAGTGGTTAATAAGGGCCAAGTTAACGAATTATTATGATTACAACAAATTAAAAATTTAGAAGAATTATTTTATTGCGAGATAACTTGATTTCACCTCTTATTTCAAGTTGCTTAAGAAGCCTTGAAATGACTACTCTTGAGGAGTGCAAATCATCGGCAACCTGCTGGTGGGTATGGTTGATTTCGACACTGCCCAATATTTTAGCTTGGTCCGATAAATATTTGAGCAAACGTTGGTCTAGGTTCATAAATGCAATGGCATCGATAGACTCCATGAGTTCGAGCATGCGGGTATGGTAGCTATCTAAAATAAATTGTCGCCATGTTTTGTATTGATTGAGCCAGCGCTCCATGTATTCGGAAGGAAACATCAATAGAAGCGAAGGCTCCATAGAGGTGGCTTTGATCTGAGAGTCGATTTTTCGGGTACAACATTGCAAGGACATGGCGCAGGTGTCGCCGCCTTCCATATAATAAAGCAGTAATTCGTCGCCACTTTCGTTTTCTCTCGAAATTTTGATGGATCCTTCGATGACAATTGGTATCATTTGAAGTTGGTCTCCTACGTTAACGATAATTTCATCCGTGGCGGTCTCTCTAATTTTAGCCACCTGTGCCATTTCTTCAAGAAGTACATCTTCTAGCAAATACCCTAAATGGGCCTGAAGCATTTCTAGCTTATTTTCTGACTTGAGCATCTGCGTCGTAGGAGATAAAGAAATTGGCCCAAATGATTTTAGAGAGCGCAAATAAATAGGGTGACAATACAAGCGTGAAAAAGACCACTAAACCAATTTGACTCCAGGCGCTCAGCCAGGGAAACCAAAGGTTACAAGAGGCCCACACCGTCACAAAGAGCGCAACGCCTAAAGCGTATGAAACGTACATTGCGCCATAATAAAAACCGGGCTCGCGCTCGTATTTTAAATGACACACATCGCATTCGGTTTTGACATCTCCAATATTTTTTAGGTCGTATGGGTGTGAGACTAAGAATTGACCTTCATGGCACTGCGGACATTTCATCTTGGCAATGCTGTACATTTTTGTTCCTTTTCCTACTATCATACACCAAAGTTAGCTTCTTTATAGCTTTGCAACGTAACTTAAGTTACCAATGTCAGCAAAACTGACAAAAAGACATTTGATTGCGGGAAATACCGATCAAAATGTCATAAATCACTGCTGATTTTCGGATGGCACAATCATTGACTCAGGCAGACTATCAAAATTTAATTCAAAATGGGAAAAATAATCGGAATCGACCTCGGAACAACAAACTCTTGTGTTTCGGTCATGGAGGGTAATGAACCAGTGGTCATTGCCAATGCTGAAGGAAAACGCACCACGCCTTCAGTTGTTGCATTTGTTGAGGGTGGCGAGCGTAAAGTTGGTGACCCTGCAAAAAGACAAGCCATCACCAATCCTACAAAAACGATTTCTTCAATTAAGCGTTTCATGGGCTCTAGCTTCGACGAATCTGCAAAAGAAGTATCGCGCATGCCATATCAAGTTGTCAAAGGCGACAACAACACGCCGCGTGTCAAAATAGACGACAGACTATACTCACCACAAGAAATCTCTGCCATGATTCTTCAAAAAATGAAGAAAACAGCCGAAGATTACCTTGGTCAAGAAGTAACTGAAGCTGTTGTAACTGTACCTGCTTATTTCAACGACGCACAGCGCCAAGCCACCAAAGAAGCTGGCGAAATCGCAGGTTTAACCATCAAACGCATCATCAACGAGCCAACTGCAGCAGCACTTGCGTATGGCCTAGACAAAAAAGGTATTGACCAAAAAATCGTTGTATTCGACTTCGGTGGCGGAACCCACGACGTTTCCGTGCTCGAGCTCGGCGACGGCGTATTCGAAGTATTGTCTACAGACGGAGACACCCACCTCGGTGGTGACGACGTTGATGAAGCGATCATCTCTTGGTTGGCCGAAGAATTTAAGTCCGAAGAAGGTCTAGATCTTCGTCAAGACCCAATGGCACTTCAGCGCTTGAAAGAAGCGGCTGAAAAAGCTAAAATCGAGTTGTCTTCTACAACAACTACAGAAATTAACTTGCCGTACATCATGCCAGTGAACGGCATTCCAAAACACCTTGTGCGCACCCTCCAACGCGCTAAGTTTGAACAACTCATCTCTAGCATCGTCGAGCGCACAATTGCACCTTGCCGTTCTGCACTCTCCAATGCAAACTTGCAGCCTTCAGACATCGACGAAGTCATCTTAGTTGGTGGTTCTACGCGTATTCCAGTTATTCAGGAAGCTGTGGAGCGTTTCTTCGGAAAAGCGCCTTCTAAAGGTGTCAATCCAGATGAAGTTGTAGCTGTTGGTGCCGCTATTCAAGGTGGCGTACTTACAGGTGAAGTCAAAGACGTTCTTCTTTTAGATGTCATTCCACTTTCTTTAGGTATCGAAACAATGGGCGGCGTGTTCACCAAATTAATCGATGCGAACACTACCATTCCTACCAAAAAATCAGAAGTCTTCTCTACTGCTGCCGACAACCAGCCTTCAGTAGAAATTCACGTGTTGCAAGGTGAGCGCGCAATGGCCAACGACAACAAAACATTAGGTCGTTTCCAACTTACCGATATTCCACCAGCACAACGCGGTGTTCCACAAATCGAAGTTACTTTCGACATCGATGCGAACGGCATCATGAATATCTCTGCCAAAGACAAGGGAACCGGCAAGCAACAATCTATCAAAATTGAAGCTTCTAGCGGTTTGTCTGACGAAGAAATCCAACGCATGAAAGCAGAGGCAGAAGCCAATGCCGATGCCGACAACAAGCGCAGAGAAGAAGCCGAACTCATCAATAAAGCCGACTCACTCATCTTCCAAACAGAGCGTCAGTTGAAAGAATACGGTGATAAAATCCCTGCAGACAAAAAACAACCAATCGAAGATGCACTTGCTGCCTTGAAAACTGAATTCGAAGCCAAAAACATGGCCAATCTTCAGCCTGCCATGGACAAGCTCAACGAAGTATTCGGTTCTGCATCGCAAGACATGTACAATGCTGCAAACGCAGACGGCGCAAATGCGGGTGCTGCTGATGCAGATCAAAGCTCAGGCGCTGCTCACGACGAAGTGACCGACGTAGATTTCGAAGAAGTAAAGGATAAATAATCCAAACCTTCAAAAGTTTATATGAAAACACCCGTTGAAAAACGGGTGTTTTTTTTATTTTTGCTCATGCTCTACTCCAAATCCTTTTTACACCGAGATGCCACCGAATGGGTGGTATTTGTCCATGGGGCAGGAGGGAGCTCTTCCATTTGGCACAAGCAGCTTAAAGATTTCTGTGAAAAACACAACGTGTTGGTGCTCGATTTACGCGGGCACGGTAAAAGCCAAAAAACAAGCGCTGAAACCAAGAACTATTCCTTTGAACTTATTGCCAAAGACGTCATCGAACTCCTCGATCAAAAAGGCATTCAACAAGCGCATTTTGTGGGGGTATCCTTAGGTTCTATCGTCATTAAAGCCTTGAGAACGCAGCGTCCCGATTTAGTCAAAAGCATGATTTTTGCTGGCGCCGTTACCAAACTCAATGTGCGTTCACGCGCCATTTTACGCGCTGGCCGCATACTTTACAGCGTGTTGCCACAAATGTCTTTGTATCGATTAATGGCCCGCATCATGATGCCGCGCGCCAATCACAAAGCATCGCGCCATTTATTTGTTAATGAAGCCAAAAAAGTAGTCGACAAAGAATTTCAGCGCTGGTTCAAGCTCACCGCGCGCTTGACAGCTTATCTCACCCGCATCAATTCAACGCCCGAAACCATCCCAACATTGTACGTCATGGGCGAACAAGACCACATGTTTTTGAATCCTGTACGCATTATCGTCAGTCAAGACATGGCCTCTGAGCTCCGCGTGGTGCCGGAATGCGGCCACGTGGTCAACTACGAGCAAGCCGAGACCTTCAATAGTTTGGCTTTGCAATTTATATCGCGCCACTGCGCTTGATTTTCATTTAATTAACATTCGACTTTCATTTTGTTAAAAAACAATCGGCTATACATGCCGCTGTCGACTGAATTTAACTTAAATTTGTGCTCAATTTGCAGCGAAGGTTTCGCTCAAAGAAACTAGTAAATTGAAGCCCCTATGCCTAAAGATCATTCGATCAAATCAGTCCTCATTATTGGTAGTGGTCCTATTGTAATCGGTCAAGCTTGTGAATTCGACTACTCTGGTTCTCAAGCAGCACGTTCGCTGCGCGAAGAAGGAATCGAAGTCACGCTCATCAATTCTAACCCGGCTACCATCATGACAGACAAGGTTGTTGCCGACAACGTCTATCTTCAGCCCCTAGAGCCAGAGAGCATTGTTAAAATTCTCGAAAACCACCAAATAGATGCCGTTTTGCCAACCATGGGCGGGCAAACTGCGCTCAATCTTTGCATTCAATGCGACGAAATGGGTATTTGGGAGAAACACAATGTGCGCATTATTGGTGTCGATATCAACGCCATTGAAATCACCGAAAACCGCGAAGCATTTCGCGAACTCATGCTCAAAATTGGCGTGCCCATGGCACCACAAAAAACTGCTAAATCCTTTTTAGAAGGCAAGGAAATTGCCCAAGAATTTGGTTTTCCGCTTTGTATCCGCCCTTCCTATACTTTGGGTGGTTCCGGAGCAAGTATCTTACACGAACCCAAAGAATTCGATAACCTCTTGGAGCGCGGTTTGCAATTGTCACCGATACACGAGGTCATGATCGACAAAGCACTCTTGGGCTGGAAAGAATATGAACTCGAGCTCTTGCGCGATGCCAACGACAACGTCGTGATCATCTGCTCGATCGAAAACTTCGACCCAATGGGTATCCATACCGGCGACTCCATCACGGTGGCACCTGCCATGACCCTCTCCGATACCACCTTCCAAAAAATGCGCGATATGGCCATCAACATGATGCGCTCTATCGGTAATTTTGCGGGCGGATGCAACGTGCAGTTTGCCGTTTCTCCCGATGCCAACGAAGACATCATCGCTATCGAAATCAATCCTCGCGTTTCACGCTCTTCTGCATTAGCCTCCAAAGCAACGGGTTACCCAATTGCCAAAATTGCATCCAAACTCGCCATTGGTTACCACCTCAACGAGCTCAGTAATCAGATTACCAAAACAACCTCCGCGCTTTTCGAACCAACCCTCGACTACGTCATAGTTAAAATTCCACGTTGGAATTTCAATAAATTCCCAGGCACCAATCGTCAACTTGGTCTTCAAATGAAGTCAGTAGGTGAGGTCATGGGTATTGGTCGTAGTTTTCAAGAAGCCTTGCAAAAAGCTTGTCAGTCCTTAGAAATCAACCGCAATGGTTTGGGTGCAGACGGAAAAGAACTCACCAATCAAAACGAAATCCTTCATTCCTTAGAATTTGCGAGCTGGAACCGTTTGTTCCATATTTACGATGCGATCAAATTGGGCATTCCCTTCAAAACCATCGTCGAGAAAACCAAAATCGACATCTGGTTTTTGAAGCAAATCGAAGACCTCATCAAACTCGAACGCAAAATCGAGAAATTTCATTTAGAAAACCTCCCGCAAGAGCTACTATTCGAAGCCAAGCAAAAAGGCTACGCAGATCGTCAAATTGCACACCTGTTGCGTTGCCTAGAGTCCGAAGTCGCTATCAAGCGCAAAGACCTCGGCATCAACCGCGTTTACAAATTAGTAGATACCTGCGCGGCTGAGTTCGAAGCCCTCACGCCATACTATTATTCTACTTTTGAATACGAAAACGAAAGTGTGGTCAGTGAGCGTCCAAAAGTAGTTGTGTTGGGTTCGGGCCCTAACCGCATTGGTCAAGGTATTGAATTTGATTATTCTTGTGTACACGGCGTACTCGCTGCCAAAGAATGTGGCTACGAAACCATCATGATCAACTGCAACCCCGAGACCGTATCCACCGACTTCGACACCGCCGACAAACTCTACTTCGAGCCCGTATTCTGGGAGCATATCTACGACATCATCCAACATGAAAATCCAATTGGTGTCATTGTGCAGCTCGGTGGTCAAACTGCACTCAAACTTGCCGAAAAACTCCAACGCTACGGCATTCCAATTCTCGGCACTTCCTACGAAGCTCTCGACTTAGCCGAAGACCGCGGTCGTTTCTCTAAATTACTCGAGAAAAACAACGTCCCGTTTCCTAAATACGGTGTCGTTGAAAGCGCAGAACAAGCCATCGAACTTTCAGAAGAACTCGGCTTTCCGCTTTTAGTGCGTCCTTCGTATGTATTGGGTGGACAAAAAATGAAAATCGTTATCAACAAAGAGGAGCTAGAGCATCACGTCGTGGACATCCTCAACGAAATGGGCAACAACCAAATCTTATTAGACCATTTTATTGGTGGTGCAATTGAGGCCGAGGCCGATGCCATCTGCGACGGTGAAAACGTCTACATCATTGGCATCATGCAACATATCGAGCCAGCAGGAATTCACTCCGGCGATTCTTATGCGGTTTTACCTCCCTACAATCTTGGCGACTTCGTGATCACTCAAATCGAAGACATCACCAAAAAAATTGCCGTAGAGCTCAGAACCGTCGGCTTGCTCAACATTCAATTTGCCATCAAAGACGACAAAGTATACGTCATTGAAGCCAATCCAAGAGCTTCGCGAACGGTTCCGTTCATTGCCAAAGCCTACGACGAACCCTACGTCAACTACGCCACTAAAGTCATGCTCGGCCACAACAAAGTCACCGACTTTAACTTCCAGCCGCGCAAAGAAGGCTACGCCATCAAAATCCCCGTTTTCTCTTACGAGAAATTCCCTGATGTAAAGAAAGAATTAGGTCCAGAAATGAAATCTACCGGTGAGGCCATTCGCTTTATCAAAGATTTAAAAGATCCGTTCTTTACCAAAATATACTCAGAGCGAAATATGCACCTTTCGCGTTAAGTTTCCTGCCGTGGTCTTTTATTAGGCCACGGCTTTTCGTATATTTGTTAGATGCAGCGCCTAGACGACATCACCGCACCCATTCAGCAAGAATTACTCGATTTTGAAATCCACTTTCAAAACGCGATGCACGCCGATGTCGCCTTGCTGGACAAAGTCACCAGCTATATCGTCAAACGCAAGGGCAAGCAGTTGCGTCCTATGTTCGTTTTTCTGAGCGCCAAAATGCTCGGCGACATCAACCCCATTACTTTTGACGCCACTACACTTGTAGAGCTTTTACACACCGCTACCCTTGTTCACGACGACGTCGTCGACGACGCTGCCGAACGACGCGGTTTTTTCTCTGTCAATGCACTCTGGAAAAACAAAATCGCGGTGCTTGTTGGCGATTACATGCTCTCGCGCATATTGCTTATTTCAATAGAAAAACGCAACTTAGATCTGCTCGAAATTGTAGCCCGCGCTGTCCAAGAAATGTCAGAAGGCGAGCTGCTTCAAATTGAAAAAGCCCGCCACTTAGACATCACCGAAGAGGTTTATTACGAGGTCATCCGCAAAAAAACTGCATCGCTCATTGCCACTTGCTGCGAGGCCGGGGCCCTTAGTGTGGGCGCACAGGCAGAGCGCGCTCGAATGCGCGAGTTTGGCGAACTCATAGGCCTCGCTTTTCAAATCAAAGACGACATCTTCGACTACGGCACCGGTGAGCATATCGGCAAGCCAACCGGCATCGATATCCGCGAGCAAAAAATGACACTCCCGCTCATCTATGCCTTGCAAAATGCACCAGTTGCCATTCAAAAAGAATTGCGTTACATCATCAAAAACGAATACGACGCGAGCCACCGCGTACAGCGTGCCATTCAACTAGTTTGGGAATCCGGTGGTGTGCAATACGCACAAAAACGGATGGAGGCTTTAGCTGCTCAGGCCTTAGAAATTTTGAGTGCTTACCCCGACAGCTCTGCAAAAGCTTCGTTAATAGGCTTGGTGGCCTACACCATGAACCGAGAAAAATAATTCCATGAAATACTTTCTAACCCTACTTCTTGTTCTTTTAACCATTACCTTGCCTTCTTGCACAGACAAAAAAAGCAAAGAAACCACCAAGCAAGTGGCTCCAGAAGACCTCGTCGAAATCAAAGATGGCCACTACAAAGAATGGTATCCCGGTAAAAAACAAATGAAATACCAAGGTGAACTCAACCAGAAAGGAGACCGCGAAGGTAAATGGAATTTCTACAGTGAAAAAGGAACCTTACTTTCTTTTACTTTTTACGCCGCCGGCAAGAAGAACGGCTATTCAGTAGTGAAATATCCAAATGGTAAAATTCATTACTACGGCGCATACAAAGACGATCAAATGGTCGGTGAATGGATCACCTATGACCAACAAGGACAGAAAATCATTAAAAACTTCAATCCTTAAATGAGTAAAATTCCGCCGCATATTGTTGATCAAATTCTACAGACTGCCCGTATTGAAGAGGTGATCGGAGAATTTGTGCAACTTAAGCGCGCGGGTTCTAACCTCAAAGGCCTTAGCCCCTTCACCGACGAAAAAACTCCGTCTTTTGTCGTTTCTCCTGCAAAGCAAATCTTTAAATGTTTTTCTACAGGTAAGGGCGGAAACGCAGCGAGTTTTCTCATGGAAAAAGAGCACTTCAGCTATCCCGAAGCACTCCGATGGTTGGCCAAGCGATACAGCATCGAAGTACCAGAAGAGCGCGAAGCTACCGCCGAGGAGCTTGCTGCGCTCAACGAACGCGAGAGCTTTCTGATCATCAATGAATTTGCCAAAAATGCTTTTTCCGAAATGCTGCTCAATTCGCAAGAGGGAAAGGCCATCGGTTTGTCGTATTTTGAAGAACGCGGCTTTTCGCGCGCTACCATCGACAAATTCCAACTCGGCTACTGCCTCAATACGGGCTCTGCATTTACCGACCTAGCATTAGATAAAGGATACAACAAAGATTACCTAGAGGCCATTGGCCTCACCAAATCAAAAGACGAACGCACCTTCGACTTCTTCAAAGGTCGCGTTATGTTTCCAATTCACAGTGTTTCAGGCCGAGTCTTAGGCTTCGGAGGCCGCACCTTGCTTTCCGATAAAAAAGTCGCCAAATACTTCAACTCTCCCGAGAGCATCATTTATAATAAGAGCGAGATCCTCTATGGCTTGTATTTTGCCAAAGGAGATATCGTCAAATATAACGAGTGTTTGCTTTGTGAGGGCTATACCGACGTCATTAGCATGCACCAAGCGGGCATCCAAAACGTAGTATCGTCTTCGGGTACTTCCTTGACAAAAGAACAAGTCAAATTAGTCAGTCGCTACACCAAGAACCTCACCATTCTCTACGACGGCGATGCAGCAGGTATCAAAGCCAGTTTCCGCGGTATCGATCTCATTTTAGAAGAAGGCCTCAATGTAAAAGTGGTACTTTTCCCCGACGGCGAAGACCCCGACTCCTTCTCTAAATCAAGGTCCTCGGCCGAATTAAGCGCTTACATCGCCAGTCACAAACAAGATTTCATTTCTTTTAAGGCCAGCATCTTACTTGCCGATGGTGGCAATGACCCTATCCTTCGGGCCGGGCTCATCAAAGACATCGTGCATTCGGTGTCACTTATTCCCGATCAAATCACGCGCTCTGTATACGTACAGCAGCTCGCGCAACAATTCGATATATCCGAGTCTATTGTGCAGTCTGAATTGCTCAATTTGCGCAAGTCTGCCATGGCCAAAACCTATCAAGACCCTGCAATAGGCGCAATTGAACTCCCCAAAAACCCTGTTCCACAATCCCTAGAAACGTCGTCAGAAACAGCGCCTGATCACACCATTTTTGAAGCCGAACTCATTCGGGTACTCATCAAATACGGAACCCGTGCCCTCATTTGGCAAGAGCCAGGACAGCCCGAAACACAAACGAGCGTCATTGAACTAATTGTCCATGAACTTCAAAAAGACGAACTCTTTTTTGAAACACCGCTCTATGAAGAAATATACCGCATCTTTGAAAAAGGAGCATTAGAAGAGCAGACACTCTATGAATCGAGTTACTTTTTGCGCCACGAAAACCAGCAAATTGTCCAATTTGTAGCTGACATCGAAGCCCACGAACAAGAACTGAGTCATAACTGGGTGGCGCGCTACAAAATCCAAACGAAGTCTGAATCCGACGACCTCTATCAAACGGTTGTTCAGGTCATCTACCGCTTTAAACTCGCCTTTGTCGAGCAAAAAATCAATAAAATCCGCACTGAATTAGCGCAAGACACCTTAAAAGAAGAAGACCTTCTTTTGGCCCTCGGCGAACTCGTGAGCTTAGAAAAGGTCAAAATGCTGCTCTCCGAACAAATCGGTATTACCTTAATTCGCTAATATGTTTGCAGAAACTCTTTTTTATATTGGCCCTTACAAGATTTGTTTTTGGAATCTCATTTTTTTATTACTCATTTTTTTAACGGCAGCTATTTTGCGTCGTTTGGTTCATAAAGCTTTAAAGGGCTATGTGAAAAGCGCCAATCTTCAGCTAGAAGCCAAACAAATGGCTCGCTTAAGGCTCGTGAGTCAGAGCGTTTATTTATTGGCAATTTATGTCGCTATACTCAGTTTTCGCTACAACAACGGACACGTTACTTTCAATGATTTTCTGCGTTTTAAACTCCTTTCTTTTGACAGCTTTAAAATAGATTTTGCAGACATCTTAATTGTCATTTCTGTTTTTTTTGGTACAAAAATCGCAACCAACCTAACCAAACTCTATTTTGCGCGCCGCTTCAAAAACAACCCCAACATCGATGCCGGCACTGAATTTGTCTATAATCAGCTAGCCAAATACTTCATTTACGTCAGTTCCATCCTGCTTTGTTTCAAGCTGCTCGGCATCGACCTCATGATATTACTGACCAGCTCTGTTGGTTTATTGGTTGGATTAGGTTTAGGGTTGCAAGATGTTTTCAAAGACATGATAGCCGGAATTGTCTTGCTTTTCGAGGGTAATTTAAGGGTTGGTGATATCGTCGAGATCAACGGGAAAACCAAAACAGCTGCGCAAAGTAACGAGTCAATGGTCGCCAAAATTGTCAAGATCAATGTGCGAACTACTCAAATCCAGACGCGCGAAGGAAACGTGCTCATTATTCCCAATACGCACCTCACCCAAGACCGCATTGAAAATTGGAGTCATGGCTCAGAATTGACCCGCTTTACAATCAAATTAGCGGTGGCTTATGGTGCAGACCTTTCCTTAATTGAACGTCTGCTCAAGCAGGCAGCTTTAGCACATCCAAAAGTCAAAAAAAACAACCCTGTCATGGTGAGGCTCGCCGATTTTGGCGATGCAGGCCTAGAGCTCGAACTCGTCTTTTGGGCCGATCAGAGCTGGGATATCAATAACTATAAGTCTGAAATCAGGTTTGAAATTGATCGTCTTTTTAGAGCGTATTCCATTGAAATTCCGTTTCCGCAGCGCGTGCTGCATCAGGCGCCTCAGCGCAATTCGTAGAGATATCTTTGAATGGTATTTTCTATGCCAAGATAAAGCGCATCAGAAATTAATGCGTGCCCGATAGACACTTCGTCGAGCGCACAAAGTTCAGCTTTCAAAAATGCCAAATTTTCCAAACTGAGGTCATGCCCAGCATTGATGCCAAGGCCTAAATTCAGGGCGTGTTGTGCGGCCAATTTATATGGCGCAACAGCTGCCGTTTTGTCAGAGCTGTAATTTTCTGCGTAAGGACCAGTATAAAACTCAATGCGTTCTGCCCCGAGCGCTTTTGCTTGGTCAAGCTGAACGAGGTCGGTTTCCATAAACAATGAAACGCGTACGCCTAAAGCCTGAATTTGAGCAATAATTGGCGCAAGGAATTTGGCTTGGCTAATACAATCCCAACCTGCGTTGGAGGTAAGTACGCCCGGTGGGTCAGGCACCAAAGTGGCCTGTGCAGGACGCAGGTCTTTGATCAGCTGTAAATAACGCGCATCGGGGAAACCTTCAATATTGAATTCGGTTTGAATGCGGTTGTGGAGGTCGTAGCAATCTTGTGTCGTGATGTGGCGTTCATCGGGTCTTGGATGCACGGTAATTCCCTGCGCACCGAATCTTTCGGCGTCGAGCGCAAATTGTAATACGTTTGGAGTTTGACCGCCCCGTGCATTGCGCAAGGTTGCGATTTTATTGATATTCACGCTGAGTCTGGTCATGGCACAATAATTGAGTTGCAAAAGTACGAAACATTCAAGGAATTTAGTATTTTGCACCCACTATGAGAGCTTCTAACATACTTTCAGATCAAATCCCTCCATTATTGCATTCAGATACCGGCGAAAAAGCGTTATTCTGGATGGATGAATTCCAAGTCAATCATCTGCCCGTCCTTAAAAATGGCAATTTTGTGGGTCTTGTCTCCGAATCGGAATTACTAGATCAATCCGACCTCGACCAAAGCCTTGATCAATTGTTTCAGCACCTCCCGCGTCCGTTTGCTTTTGCCGATGCACACTTGTTTGATTTACTCCAACATTTCGCGCTCTTCAAGTTAACATTACTGCCCGTCTTAGACCGCCAGGAAAATTATTTAGGCGTCATTAGCGCGCAAGAATTACTACAATTGTTAGCCGAAACCAGCGGGCTCAATGAGTCCGGATCCGTTTTGGTACTCGAAATGAATGCCAATGACTACACGCTGGCGCAAATTGCACAAATTGTTGAAAGCAACCACGCCAAAATCCTTAATTTATTTGTGAGTAATATCCCGGATAGCACCAAAATTCAAGTCAATTTGCGCATCAATCAACAAAACCTAAGTGCAATTATCCGTACCTTTGAGCGCTATGATTACCAAGTGCTAGCGAGCTTTCAAGACAGTCAACAACCCGACGAACTTCAAGATCGCTACCAAGAACTCATGCATTATTTAAGCATGTAATGAAACAAATCGCCGTATACGCCAAAAAAATATCCAAGCAAGACCTCAGTGTTTTTGAAAACCTATTGAACGGAATTGTAGCCTTAGGATGGAAACCAGTGCTCGAGCTCGAACTCGCTCAGCAGCTCCATACTAAATTTCAATGGCCCTTAACTTATCAAACTTTTACAAATCACCTCGATCTCAAAAGTGGTTATGACCTCATGATCAGTTTGGGTGGAGACGGCACCTTTTTGAAAGCTGTTTCCTTTATCCGCGATTCAGGGGTGCCAATTCTAGGCATCAACACAGGGCGTTTGGGCTTTTTATCGAATCTTTCCAAATTGCAAATTGCTCAGACACTCCAACGTTTCAACGACGGTCAATACGAATTTCAAAAGCGTTCACTACTTCGGGTCCATACCGACAACGATCTATTCGCCGACGAAAATTTCGCCCTCAACGAGCTCACCCTTCAGAAAAAAGACACCTCCTCCATGATCAAAGTTCATGCGTATCTGGGCGACAAATTCTTAAATACCTATTGGGCCGACGGCTTAATTGTAGCTACCCCAACTGGTTCAACTGCCTATAGCCTCAGCTGTGGTGGACCTATCATTACTCCAGGTTGCCAAGTGCATATCCTCACGCCAATTGCACCACACAACCTCAATGTTCGCCCAGTTGTCGTCCCTGACCATATGCCAATTTCTTTGCAGGTAGAAGGCCGCGACCGCACTTATTTGCTATCTTTAGACGGACATTCACAGCACATCAAACAAGGTGAAAAAGTCACCATCACCAAAGCCGAATTCATGATCAACGTCGTCAAATTCGAAGACAACAACTTTTTAGACACGATCCGAAACAAAATGTTTTGGGGCTCTGACACCCGAAACGAAATTTAAAAATTATGAAAAAAATACTCTTACCACTCAGCATTTTGATAGCTGTACAATCCCAAGCACAAACCCCACAGGTCATTTCCAGAATAGACTCCGTGAGTTATTTGGCAGGTCAAAATATTGCCCAAAGTGTACTTAAAGATTTCCCCGAAGCCAATGTATCTCTTTTAATTCAGGGGCTTAGCGATGCCATGATGAACCGCGAAAGCATAATTCAAGATCCAAACAATCAGTGCGTGATGTCTTATTTTCAAGAAAAGATGCAGGCCATTGAAAGCGCCGAACAAGCCGTGAATCAAGAGGCTTTAGCTGCTGAAAAAGAAGCAGGCAGAGTCAATCGCGAAAAAGGAGAGGCTTTCCTGAGAGAAAATGCAAAGAAAAAAGACATGCAAGTTACAGCCAGTGGTTTGCAATATGAGGTCTTAAAAAAGGGCAAAGGTCCAAAACCTACTGCGAGTTCAACAGTTAAGGTGCATTATACCGGCACCAACATTGACGGTCAAATATTTGATAGTTCGTTAGAACGCAAAGAACCAATTTCCTTTCCTCTCAATGCGGTAATTCCTGGTTGGACAGAAGGCGTACAGCTAATGAATGTAGGTGCAAAATACCGTTTTTACATTCCTCAAGAAATAGCATATGGTCCGGGTTCACCAACAGAACTCATTCCTCCTTATTCTGTACTTATCTTTGAAGTTGAATTACTAGACATCGAAAAATAATCCCATGAAAAAATTACTTTTAACTTTACTTTTCTTTCCATTTGCAGGCAACTTAAATGCACAAAACGCGGTAGAATCTGAAAACGGCATTTACGCCCGATTCACTACCAACAAAGGTATTATCGTTTGTCAGTTGGAATATCAAAAGACACCCATGACCGTTGGCAATTTCGTAGGTTTAGCCGAAGGGGATTTCAAGGTTGGCGACAAATCTTTTTCCAAGCCATTTTTTGATGGCCTGATCTTTCACCGCGTAATTGCCGATTTTATGATCCAAGGTGGTGACCCACAAGGCACTGGCATGGGCGATCCCGGCTATAAATTTTATGATGAAATTGACCCAACGCTCAAACACATTGGCCCGGGTATCCTTTCCATGGCTAATTCAGGGCCAAACACCAACGGTTCGCAGTTTTTCATCACCCACAAAGCTACACCATGGCTCGATGGAAAGCACACGGTTTTTGGTCACGTAATTTCTGGACAAGACGTGGTTAATGCAATTGCTCAAAACGATACTATGCGCAAAGTTGAAATCATCCGTGTCGGTAGAGAAGCCATCAAATGGAATGCCCAAGCTGCATTTGATCAAGTTTATTTGGCCAAAAAGGCCCAAGATGAATTAGAACAAGCCGAGCTTTTAAAAATTGCTGCAATGTCACAAGATGACTACAAAGTATTTATGTACAATGAAGTCAAAAAGAATTATCCGAATGCGCAGCAAAGTGCTACTGGTTTGGTATATGTTATCCTTGATAATGGTAAATCTAACGAGGTCAAGGAAGGCAAAAAGGTAAGTTTGCATTATACCGGAACCTTGCGTCGCGGCGGTAAAAAGTTCGATTCCTCCAAGGACCGCAATGCACCTTTAGAATTTGAATATAAAGTGCAGCGTATGATTCCAGGCTTCGAAGAAGGAATCACTTACATCAAAGAAGGCGGAAAAATCATGTTGTTTATCCCTTACTATAATGCTTACGGCAAACAAGGGCGCCCTGGCTCTATTCCAGCATATGCTGATTTAGTTTTCGAAATCGAACTATTACAAGTTACCGATGCTGCTCCACATAATGAGCACGACGGTCATCAGCACTAATTCGAAAAAGCATAAGAAATGATATTGGCGCCCATCTGCAAAGCTTGGCGCCTTTTTTCTGAAGGGTCGTTATGTACTTGTGGGTCTTCCCAGCCGTCAGAAAGATCGGTTTCGTAGGTGTACAAACATACCAAACGGCCTTCTATGACAATACCAAATGCTTGAGGTCTTTTGCCGTCGTGTTCGTGAATTTTGGGTAGACCGCTTGGAAAGCTGTAGCGCTGTCTGAAAATCGGGTGGTCGGATGGGAGCTCAGTAAGGCTAGCTTCCGGAAATACTTTTTTCAGTTCGGAGCGCACAAAACCGTCCATACCGTAGTTGTCGTCGATGTGTAAAAAGCCACCAGAAAGCAGGTATGTACGTAAGTTTTGGGCTTCTGCTTTTGAGAATACGACATTGCCATGTCCGGTCATATGTAGTAGTGGGTATTGAAATAAGTCAGTACTACCAACCTCTACATACGGTACTTCCTTTGAGATGCTCATGCCGAGTTCTGAATTGCAAAACTTAATGAGGTTGGGCAAGGCCGTAGGGTTAGCGTAGTAATCTCCGCCGCCATTATACTTCAAAACCGCCATTTGATAGCTTTGAGCACTCATGGAAAAGACCCATAAAAGTGTTGCGGTTAGCGTGCTTAATTTTCTCACGTGCGTCGTTTAAAATAATAAATTTGGTCGCTGCCGAATGCATGTACGTTCATGGGTACCCGATTCAAAACCGGTGCCTTAACTCCTTCACCATAAAGTAAATCCCCTACCAAAACATACGCTTCGTCCCAAACATTGTCAATAATAAAATATTGTAGGGTGCGGCTGCCTCCTTCTACCATCACCGAATGAATTCCGCGTTTGAAGAGTTCATCTAAAATGTGCTTAGTGGCAGTTTCTTGAATTTTGATCCATTCTATATTTCCTTTTTTCTCGTTTTTTAGTCGATTGAAAATGAGGGTAGGGGCATCTTCGGAGAACAGGCTGATGTCGTTTTGAACTTGAAGCTGGCTGTCAATGAGGATACGGATTGGGTTTTTACCGCTGACGTCTCTAACAGTAAGTGAGGGGTTATCGTTGAGTGCGGTGTGTTTACCTACCAAGATACTCATTTCCTGACTGCGCCAATGATGCACCAAGGATCTGGACTCTTCTGAGGAAATCCAGTTGATGCCTTTTTGTGCGTCGGTGCGCAAGCGGTCTAGAAAACCATCTTTGGTTTGCGCCCACTTGAGCACTACATGAGGTCTTTGTTTTTGATGGAAGCAAAAAAAGCGCTTATTGAGCTGCTTGGCGGCTGTTTCTAATATGCCAACCTCTACGTTAATGCCTGCTTTTTGCAAGCGCTCTATGCCTTTTCCGGCAACTTTAGGATTCGGATCTTTGCACGCAACAACTACTTGTGCTACTTTTTTCTCAATTAAAAGGTTGCTGCAGGGTGGTGTTTTGCCAAAATGAGAGCAAGGTTCTAAACTGACGTAAACCGTTGCGCCTTCTAGTTCGTTTTGATCTTTGACAGCTGCAATCGCTACAACTTCCGCATGTGGTCCGCCAAATTCTTGGTGGTAACCCTCGCCAATGACTTTGCCGTTTTTGACAATAACACAACCAACCATTGGATTGGGCGATACTGCTCCTTGACCTAAAATAGCTAGATCAAGGCAACGTTGCATGTAGTCTTGAGGCTTCATTTATTCAAAGTTACTGATTTAAGGTTGAAGGCTGCACCCAACGAAAGGTTAAATTGAGCCGAGCTTGTGACAATCCTGTCATTTTTGGCAATTGGTGTTTGTAATGATGTTGAAGAGAGCCGTGCATATGCAATAAGCTTCCGTCGGTTAATAGCATTTTTTTGTGTATACCATTGGTCAGGTGCTTGAACTCAAAACGCCGCTCCGCGCCGAGACTCAAGGACGCAATGCTCGGATTTTTACCCAGCGATTTTTCGTTGTCTGCATGCCAGCCGTTTGAATCTTTGCCATCTCGGTAATAGTTGATCAACAGGGCGTTGTAGGTTTGGCCGGTTTGTTGTTCTACGCGTATTCTCAATTCATTCAGGTAGTTTGGGAATGGCTTTGCTCTTAGCTCCTGTCCTGAATAGCTATAGACTTCTCCATTTAAAGCATAATAAGCTTCTAGCCTCGGGACCTTCATCCTTTTTCCAAAAAGTACAATTTCGTTCTGGTCAAAATTCTCAGTCACATGGATGCGGTCAAAAAGGGCTTGACTTTCAATTTTCGATAAAAATTGAGGATAAAAGTCGACAATGCCATCTGTGGCAATGAGCTGAATTTGATCTGAATTTCCGAACTCGCTAAACATTCCTATTTTTGTGGTAAAAATACGATATGCACTTCATCGAAACGCTATTTGACCTTAAATCCGGAGATTTTAGTAAAGTCATTTTTTCCTTACTCACCAACGTGATCCTCGCCATAGTAATTGCGGTAGTGGGTTTTTGGCTCACGGGCGTTCTTACGCGCTTGGTCAATCGTATTTTGCGCAAAAGCGATACCGATGCTGGGCTCATTTCTTTTCTGACAAGTTTCTTGTCAATGGCCTTGAAAATCATGGTGGTCATTTCTGCCATTACTCAATTAGGCGTCGAAATGACCTCTTTTCTTACGTTGCTCGGTGCAGCTGGAATTGCTGTCGGTATGGCATTTTCTGGTACGCTATCCAATTTTGCTGGCGGCATCATGATACTTGTTTTAAAGCCTTTTAAAGTTGGCGATGACATCATGGCCTTAGGTGAACAGGGTGTTGTGTCAGAAATCCAAATTTTCAATACCTATCTCAAAACTGCAGATCATAAAGTCTTGGTTTTTCCGAACGGTCCTCTTGCCAATGGCACTATCGTCAATTACACGAAAGAATCTACGCGTCGCATCGAATGGACCTTTATTTTTGATCATGCTGTTCAAATCAGCGACATTCAGCAAGTCATTGGCGTGGCTTTAAAAACAGATAAAAGGGTGCTCCAAAAGCCAGAGCCTATTGTTGGTGTTCAACAACTCACGGAAGCAGGTTTGCAAATCAAAGTAAAGTGTTGGGTAAAAAATGCTGATCACGCAACTGTTTTTTATCAAGTGCAGCAAATAATTATTGAAGCGGCGCGTGCAGCAGCCCTTCCATTTGCAAAATCTTAAAAGTTTTTTATTAAATTCGAAACCTAACCCAGCCTCACATTTCAAAATGTGATCCTAAATTTACGTAAACATGCTACTCACTATTTTACTTTTGATCTTTACCGTCGTGGTTGCGCCACTCATTTGTCTCAATTTTGGTTATACACCGAGCGAGTTGCAATATGATATCTTAGCACAAATGTACTTACCTGTTGGTATTGTCATCGCTTATTGCTTTGTGGTCGGAGAAATCTCTCGCAATAATTCACAGGTCGACAAACTTTGGAGCATCGTGCCCATTTACTACGTTTGGCACATGGTATTTTTAGCGCCAGAATTATCTGAACGAATGGTTCTCATGGCTATTTTAGTAACCATTTGGGGTGCGCGCTTGACCTTTAATTTTGCCCGCCGCGGTGCTTACACTTTGCGCTTTTGGGCTGGTGAAGAAGACTATCGCTGGGAAGCATTGCGCAATCGCCCTGGTTTCAATAATAAGTTTATTTGGGGACTTTTCAATTTGTTCTTTATTTCAGCCTATCAAAACATCCTGATTTTTTCATTTACGATACCTATTTTAGCTACGTTATCTACCACTACTGATCCGCGACTTAACATGATTGACTATTTACTAGCGGCACTCATGTTGCTTGCAGTGGTTATTGAATATATTGCCGACCAACAGCAATATGACTTCCAAACAGAAAAGCACCGCCGCATCAAAGCTGGTGAGCCTTTAGGCGAATACGAAGTAGGGTTTGTATCCACAGGCTTATGGAGCATTGTGCGCCATCCTAACTACGCAATGGAGCAAAGTATTTGGGTTATTTTCTATTTGTTCAGCGTCAATGCAACAGGGCAATGGATCAATTGGACTATCGGAGGTTGTGTTTTGCTACTCATTCTCTTTAAAGGCAGTTCTGACTTCTCCGAAGAACTCTCAGCCAATAAGTATTCGGCCTACAAAGATTACCAAAAACGCGTTCCGAGGTTTATTCCTTTTCTGAAATTCGGGAAGTAAACTTGCCATTTTCACAAGTAAGAGCTGATTTTATTGCGCGATTCAGTTTTGGGTTGAATGATCTGCTTATTATTTTTGGTAATAAATTCATATGAAAACAATTTTTTACCTTTTAATGACCTATTCACTTTTGAGTCCGCTTCATGCTCAGAAATTTGGAATGGGTTTGCAGTTGTTTGGGCCAACTGTTATTGGTTCTGCCTATTTTGATTTTCAACTAAATAAGAACCTGCGTTTGGAATTAGGAGGTGGTTTGGTGGGCGCATATGGCGGTCTAAAATTATACACGAATCCGCTCAATAGCAAACAAAACTTTCGGATCTATTCGGGTGCACAATTTAGTGCGTTTTCTTTACCTAATTTTTTTGGCTCAGGTGGTTGGGATCAAATGTATGGAATTCACATTCCTTTTGGCATACAATGGCGAAAAACAAGTGGTTTTTCATTTGCTGCAGAGCTTGCCCCGCTCGTCGCATTGAATTCAAGCTATAAAACGGCAGTTCCGGCATTAAGATTTGGATATTATTTTAAATCGAGCTGAAATTGTCAATTTAAGCTAAAAACTTCAATACACTAAAAGCTAAAGCAAAAAATACCACAATTTGCAAGAACCATTGTGCGCTGCTATTGTGTCCTTTTGATTTGAGGTAAAGGTGATTGAGGGTGCCCATTGTAATGCCAATAGCTAAAGTAAGTAAGAGCGGATGACGCATCTGAAAATTCTTTTGTTGAGAAAGAAACGAAAGAAATAAAAGCTTAGATCAGGCCAAATTGTTCAAAATGATGACTGAAGTGCTTGGTATGGAGGCGTTGCCATTGGGAGAAATTTAAACTTCCATAAAATGGGTGGACAGCCGTGCGGCTTCCGTCTTCTTCATACCATTCTTCAAATGACAAGAAGGCATCAGTGAACTCATCAATTGCGGTTTCGAGTTCGTCGTTGCGCAACGGGGTTTCTGGTGTAGCAAACGAAACCTGAACATCTTTGGCCATGGGTTTGTCGGATTCTAACCATGCTTGCATGCGCTCAATGCGGTCTGCGGGAACTTCTAATTGGTAGTCGCCTTTACCTACAGACATATAGAGTGCATCGGCAAGATGCTCGACCATACGTTGAGCATTCATTTGACCCCAAGAAGGTGTTGTGTTTTTGTTGAGTTGAGCAAGTTGGGCCAACATGGCCTCGAGTTCTAATTGAAAGGAAATAGCCATTATTTTTGACCTACAATGATGTGAAGTGAGTGTGGTACAACGCGCACGTTGAGTTCGCGCATAACCGTAATTGGTTCGCCGTCGTGATGAGCAACGCCATTTGGTAAAGAAATTTTGGCGTTTTTAAAGGAGATGACCTCTGCATAAAAGGATCGATCTGAACGACCCGTAAAAAACTGAAAAATCATTTTTGGAATGCCAAACAATGAGAAAGGCTTTAGCAAGAAAAGTTCTAGCTTGCCGTCGGTGGCATCTGATTTTGGCGATACTTTAAAACCATTGCCGAACTCAGAGGTATTGGCAATGGTACAAAGTACGACCGGAAGTTTTTTGATTTGCCCGTTGGTATCTATGGAGATGTTCATGGGGTTATAGCGGAAGAATTCTTTGAAGACATGCTTAACGTAGGTCCAAAAACCGCGTTTGTGGTCTTCGTCGAATTTTTTGGCAATGACTGCATCTAGCCCGTATCCTCCAACACCAAGGAATGGTTGGTCATTCACCATGACGGTATCCATGATGATTTGTTGGTTGAGGTTGATGGTTTGGATCGCTTTTTTGATGTTGCGTGGAATGAACATGTGGCGTGCTAGCCCATTGCCCGAACCAATTGGAATTACGGCAAGGCTTGTGTTGGTGCCGATGAGTGTAGTGCCGACTTCGTGAACTGAGCCATCGCCGCCTACAGCGCAAACGATGTCGATGCCAAGTTGCACTGCTTCTTGAGCAATTTCAATGGCGTGCCCTTTGTATTTGGTGTATTGTATTTCGAAGGCGTAGGTGTCGTGGTCTAGAAAACGACGGATAAGCGCAGGGATGTCGTCTTTGCGACGCACACCAGAAATGGGATTGATAATAAACCAAATGCGCTTTTTCATAGTTGGGGCGCAGAAAGTTGCGCTTTTCTCAAAATTAAACATTTTTTGGCAATACAGCTGAAAGTTTTATAGACTTTTAAGCCTAAATTCCTGCATTTGCGGTATTTTTAACAACAAAAATAGTGCCATGAAGAAAAAAGCCGCCAACGATCCTATCGCTACTAACCGACAGCACCTCATCGATATTTTATTGCACAAATCTGCGCTCAAACAAGATATCGCCGACGATATCGAACTTGTGTTTGCGCAACTCCGCACTCTAATTGATAAAGAGTTGGCGGCGTTAAAAACGGTAATTACTGATGAACGTGTGCGTCTTTGGGTAAAAGACAGAGGCGATCACGAATTTCACGTTTACATCGGAAGCGATGTGCTTGTTTTCAATCTTCACCACAATGTTTTTCGCCTCCCAGATTCCAATCCTCTTTGGGGTACAGCCTATTTCAAAGCCCATCCAAACAATGGCTATTTTGGCACCATTCATATCTACAATTTTCTGGCAGAGTCTATGCAGCAAAATCGCCTAGACGACATGGGTAATTTAATTGCGCGTATTTTTATCAATCATGAAAGACATTTCTTTATTGAAGGAAAAGGTTCTTTGGGTGCCACTTTCAGCGATCCTCAGCACATGTTGTTGTCCGAACAACTCTTGCAGCTGATTGCGCAAATGGCCTTTGCTTATGCCTTGCAATTTGATCTTTACATTCCGCCATTTGAATATATGGATAATGTGAGCGTCGGTCAGATTTTCATGATGGGCGAACAACTCAAACTCAAAACAGGTAAGCGCCTAGGTTTTAAAATGAGTTCTGACGACTCAGATTTTTCTTAAAAAAAATGGTTGACGCCCTTGCGCTTCAAGAAATTCCTACTATATTTGCAATCCCAAATTCTGGGGTTTTGACATTTTGGCCCATTCGTCTAGTGGTTAGGACGCAAGGTTTTCATCCTTGAAACAGGAGTTCGATTCTC
>JBIIBL010000087.1:0-8112 GCA_044239425.1 Crocinitomicaceae bacterium | reverse complement strand
GGTCTCTGACGACATCTACACCTTTGAATGGGATGGAAACGCCGAGCCTGCGCGCCTGCTTCAACTCAAAATGAACGCCAAAATCCGTTTTCAGTGGCTAGAAGACGAAGAAGAAGGCCTCGATACCTATTTCGAGTTGGCCTATATCGTCGACCCGATGACCAACTCTGTTATTTTACACATTACCGATTTTGCAACACCTTCAGATCAAGAAAGCAGCGCGGCCCTTTGGAACCAAGCCATCTCTGACCTCAAACGCATCATTGGCGCCTAAATCCAACCAATAATTCTACGGCTAATCTTCGGCTTTATTGCTTAAATTTGCTCCAAACTACGCGCTTGAAACGACTCGTTCTGTTTAGCCTTAAGTCTTTTACCGGACCATTTATCGTGACGCTCCTGATCTCGATGTTCATGCTCATATTGCAGTTTTTTTGGGTCTACATCGACGACCTCATGGGCAAAGGTCTAAGTGTTTGGGTCATTTTAGAGCTTTTAATGTACGTTTCTGCCGGAATCATCCCAATGGCGCTTCCTTTGGCCATCTTGCTTTCCTCGCTCATGACCTTTGGTAATTTAGCTGAACACAACGAGCTCACCGCCTTGAAGGCCAGTGGTTTTTCTTTGTTGCGCATCATGCGGCCACTCATTATTATTGTTTTGCTCATTTCCGCTGCCACCTTCTTTTTTGCCAACTTCGTCATTCCGGCGGCAAATTTGAAATGGCACACGCTCATCTACGACATTCAAAACAAGAAAATTGCCACTATCCTCACGCCTGGGGTTTATTCCAAGCATTTTGAAGGATATGCTATTAAAATTGATTCTCTCAACGGTAATCAATGCTTAGGAGTCACAATCCACGACTACACCCAACCTACCCAATTGCGCACCGTACGCGCCAGAGAAGCAAATGTTTATAAGTCGGTAAACGGTAGGTTTGTGTTTTTAAATTTAAAGAATGGCTACATTTTAGAAGAGCTCGACCTCCAAAACCCAATGTATTTGCCCAATAACAGCATTAGCAACCCGTCGGACCGACCATCTAGGGTTTCTAAATTTGAGCAAGGCGTCTACAAATTGGACCTCGAAGGGCTCGACCTCAACCGTTCTAAAGAAGACTTATTTACCGACAAATACGAAATGCTCAATGTGTTTCAGATAGACGCTGCCATTGACTCCATAAAAGTTAAAAAAGAGCGCTTGCTCGATAACTTTGTTAAGCAAAGTGCACTCGGTTTTTTAAGCCTCAATCAAAACATTGAAAAATCTAACAACAACGATCCGAGTATTGCTTCTGGCAGCAAAGAAAAGATCGATCCAATTTCTGTTAAGCAACTCAGCACCAGCGACAAACAATTAGCTTATAACTTGGCCATTTCGAAAATCAGACGCAACCAGCAGCAATTGGACAACCAACAACAATTCCTGATAACACTTGATCGAGAAACCGACCTTTACTGGATTGAATTCCACCGAAAGTTTGCCCTCACCTACGCCATTATTGTACTCTTTTTTGTGGGGGCTCCGCTGGGTGCACTCATTAAAAAAGGTGGTTTTGGTGCACCTGTCGTCATTGCAGCGCTTGTTTTCATGTTGTATTTCATTTTGAGTTCTGTTGGCGATAACCTTGCTGATACTGGTACAGTTTCGCCTTTTATTGGCATGTGGATGGCAGCTGTTATCTTTACGCCAGTGGCTTTTTTCTTCACTAAAAAAGCGTTGTCTGTTTAAACTTACGCACCTTGAAAATACTGATCCTTAGTCACAAACCGCCTTACCCCATTTTAGATGGCGGCTGCTTGGCTATGGCCAGGCTGCTCGAGGACCTGCTCTCGTTGCAGAAAGTCAATAAAATCAGTTATCATTCCATCGAAACCGCCAAGCATCCTTTTGACAGCAGCGCGTTTCTTCAGCACGACAAACTAACAGTGACGCCACATTTTGTAGATACAGGCTTAAGCATTTACGGTGCCATTGTAGCTTTACTCAGGCAAGAATCTTACAACCTGACGCGCTTCAAAAGCTCGGAAGTACATACCGCAATTAAGCAAGAACTCCAAAAAGAAAATTACGATTTTGTCATCTTTGAAAGCCTTTTTGCTGCGGTCTACGCACCCAATCTGAGGACCTATTCCAAAGCTAAATTTATTTACCGCGCGCACAATATCGAGCACCAAATCTGGAAAGACCTCGCTGTCAACACCAAAAATTTACCCAAAAAATGGTACCTGAATCAACTGGCGTACAGCTTAAAATGGGCCGAGCGTAGCATTTGGAGTGAAGATCAAGGTGGCTTGGATTTAATTTTAACCATCTCCAATACAGATTTATCCATCATTGAAGGCCAGACCCTCACCGCATGCCGTTATTTGCCAGCGTCTATCACACATCCTGCACAGCGCAGTACGCTAACAACCCAACAACTATGTTTTTTAGGGGCTTTCAATTGGAAACCAAACGTAGAAGCGGTCGAGTGGTTTTTGTCTCAAATTTTTCCGCTTCTCAAACAACATCATCCTTCGCTCACATTTCATATCGCTGGCAAAGGCGCAGAAAATATCAAACAATGGCAACAACCCGGTGTTTTGGTGCATGGTTTTGTTCCCGACGCCAAAGAATTTATAGCCACACATGGTATTTTCGTGGGTTGTTTGCAATCGGGTTCAGGTGTCAAAATGAAAATCTTGGAGGCTATGAGTGTAGGGGCTCCAATTGTCTTGAGCAATAAATCTGCCGATGGTTTACCCGATCTGCAACCCCTTCTTATTCAACACGATCAAGATTCATTTCTTGCCGATATTTTAGAACTCATAGAAAACCAAGAATTAATAAAGGAACGTGCAGCTTATTTCTCCCACTACTTTGAAAGTCACTTTGAAGCCAAGGAAGTCCAAAGACAACTTTTACAAATGCTCGAAGAACTTCAAAATAATCGCTAATATTGCCATATGCTCCAGTTATTTTTTGTTATTGGCCTGATTTTTTTGCTCTTTAGCTATCTAGTTTACCCGTATTTATTGAAGTTTTTGCTTCAAAAAAAACAAAATGCAACCATATATCCGGTTACGGGCGTTCTCCCCTCCCTCACAATTGTCATTGCTGCCCACAACGAAGAAAAAGTACTCCGAGATAAACTAGACTCCATTCTAGCTTGCAATTATCCAGCCGGGCAAATAGAATTACTGATTGGTATAGACAGCAGCTCTGACTTCAGTGCGCTCATCGCTGCAGAATACCAAACAAAATTTGCAGCTTGTCAGGTGTTTCACTTTACTGAGCGTCAAGGAAAAATCAAAATTGTAAATGCGCTTGTTCCGAAAGCCCAGCACGAAATCATTGTGCTCACAGACGCCAATGTGCTCTTTACCCAACAAACACTGCTGCAGCTTCAGGCGCCATTCGCTGATGCGCAAATTGGCTTGGTAGATACCACGATGAAACACTACGGCTTAAAGGACACTGGTATTTCGATGCCGGAGTCAACCTACATTGCCGGTGAGGTACTGATCAAAGAAGCTGAGGGTAAACTTTGGGGCGCCATGATGGGACCGTTTGGAGGCTGTTTTGCTTTTCGAAAAAAATGCTTCGAAAAAATCCCTGAACATTTCTTAGTCGATGATTTCTATATCAACATGACCTGCATCGAGAAGGGCTACCGCAGCGTTACTCAAACCGAAGCTATTGTACTCGAGGATGTCTCCAATGATCTACTCATTGAATTTCGCCGCAAAATCCGCATTTCTTCGGGTAATTTTCAAAACCTTAAGCGTTTTTGGCGTTTGCTGTTCAAATTCAACTTGATATCCTTCACGTTCTTCTCGCATAAAGTATTACGCTGGATTTTACCCGTGTTTTTAGTAGCCATGACCCTTCAAATTATTCAACATCACGAAAGTTCTTGGTTTTACGAATTGCTTTATTTTGGGCTACTCCTCATTCCTATTACATTTATTGTTGACTACCTATCGCGTCGCCAAGGCATTCAATTGGTTTGGCTGCGTTACATTATTCATTTTGTCAGCATGAATATAGCCCTCCTTATAGGGATGTTCCGTTTTTTTGGAGGCATTCGTTCTTCAGTTTGGCAACCCACCAAGCGTCATCAGTAAGTTTTTTGTATCTTTGCAGTCAAATCCGCCTGCGTCTTGTAAGTTGCCACCCTTCCTACTTTGCTCACGGCACTTATTCTCTTAACGCAATTAAATGGCTAAATCCAAAGAAACCTTCTCCAAGAAGGAAAAAGAAAAACTCAAAGCAAAAAAGAAAAAAGAAAAATTAATTCGTTCTGAAGAGCGTAAATCCAATGCAACCGGCGGTGGCTTAGATAGCATGATGGCTTACGTAGACGAATTCGGTCGCATCGTAGATGCACCAGTTGACCCAAGCACACGCATCGAAATCGATGCAGAAAGCATCGAAATTGGTATCCCACGCCGCGAAGAAAGCGAAGAAGACGACGCTTCTGACTCAGGCACAGTGATCTTCTTTAACGACTCTAAAGGTTACGGTTTCATCAAAGACAAAGCCAGTGGCGAAAACATCTTTGTACACGCAGCCAATCTTTCTGCACCAATCGCAGAGCGCGACGAAGTTACCTTCGACAAAAGCCGCGGTCAAAAAGGCTGGGTAGCACTCAATGTCAAAATTGTACCGAAGGTTGCACCTTCAATCACTTAAGGCCTTTCCTTAAATAAGCTTGTTGCATTCCGAAGCCAAATCGAGGTAAATTGGCTTCGGTAAGTAGCAATACTACCACATCAAACTGCCCCACTTCATCGGCGTAGTTTTTCATATCCTCGATATACCTCGTTTCTTTTCCAGGCACCAATCTTTCATGGTTGTAATACCAAAACTCACCGCCTTCAAAGACGCTTTGCATCATGCCCCAATTGTACATTCCGTAATAAAAACTATCGCCAATCACCAATACACGCGGTGCTTTCTGTCCGGCTTGCAAAGGCTGAACCTTAAACTTTGGATAAGCCATCTTGAAATCAGGTAAGTTGCGCAATAAATTCATGCCGAGCTCGATGTCGTCGTCGCGGTCGCGCGGCTTGCTGTCTTGTTCTATACGCAAAAGTTTCAAGGTTGGAAAGGGTTTTTGAGAAAGCGCACTTATTTTCTTTATCAAAGAATCGGCGACTAAATATTCACCGTATGAGCTCCAATGGATACCATTTTTAGGAAACAATGGATAAGGGGTGTTGGGCTTCATGGCTTCAAACCAAGAATGGATGTCAAACAAAGGAATGCGCGCCTGCTGAAGGGTCTTCACAAAAAATGGGTGGTTGCGAAGCTGCTTTTCATAATGATATCTCGAAGGCATTTTATCCGGGAAATACGATCCCTTTCCTGGCGCTAAACAAACCAATAAATGTTTGCCTTGTTTGGCTAAGTCTTGTTTGATCAAATTCAATTCTGAAACAACTTGCGCTATTGAATCTGAACCTAAAAAGTCTTGCCCACTGGCTGCCAATAAATAGTTTTCTTCAAACAGATAGTCGTCTTTACCCATAATGACGCCATTGGCTTGAAATTCTCCAAAGAGTTGGTCAAATAACTCATTGTAGAAGCGCACCATAAAAGTTCGCAAGCCAAAATGATCTCGGATATACGCTTCTTGCCCTTCTTGAAATTTGGCCGAAAGCCATTTGTCGGGAGAGAATTTGACGTTTTCTGAAGAAGGTGGCACCCCACCCAAAGCCTTAGGATTAAAAAGATGTTCGTTTTGCTCAATCCATGGCAAGAGCAGCGCGGCAAGCACAAGTCCAAATAGCGCGTTCTTCAGTAGGGTATCTTTTGGAGGTACTTTCATCAGAAGCGGTAATAGATAAAAGGGTTCAGGTTGGATGCGGACAGGAAAACAACACTCAAGAATAAGAGGACAATTGAAATCGTGGTAATTACAGTGGCTTTGGAAATAGACAAGATTGGATTTTCCGCAGTAAAAAATAGGGTAATCTTCTCCATGAATTGAAATCTTCCCATAAAGGAAAATAAGATGGCAAGTAGTAAAATAATATAAAAGCTATTATTTAATTCAATAAATTTAATGTCTTTGTAATCAATTAATTTATAGTAAAATATTTTCGCGTTTTCCCAGTTTTCAATTCGAAAGAGCACCCATGCCATAGCCACTACAAAAAACGTAAAAATTGCGGCTGAAACCCTCCCTATTTTTTCTAAAAATTTCAATAAGAAAAGGCGGTCGAGGATCAAGAACAAACCGTGAAAGGCTCCCCACAACACAAAATTCCACGACGCCCCGTGCCACAAGCCAGAAACCAAAAACACCAACCACAAATTGACATATAAGCGCCATTTGTTGCTCACGCGGTTGCCTCCTAACGGAATATAAAGGAAATCGCGCATGAACGCCCCAAGGGTGATGTGCCAGCGGCGCCAGAACTCGGTAATGCTTGCAGAACTATAAGGTGAGTCAAAGTTTTCAGGGAAACGAAAGCCCATCATGCGCGCAAGGCCAATGGCCATATCGGAGTAGCCAGAAAAATCAAAATAAATCTGAAAAGTATAGGCGAGAATTCCCACCCAAGCCTCATCAAAACTCAATGCTTGTACGTCGCCGCCCATATAGAGATCAGCCTGCTTGGCAAGAACGTTTGCAATGAGCACCTTTTTGGCCAAACCCAAACTGAAACGAAACAAGCCAATCAGGCGGTCGTCTGGGGTTTCAGTTCGATCCACTACCTGAGCCGCCACGCTTTTAAAGCGGATAATTGGGCCTGCAATGGCGTGTGGAAAAATGAGTTTGTAAAGTAAATAATGATCAGGGCGCTCAAACGGCGCGTGTTCATTGCGGTATACTTCTATGGCGTAAGTAAGCGTCTGAAAGGTAAAGAACGAAATGCCGATTGGCAAAGCCACTTGCGTCCAGGCCAGTTGCTCTATTCCAAGAGAGCCTAGCGCTGCATTGACATTTTCAATAAAGAAGTTGGCATATTTAAAATAAGCTAAAAGGCCTAAATTGAGCGCCAGTGAGATGGTGAGCAGGACTTTTTTACGCTGTTGTTTCTCACTTTTGTAGAGCGCCTGAACCAAGTAGAAGTCGATGATACTCGTACACAGCACTACATATAAGAAGTTGGGCGCTCCCCAGGCATAAAACAAAATGCTCACCAAAAGCGCCCAATAGTTCTTGGCTTTCTTAGGCAACAGCACGTACACCAGCATGAATACTGGTAAGAAGTACAATAAGAACAAGATGCTGCTGAAAACCATAATTGCCCTCGAAAATACATAATTCTCGGCAATTCTACTCCACCACCCACTTCACACACTGCCCATCCTTGCGGATGAAATAAGTACCTGACTGCAAACTAGGGAAATGCATTTGGTTCACGCCAGCTTTTAGATCAAAAGATTCAATGGTTTGTCCTGTGGCATCATTGAGTAGGATGTTTATAAAGGGTAGCTCAGATTCGATATAAAGATCGCCGGCGCTTGGATTGGGCCAGATTTGAACTGAACGCATGAATGTATTTTCTTCTAAGCCAACTAGGTAATCACATTCGTTATCGTAGAAAGGTTTGTAGGTGGTGTCGAAAACAAAATTTGTTGGCGTTACGCCAAACTGCAGGCCATTAAATGTTTTTTGCAACTTCTGGCAAGTCTGCCCCGCAATAACGGTATCGCCCACATTGGCAATCTCGACATAGCCGATCGAAAATCCGATGTATGAATAATGCCATTTGGCACCTGCTGGCGCCCAGTTTTGAGCGAAGGAAAGCGCACTGAAAACGAGCGCTAAAAAGAGTGTTGTTGATTTCATGCTGTTGATTTACAGACTCAATTATAAATAAGCGAATAGAAAGCATTGATTCATTTTTAACATTCCTATTTTTTTTATAAATCACCAATTAACAAACGGTAACCTCCGTTTTTCATTGACATTCCATAAGCCAATTTGCAAACCATTTAGTTCGACACAGCGGTTGAAGAGTCCAAGCTGAAGTCCGTTCATCCTATGTGCCTGGTTCTGTAGACCGAGTTCTACCCCATTCACCACAACATATTTATTCGCAACGAGGTTTACTGCTAAACCATTTATTTTTCGACCAAAACTACAACCAGCAGAAAGTACCACCCCAT
>JBIIBL010000086.1:0-8157 GCA_044239425.1 Crocinitomicaceae bacterium | reverse complement strand
TAGTGCTGCACGTATGAAGTATTATCTATATATTTGGATAGTGTAAATTTGACACAAAGCTATCATTCACTCTATAACAAACTATGTATTTCATTATTGAAAGTGGTTCTACCAAAAGCGACTGGGTATTAGTAGACAACAAAAATAACCAAAGTTTTTTTTCAACAATGGGCTTCAATCCATATTTTCATTCTGCTGACATCATTGAAGCAGAGTTGAAGAAAAATAACGACATCATGCACCTTGCCTCTGACATTAAAGGCATTTATTTTTATGGAGCTGGTTGCTCGAGTCCAGAACTCAACCAAATAGTTGAAGAAGGCCTCCGCCGTATTTTTCCATCTTCAAGTATTTTAGTGGAGCACGACCTATTAGCCTGTGCTTACGCTACCTACAACGGGAAACCCGGAATTTCTTGCATCATAGGTACCGGAAGTAATTCTTGTTATTTTGATGGCCAAAATATATTAGAAGAAGTACCTGCACTTGGCTATGTCCTTGGAGACGAAGGCAGTGGTAGTTATTTTGGTAAGCAATTGCTCTCTTCTTTTTTATACCATCACTTGCCGGCCGAAATCGAAGCAGATTTCATTGCTACTTACCAGCTTGACAAAGACCTCATCGTTGATCGCGTTTACCGAGAGCCAAACGCCAATGTATTTATTGCCTCTTTTATGCCGTTTATCGCTAAGCACAAAGAGCATCCGTTCTTTTCGGAAATGGTTTTCAATGGCTTCAAGCATTTCATGAAAGTGCATGTTTGTTGCTACGACAACTACAAAGAAACGGAAGTTCATTTTGTAGGGTCGCTCTCTAAAATTTTCGAAAAAGAATTGTTTCAAGCAGCTACTGAACTGCAGATCCATATTGCATCGATTATCCAAAAACCAGTTGTTGGCTTGGTTAACTACCACCTCAAGTATATTCTTAAAACTGAAACCGTTTAACTATGAAAAAGTTATTTTCCGCGCTCTTTATTGGTCTGTTTGCTTTTGTTAGCACCGCACAACTCAAAACACCTGAGTGGGTGCAGAACGCCACAATTTATGAAGTAAACGTGCGTCAATTTACACCAGAAGGAACTTTTGCTGCTTTTGAAAAACAATTGCCGCGCCTGAAGGATATGGGAGTGGATATCATTTGGTTGATGCCGATACACCCAATTGGCGAACTCAATCGCAAAGGAAGTCTTGGTAGTTATTATGCTGTTCGTGATTACCGCGCCATTAACCCAGAATTCGGCACTCACGAAGATTTTAGACGTTTGGTTTCTTCAGCCCATGAATTAGGCATGAAAATCATCATCGACTGGGTGGCCAACCATACCTCTCCTGATCACCTTTGGATTGAAGAAGGTAGACTCGATTGGTATACGCTCGATTCTTTGGGTAAAGTGCAACCCACCATCGGTACAGATTGGTGGGATGTTGCAGATCTCAACTATGACAATGAAGAACTGCGATCAGAAATGATAGAATGTATGTCATATTGGGTTAGAGATTTTGATATCGATGGCTACCGTTGCGATGTAGCGGGATGGGTACCGATGGATTTCTGGAACAAGGCAAGAGCAGCACTAGACCAGATTAAGCCTGTTTTTATGTTGGCAGAGGCCGAAGGTAAAGAACTTTACACTGCGTTTGAAATGACCTATGGTTGGGAGTTTCATCACATCATGAACGATGTTGCTAAAGGCAAGAAAAATGCTGCAGACATTCAAGCTTATTTTGAACGTGCTGAGCTTCCTGAAGGTGCTTTCCATATGAATTTCACTTCAAATCACGACGAAAACTCTTGGAATGGTACAGAAATGGAACGCATGGGTGACGCTCGATTTGCTATGGCTGTAATGGCTGCAACTATTCAAGGAATGCCTTTGGTTTACAACGGACAAGAAACATCACTCGATCGTCGCTTGAAGTTTTTTGACAAGGACAGCATCAATTGGGATAAAATGGATTTAGTAAACTTCTATAGTCGCTTACTTCATATGCATCAGAATACTCCAGCACTTTATGTTGGAATGAAGCAAGCCGCGCCAAAATTCTTGAGTACCAAAGCAGAAAAAGACCTCTTGGTTTATATACGTGAGCAAGGTGATTCAAAAGTATTGGTGCTGCTCAATTTAAGTGCCCAGGCTAAAAAAGTAGTTCTTAGTGCAGATGCTGCAGGTACCTACATGAACATTTTTACGGACAAAAAAGAGAATATAAAAGGCAAACAAGTCCTGACGCTTGCTCCTTGGGGTTACGCTGTCTACGTTCGCTAATTTCCAAAGCCCTTTTCTAGCAATGCAAACTAAACCTTCACTTTCGTTTTGGCAAATTTGGAACATGAGCTTCGGCTTCATGGGTATCCAATTTGGTTTCGCTCTTCAGGGCGGCTACATGTCTCGCATTTTTCAGACGCTAGGCGCTTCTCCTGAAGAAATTCCCGGCTTATGGATTGCTGCCCCACTTACCGGGCTCATTGTGCAACCAATCATTGGTTTTCTTTCTGACCGAACGTGGTCGGTGCGTTTTGGACGCCGCAAACCCTATTTTTTAATTGGAGCCATCCTCAGCTCCATTGCACTTTTCTTTGTGCCGTATTCGCCTACGCTTTGGATTGCAGCGGGCTTCCTCTGGATGCTCGATGCCTCAATCAACATTAGTATGGAGCCTTTTCGCGCATTAGTCGCCGACAAATTACCAGAGTCTCAGCGTTCTTACGGGTTCATTCTTCAGACTCTTATTATCGGGATCGGTACATGGGTGGCTTCCAACTTGCCTTGGATGGTTTCTCAACTTGGTTTTAACGACGACGCTGCAGCAAAAGGAATCCCAATGAACGTCAAAGTAGCTTTTGCTATTGGGGCTGTTGTTTTTCTTGGCAGTATCCTCTATACCATTTTAACTACCGATGAATATCCTCCATCTGATGAAGAAGCTTTTCAAAAAGAAAAGAAAAACGCCAATTTTATCAAAGATTTCTGGAGTTCAGTGACTAGTATGTCACCAACCATGCTGAAGTTAGGCCTAATTCAATTCTTTAGCTGGTTTGCCTTCTTCACAATGTGGAGCATGGCAACCCCTGCACTCACCGCTACCGTATACAACGCTCCTGCACCTAGAGAAAACAGCACCAACTTCGAGCAAATGAATCAAGCCTATCAAGTTGCTGCCGACGCCGTTGGTTCTAATATGGGTGTATATGGCCTCACCTCTATGTTATTTGCGCTTGCGCTCACTTTTTACGCAGCCAAATTCAGTGTCAACCGCAAATGGGTGCACTTAGTTTCTTTGGTGGCTGGTGGCGCTGGTTTTATCCTTATGGGTTTTATTCCAAGTCCTGTTTACCTCTGGTTGTGTTTTGCACTCATCGGTTTTGCTTGGGGTAGTATTTTATCGATGCCTTATGCTATGCTCTCGAGCACCGTCGATGAAAACAAAATGGGCCTCATGATGGGCTTGTTCAATATGTTTATCGTTATTCCTCAAATCATTGCAGCATTAGGTGGTGTCAACGCGCTTTCCAAAATATTTGGAGACGACCCAATTGCACCAATGCTTTTAGCAGGTTCGTCACTCGTTTTGGCGGGCTTACTTAATTTGATTCTTACTGATAAGCAAATTACGCGTGGATAACATGAAAGCTTTTTTATTCGACCTCGACGGTGTCTTGGTCAGTACCGAACACAACCATTTTTTAGCATGGCAGCGCTGTGCACATTCCTTAGGAATTGAGTTTACAGAAAAAGAAAACGAACTCTTGAAAGGGGTGAGTAGGGTAGATTCCCTCAAAAAAATTCTGGAAATGGGAGGCAAAACCATTTCTAATACCGAATTTGAGGCCTTATTGAAAAGCAAAAATGATTTTTATTTGGAATCTATCCAAGATTTGAATCAAGACGACCTATTGCCAGGAGTACTTTCGTTACTTCAAGAGGCGAAGCAGAAAGGCATTCATTTGGGCGTCGGATCTTCTAGTAAGAACGCCATTTTTATCTTAGACAAACTCCGTATTAGCTCTTATTTTGAGGTAGTAATAGACGGCAATGGGGTCACTGACCCAAAACCGCACCCTGAGGTCTTTTTGAAAGGCGCAAAAGCACTTGGTTTGGCACCAGAGGCTTGTTTTGTTTTCGAAGATGCAGCTTCAGGCATAGCAGCCGCTAAAGCAGGAGGTTTTACAGCAATAGGTGTGGGCAATCCGCACATCGCAGAACAAGCCGATATTTATTTGAACGATTTGACAGAATTTAGAGTAGAACAATATGCGTAATTTATTTGAAATCGATCCTTGGAAGATCATCGAGAACAAATTTGAACCAAGTAAACAACAACAAGCGGAAAGTATTTTCAGTATTGGAAACGGTTCTTTTGGTCAGCGCGCCAATTTTGAAGAGCAATATACTGGTCCCTCTTTGCAAGGAAGCTATATTGGTGGGGTGTACTACCCAGATAAAACGCGTGTAGGATGGTGGAAAAACGGTTATCCGGAATACTTTGCCAAAGTGCTCAATTCTACCAACTGGATTGGTATTGATATCAGTTTGGACGGCGAAAAACTAGATTTAAATCAGCTGCAAGTAAAGCATTTTCACCGCGAGCTCGATATGCAAAAAGGTTTGCTCAAGCGCAGCGCAAGGGTGGTTTTTGGCAATGGTAAAGAACTCGAGATAGAAAGTATACGCTTTTGTTCCATGGCTCGCGAAGAAATCGCAGCTATATCTTATTCAGTAACTCCGCTTAACTTCAGTGGTAACGTCAAATTTACGCCTTACCTTGATGGTAAGGTCACAAACCACGACTCCAATTACGACGAATTCTTTTGGCTAGAAGATTCGCGCAAAGTAGATCTTCAGAAAGGTATATTGTGTACGCGCACCAAAAAAACTGATTTTTGCGTGGCTACGGCTATGCGCTTTAGCTTTTGGCGCGAACAAGAATTACTCACCATTCATCCGAATGTCGCGCAGCGTGATTTTTATGTAGAGAATAATTTTGAGCATTACCTAGAACAAGGGGTGCGCTTTACCCTCAAAAAGTATGTTGCGGTTACCTCAACCATTAACCATTCTGAATTTGAATTAGCGGCCAAAGCAATTAAGCGCGTGCGCGATGCTTACACAAGCGGCTTTGACACCTTGCGTTCGGAGCACGAAGCAGCTTGGTCCGACATCTGGAAAAGCGCGGATATTCAAATTGAGGGCGATGTTGCTTCTCAGCAAGGTATCCGTTTCAATATTTTTCATTTGTACCAAACCTATACGGGTAAAAATGCGAAGCTCAATATTGGCCCTAAAGGATTCACCGGTGAAAAATACGGCGGCGCAACCTATTGGGATACCGAAGCATATTGTTTGCCCTTTTACCTCAAAACAGCCGACCCGAAAGTGGCGCGCCAACTTTTGGTATATCGCTACAATCACCTAGACCGCGCCATTGAAAACGCTCAAAAGCTTGGTTTTAAAGACGGCGCGGCCTTGTACCCAATGGTGACCATGAACGGTGAAGAATGCCACAACGAATGGGAAATTACTTTTGAAGAGATCCACCGCAATGGCGCCATTGCTTTTGGTATTTATAACTATATCCGCCACACAGGCGATGTCGCTTACCTAGATACTTACGGCCTTCCTGTTTTGGTAGGCATTGCCCGTTTTTGGGCGCAGCGTTTCAATTGGTCAGCAGCCAAACAAGCGTACGTGATGCTCGGTGTAACAGGCCCGAACGAATACGAAAACAACGTCAACAACAACTGGTACACCAACTACATTGCCCGTTGGTGTATTGCCTATTGTTTAGAGGTTAATGCTACAGTCTCCAATGCTCTTGCTCAAAAGTTAAGCGCGCAAGAAATCGAACAGTTCAAACACATTGTAGACAACGTTTATTTCCCACAGCTAGAAGGCACCAACATCTTTTTGCAACAAGATGGCTTCATGGATAAGGATCAACTCAGCACTGCCGATATTGCAGTTGCCGAGCGCCCTATCAACCAACATTGGTCCTGGGATCGCATTTTGCGTTCTATTTTCATCAAACAAGCCGATGTATTGCAGGGTCTGTATTTATTTGAAGACCATTTCTCAGAAGAAGTCATTCGCGAAAACTTCGATTTCTACGAACCCAAAACCGTTCACGAATCATCGTTGTCGCCTTGTGTGCACGTTATATTAGCAGCTAAAATCAAGCGCCTTGACAAAGCACTCGAGTTGTATCTCAGAACGAGTCGCCTTGACCTCGATGACTACAACCACGAAGCAGACGAAGGCTTGCATATTACCTCAATGGCGGGAACCTGGATGTCAGTAGTTGAAGGGCTTGCAGGAGTCAGAGTTTACGAAGATAGTTTAGCAATAGATCCTCAGATTCCAACCCCTTGGAAGAGCTACTCATTTCAGATTCGCTATCAGAATCAACCCTTAGCCGTAGCGGTAAGTCAACAAAAAGTAATGGTTACGAACTTAGGTTCAGCACCGCTTACTTGTGATCTAGTTGGTACCGCCATTACAATTGAGGCTGGTGCTATTCATGAAGCTGTTCTGAATAAAGCATGTATTTGAGTTGAAGCGCAATTAATCGACGCTCAAATGATCTTTAATGTAGGCGAATAGTCTGCTTCTTTCTGCAACCTCTTTGCGGAAGTAGGCTTCTTGTTTTTTTGGTATGTAGCGTTTTTTGTGAAAACCAAATGTGAATACATTGAGGATTTTTCTACCAAAAGTAAAGGATGGTTGAAACTTTTCATCAATCGGATAGAGTTCAACAAGCGAGAGCGTCAAGTCATCACTAAGCCCCATTTGAAGTAATTGTATCCTAACTTGTTCAGAGCGCTCGTTAAAGCGATAAAGATGCTCAAGATCTACCCCTTTAAGTTTGGCGATGCGGTTGGCCTGAAAATCGAGGTCTAAAAAAGCTTTTTGCAATTCTTCAATACTCATCATAAGGCTACAAAGTAAGTTATTTCTTTTGAAAATAGCCCAAAAATTCTGTATTGCCGTCGCCGCCGAGAATAGGGGAGTCGATATAGCCTTTCCATTGCAATTGGTTGCGCTGTGCCATTTGCTTGATGTTTTCTAAAAGCGCAGGATACTGACTTGTGTCCTTGACAACACCTGCTTTGTTCAAAGAACCTGGACCGAGTTCAAATTGTGGCTTGACCAATAAAAGAACGGTTGCTTTTGCTTTCAAAAAAGGAATTGTAAACGGCAAGACTTTTTCTAGTGAAATAAATGAGACATCTACCACCAAACCATCCACTTGTTCTGGGAGTAATTTTTCGGTGAGGTCGCGGGCATGTGTTTTTTCTAAATTGACCACACGGGGATCTGCTTTGATTTTGTCGTGTAGTTGTTTTTGGCCAACATCTACGCAAAAACAACGGCTGAGGCCTCTGCTCAATAATACTTCTGTAAAACCTCCTGTGCTTGCGCCTAAATCGATATAAACGCGGTCTTGGACGTCTATATTCCAGTGGTCCAAAGCAGCAATAAGTTTGAATGCAGCCCTGGATACCCACGGAATTTCTTCGGCGAGTAATTCAATCTGCGCGTTGGTCGGGACTTTCTTACCTGGTTTAGAAAAAAGCTTACCATTGACCTTTACGCCGTATTTTTTGATGATTTCCTCGGCGCGAACGCGGGTGCTTACCAAACCACGTTCGAGTAATATTTTATCAATGCGTTCTTCTTCCATTAGTCGGTGTAAATAAAAAGTAATTTTTCTGGCCAACCTTGTAATTGGATATATGTAGCCGCATCGTTTGTGGTTTTGTAACTCAGTGGTTTGAGGTCAAAAACAACTGAACCCTTGTATGGTGATAAATTGTGTGAGCGAATTTTAGTGCTTGTACTCATTAATTTACAAGATCTGATCGGCGGGAATGATTTAGCAATCATGGAACTACCAACTAAGCGCACTTCGCCGGGATCGTCAGTACATGAATAGAAAAGCGTGAGGATGTTTGCTTCAAGTTGGAGCGAATCGATTTGGATGGGTTCTGTTTCAGTTTGGTAAAGTGAATCGTTGATCTCTGATAATTGTATTTGCATGTATTCTAAAGGTGGGATGCGTTTGGATCTAGGGACGAAACAAGAAAAAAGCAACGAGGATAAAAGGAGGATAAAAAGCGTTTTCATGGGTTCTTGCTTGACAAGTGTCGTCAAAAGTA
>JBIIBL010000130.1:0-2678 GCA_044239425.1 Crocinitomicaceae bacterium | reverse complement strand
AGGAGCTCAAAGAAGAGATTGAAGCACTATTAAACGCTACAGACCAGCAGGATAAGGACATTATTTCTATTGGTAGAAAAATAGATGCTTCCTATGCCTTGTTGGGATTGTATTTCTCGCAAGGATACTATGTGTCGTACTTCAAAGAATACGTAAGCAAAGTCAGAAAAACAGAGCGCACCTTGCTCAAACCAAAGGGCTATTCGCTAACAAGCGACCTAAGTCCTGTAATGGCACAATACGAAGCAGACAAGCAAGCCATCATAGCACAATCAGAGCTTTACAAAGGAGAGCAGAACTCGCCAAAGTGGCAAGAGCTGAAGGTAGAAATCCAAGCCAAAAAATCAGCCTTGCAAGTCGAAGGACGAAGCGCCCAGGCTAGAGCTGAAGAATTCAATCGCTTGAATTACTTATTGGAATACCGCACCAATCTTACGCCGGTTAAATCTGCGCCGGCAATTGCCCTAAATGAACTGGAGCTAGAAGCCCTTGCATTTGAACTCGAATTAGAACTATTAAATTTTTAGACCATGTTAAACACAACAAACTACTTTCAAAAAACATCAAACATCAACTGGGAAAACGTTCCAGAAGCACTCGCAAAAGGACACCGTTTGGTAGAAGGAGCATCTCAAGAGAACTGGAGTCCTTACCGAACAAACGAAAACATCAAACGTGTGGTGGATGCTTACTTTAAAAAGCTTGATGAGTACATCACGCAAAACCCTGTGAAGCCAACAACTGAAAAGAAAGAGCCGGTTAAAGCAGCATCATCAAAACCTGTGAAGAAAGTTAGTACTCCGGTTAAAAAAGCAGCTCCTGTAATTACATACAAAACTGATAATGTCGAGCACCTTGATACAGATGTGCAGTTCATCAAACGCTATGCTGTCATGCATGGAAAGATCAAAAGCCAGGCGCAAATATTGACCTTGATCCACGGCCTTCAAAAAGCGATTTTGGAAAGACGGATCCGTAAAACGTCAACCTATGCCAAAGAAATTGAAACCATGCAGCAGCAATTAATTTCATGTTACGAGCAAATGGGGGAAATGGCTGAAATCAAAATTGACGCTAAGAACCTCAAGCGCTATATGGAGATTGCGCATAGTCAAGCAGGTATGCTGTCCATTTCACTCTTAAAGGCCTATGTTTCCTTGAATGGAAAACGAGATGTAAAAGACAAGGCAGAGCGCCTGTTTAATCGCATCAAGAAGGCAGTAGAGCAAGGAAAGATCACAAAGTCCGACAAATACGCCACAAAGTTAGATGACGCCTTTCAAACGCTCAAAACCTACATCGATGGGGATTCTAAAATCCTCAACATCAACAAGGCGCAGCTCAATGGCCTGATGGGAATTGTAGGTGGTGAATTGTTCCCAAAGAATAAAGGCGTTTCTGGAATGGATGACAATGGCATGATTGTGAATTCTGGCGAGCTTTTAAAAATGGACTTTCAAACCATAGGCCTTCAAGGGAAATACCGAGAACTCATCGGTGATCCAAGTGTCGGGTTCTTCGCCATGGTATTTGGACTCCCAAAGTCAGGAAAATCCACCATGTGCCTAGACTTTGCCAATCACTTAGCAGCGAACCACGGTAAGGTGTTGTACTGCGCCATTGAAGAAGGTTTCGGATACACACTCAAAGAGAAAATAGAGCGCCTAAAAGCCAATCACCCGAACTTATATGTAACAGATCGCGTTCCGGAACACTTGGATCAATTTCAATTTGTTTTCATTGACAGCGTTTCCAAAGCAGGGCTTGAGGTAAGCGACATGGACGAAATGCGTAAAATGAATCCGAATACGTCATTCATTTTCATTTACCATACTACCAAGGAAGGTAAATTCCGAGGGGTGAACGCTCATGCTCATGAAGTGGATGTGATTATTGAGGTGGAAAAAGGCAAAGCAACTTCTACGGGTAGGTTTAATGCTGGGGGGAGTGTGGGGGTTTGATCGCTGAAATTATATTAGTATTTATACTAAAAAATCTAGTACTTGTTCTATAAATTACAGATGCTCAATTACACTGAAATTCAGTTAATATCTGTAATTCAGTATGTTTTAGGTGTAAACACTCGTGATTACAGGCAGATACCCATTTCAATGCTCTTTTCTATTGAATATCTTCGCCAAAAATTTGAATTACAAGGAATAGAATTAGTTATTATTTTATCGAAAACACTCACTTTTCAATTTAAAATGAAATATTGTTCGATAATGTAACAGTTTCGAAAACCACAAACCTAAAAGGATGAGCTATTATTTAAAAATCTACGACTTTCTTATTTTCAATAAAACAAAAAACTCAAATACAACTTATTATCATTTGGCCTTAAATCACACAGAATTGAGTGCAATTGTGCAAAGCAAGGTTGAAGAGATAAATGAAAATATTGATAGGCAAATAGTGTTTGATAGCTATTTGAGAAAATTGCAAACCGACCTCAATATTGAAACAATTAAAGATATTCGAACAAAAAAAATCATTAAGAAAAGTAAAAAGAAAATTGGTGATACAATTACGACATTTGATATTCTAAAAGATTACGAAAACAAATTGATTTATGGAGTCTTACATGGTGGAAAAATTACTGAAAACTCCATGTTAGAATCAAGAAAAGTAATTCAAGAAAAGGGTGAGGATGAATACGACTATAATGTTTTAGACGG
>JBIIBL010000084.1:0-8451 GCA_044239425.1 Crocinitomicaceae bacterium | reverse complement strand
TATGAACTTACACGAATTCCAAGGAAAAGCAATTCTCAAAAAATACGGCGTGGCCGTACAAGAAGGCATTGTAGTTGACACCATTGAAGCAGCAGTTCCTGCAGCTCAAAAGCTCACAGAAGAAACCGGTACCTCATGGTACGTGGTAAAAGCCCAAATTCATGCGGGTGGTCGTGGTAAAGGAACTGTCGAAGAAACAGGTTCTCATGGTGTTGTCCTCGCCAAAGGCATCGACCAAGTTGAAGAAAAAGTAGCTGGTATCCTCGGTGGCCACCTCACAACACTTCAAACCAACGGCAAAGGCAAAAAAGTAAATCAAGTACTCATCGCACAAGATGTCTACTACCCAGGTCCAACAGAAGTTCAGGAATTCTACATGTCTGTTCTCCTCGACCGCGAGTCTGGCCGCAACGTCATTATCTATTCTACCGAAGGTGGTATGGACATCGAGCACGTTGCCGAGCACACACCAGAAAAACTCTTCAAAGAACACATCGATCCACGCGTAGGTCTTCAAGGTTTCCAAGCACGGAAAATTGCTTTCAACCTCGGCCTTTCAGGCGATGCATTCAAGAACATGGTCAAATTCGTACCTTGTTTATACAACGCTTATGTGGGCATCGACGCTTCTATGTTCGAGATCAACCCACTCTTCAAAACTTCCGATAACAAAATCATCGCGGTTGACGCCAAAGTTAGTCTAGATGGCAACGGTTTGTTCCGTCACCCAGACCTCGCTGCCTTGCGCGACAAATCTGAAGAAGATCCAACAGAAGTAGAAGCCGATGAAGCAGGCCTCAATTTCGTTAAATTAGATGGTAACGTAGGCTGTATGGTCAACGGTGCAGGCCTCGCAATGGCAACTATGGACATCATCAAGTTGTCTGGTGGTAACCCTGCCAACTTCCTCGACGTCGGTGGAACAGCCAACGCAGAGCGCGTAGAAAAAGCCTTCCACATCATCTTAAAAGACCCGAACGTCAAAGCGATCCTTATCAATATCTTTGGTGGTATCGTTCGCTGCGACCGCGTTGCACAAGGCATCGTAGACGCCTACAAAAACATCGGTCAAATTCCAGTTCCAATCATCGTACGCCTCCAAGGCACCAACGCCGAAGAAGCCAAGCGTTTGATTGACGAATCTGGCCTCAATGTACACTCAGCAGTTCAACTTCAAGAAGCTGCCGATTTAGTAAAAGAAGTATTGGCGTAAGCTCCAAACTCATAGATATTTGAAAGCCATCTTAGGATGGCTTTTTTTATGCTCATCATAAAATTTATAAATAAAACCAAATCATCAAAAAATGTCAATTTTGCCTACTAAAAATTGACATGATGACACGTATTACGATAGCAAAAGGAGATGGCATTGGGCCAGAAATTATGGAGGCAACGCTTTCTATTTTGGAAGCAGCAGGAGCCCAGTTGGCTTACGACGAAATTGAGATTGGTGAGAAGGTTTATTTGGCTGGTAACACAGCCGGTATTAGCCCTGAAGCTTGGGATACCATCCGCCGCAATAAAGTATTTTTGAAGGCGCCAATTACCACGCCGCAGGGTGGGGGTTACAAGAGCTTAAATGTATCTACGCGCAAGTTTTTGGGCTTGTACGCCAATATTCGCCCTTGCTTTAGTTTGCATCCGTATGTGTCTACCAAGCATCCGAAAATGGATTTGGTGATCATTCGTGAAAACGAAGAAGACCTCTATGCAGGCATCGAACACCAACAAACCGATGAAGTAGTACAGTGCCTCAAACTCATTAGCCGCCCTGGTTGTGAGAAGATCATCCGCTATGCGTTTGAGTACGCCAAGCTTTATGGCCGTAAGAAAGTCACTTGCTTTACCAAAGACAACATCATGAAGCAAACCGATGGTTTGTTCAGAGAAGTGTTCAACGAAATTGCAGCAGAATACCCTGACATCGCCAACGACCACTGGATTATTGATATCGGCGCAGCCAAACTTGCCAATGCACCTCAAGATTTTGAAGTCATTGTAACGCTTAATTTATACGGAGATATTATTTCTGATATTGCAGCAGAAATTGCAGGTTCTGTAGGCTTGGCAGGTTCTGCTAATATTGGAGAAGAATGCGCCATGTTTGAAGCAATTCACGGTTCTGCACCAATGATTACTGGGCAAGGTATTGCCAATCCGTCTGGTTTATTATTGGGCGCTGTGCAAATGCTTAGCCACGTGGGCCAAACAAGTATCGCAGAAAAAATCCAAAACGCTTGGCTCAAAACCATCGAAGACGGCGTACATACTTTTGATATTTACAAAGAAGGTGTGAGCTCACGTCGCGTGAATACCAAAGAATTTACCGAGGCGTTAATTGCAAATCTAGGTCAAGTTCCACAAAATTTCCCAGCAGTTTCTTACCGCGAAAATGCCAGAATTCAATTGCCGAAATACGAGCGCAAAGCGCCAAAGCAAAAGACTTTACAAGGTGTTGACCTTTTCGTACATTGGTCTGGTACAGATGTAAATGAGTTAGCTGCTCAATTGAATACACTTTCTTCATCAGAATTTGAATTGGCGCTCATAACCAATAGAGGAATTAAAGTATATCCAGGCGGTTTTCCTGAAACATTTTGCACTGACCACTGGCGTTGTCGCTTTATGGCAGAAAAAGCGTCTAAAAAAGGTCTTATTGAACTTTTAACAGCGGCAGAAAGTGCAGGGATTGATGTTGTGAAAACAGAAAATCTGTATGCATTTGATGGCAAAGCTGCTTATTCTTTAGGACAAGGGCAGTAGCGTAGCAAATGCGCATTGTATTATTAATCATGATTGTTGGGATGGTTTTATCTGTCATTTATGCCGACGAAGTTTGGTCTAAAATGTTGGCAGCATTAATTATATTAATGTCTCTCTGGATGCTCAGACAACTCAATAAACCAAGAAAACAATGAAGCACTCAGCATATTTAATTGGGAATGGTATAGTCGTTTCTTCTAAAGGGTTAAAATCCTTGGATATCCGTATATCAAATGAACGAATCATTGAAGTGGGGCAACAGCTCAATATGCTCCCCGGAGAAAAGTTCATAGACGCCAGTGGAAAGTATATTTTTCCTGGCCTCATTGATACTCACGTACATTTCAGAGAGCCAGGACTCACCCACAAGGCCACTTGGGCCACGGAAAGCGCCGCGGCTGTTGCCGGAGGCGTGACCACCGTTTTTGACATGCCAAATACCGAACCGGCTACGCTCAGCCCAGCGTTGGTTCAAGAGAAGTTAGATATCGCTAAAGCAAATGCTTACTGCAATTATGGTATTTTTCTTGGTGTTTCAGCCAGCAACCTCGATTTACTCAAAGACTACGATCTTGAGGACAAAAAATTTGTGGCCCTCACAGACGACGGTCTGTATTTTTCTGGAGCAAACCAATTGCTTGCTGATCATCCGGAGGCATTTGAACAAATTTGGAAGCAAACAGACCGAATTGTAGCCATTCACAGCGAAGATTCTGCCCTTATTGAACAAAGTGAAGAAGCGTATACCAAGAAGTTTGGCCGCGATATTCCAATAGAAGCACATGCCCTGATTCGCTCAGAGGAAGCATGTTATGTGGCCACCAAAAGGAGTCTTAATTTAGCAAAAAAAACAAACTCAAGGTTGCATATTCTGCACCTCACCACCTATAAAGAGGCTTTGTTGTTCGATAAAGACCTTCCTTTAGTTCAAAAGAGGCAGACCTGCGAGGTGAGTATTCCACATCTTTATTTTTCACAAGAAGATTACCAAACTTTCGGCCCCCTCATCAAATACAATCCTTCGATCAAAACGAAAGCCGACAAACTTGGTCTCCTCAAAGCGCTCAACGAGAATTACATAGATTTCATTACTACCGACCATTCTCCACATACCTTAGAGGAAAAACAACAGCCTTACATGCAATCCAAATCAGGTGGGCCAATGGTGCAGCACCTCCTGCAAATGCTCTTGAGTTTAGTCGATGCAGGTTTCTTAAGTTTGGAGAAGGTAGTCGAGAAAACCGCCGAAAACCCAGCGCTTTTTTATGGCATCAAGGAGCGCGGCTTCATTAAAGAGGGTTATTACGCCGATCTAGTATTAGTAGATATTGATAAACCGTACGCAGTAACAAAAGAGAACCTACATTCCAAGTGTGGTTGGTCGGTCTTTGAAGGTCATACTTTTTCTTCCTCTATCGAATTGACTTTTGTCAATGGGCAATTAGTTTTTGACAACGGAAAAATCATGAACGATGTTCGGGGTCAGCAAGTGGAGATAAGTTAGATTTTGAGATCTTTCCCACACTTAAAATGCCCTTTCGGACATGCTTTGTGACCATGTAAACCACAAGGGCGGCAGGCTAAGTCTTTCACTTCTATAATGGCAGCATTTTCTGAAAGCGGTCCAAAACCAAACTCAGGAACTGTTGAGCAAAAGAACGCGCTCACGGGTGCATTGCTTGCCGAAGCCAAATGTAAAGGGCCAGAGTCATTGACATAATTGTGTTTGGCCCCCGCCATGAGCGCGGCCGATTGTAAAAGTGATAGTTTCCCTGCTAAATTTATGACGAGTGAACTTCCTGTTTTGTTTACAATTTCGTCGAGGTAAGCACGGTCAGAGGGCGCTCCTAAAAGGAAAATCTGATCTTTTGTTTGCGACAATTTGTCTATCAACTCCAACCAGATTTCTTGGGGCGCTTGCTTGGTGAACCAAACACTTGTGGGTGCCAAACAGTAATACGGAACTTCTTGATAAATTTGAATTGAATTCAAATCTTCTTTTCTTGGATACAACTGAGGTCGCCGGATAGGCGCAGTAACCAAGTCTGAAATCAGTCTTAAATTCCGATCCACCTCATGCCAATTAGGCTTCATGTCGTGTTTGAAGCGCTTTGTAAAGAATAGAGACAGCGGATTTTTTTCAAAACCTCTAGTTTCTTTTCCTCTGGCTAAAAGGGTGAGGATGCCAGAACTCGCAAATCTTTGCAGATTGATGACGAGGTCGTATTGGTGAGAACGCAAGGTTTTACCCAAATTCCAGAGGTTCTTTACTTTGTGACTTTTATCGAATATAAAAACCTGATGGAGGAAAGGATGCGCGGTAAGCAGGCTTTCATTACCTTTTTTTACCACAATATCGATTTGTGCATGCGGATATGCAGCATGTAGGTTTTCCCAGACGGGTGAGGCCAGAATGACATCGCCGAGAAAAGCAGTTTGAATGACAAGAATGCGGTCTAAATTCATCGGATGAGTGTCACGTAGCCTTGCTTGACGAATGCGTCAGTTTTGTTGATGATCAGTTCAATGCGGTACTGAAAAACGTCGTTGGTGGCGGGTAGGCCAGAGCTGCTGATTTTGCCGTCCCAACCTGCAGTAGGGTCATTGGTTTCGAAAACAATTTTGCCCCAGCGGTCAATGATGCTAAACGTGTATTTTTCAGGATCTACGTTTTGCACCACCGGTAAAAAAATAGGGTTGAGGCCATCAGGTGTAAACGCATTGGGCACAAACATGAGAGGGTCGTAAGCCAGGCAAAATTCATTGGAATAACTGCTGTCTATCAAACCAAATTGATTCAGGTTTTCTAGAGCCATAACTTTGTAACATACTTCGCCTTTGTTGCGCAACTGCGAAACGTCGTCGGTGAGTTCATAACTGCCGTCGGGTAGCACTTGAACTGGAACGGTTTCCCAGGTTCCGTAGGCGTTTCTGAATACCTGATAGTTTGCAATGGCTCCGGCAAATTGGGTATAAGGCGTCCAGGACAGCGTATTGATCATGTTGTACTGATCGGCGCTTCCTTGTACAAAAATGGTTGTGTTTTCATTGGCGTAGGCACCAGGGTTGCCACAGCTGTCTAGATAAATACTGCGGTAGGTCCAAGGGCCCCAATCGGTGTCTACATCTTCGTCTAGTAAATAAGCGGTATTGTTTAAAATGGGTCCTTCACCGATGCTTTGGTAAACGCCATTTGTGTCTTTTCTTTCAAAAAGCACACTGGTGATGCCTACGCTTTGGTCTACCCAAGCCTTGAGCTCGATGTCGCCATCTAATACACTTGCAACGCTGAAATAATGAAAGCTAGGTGGCGTTGGCTGCGGCATGACAAAACATAAGGGGTTCGAAAACGCAGAAAAACCATTCAGTAGGTTCGCTTTGATATACAGGCAATAACTTTCGTTTTTAAGCAGATTTACGCTGGCTGTTGTGTCATTGGTTGTCTGTAATTGCGTCCATGTGTTGTTGTACTTGCTCCATACTTCATAGGTCAAAACTGCGTTTCCGCCGTACTTACTCCAGGTCAAATCTACGCGCTGCGGACACATGTCAATGAGGTAGCTCGCATGAATAGATGTATGGAGGTTGGCTTTGGCCGAAGTTTGAAATGAAGGCGGGTTGTTGGAGGTAAAGCAGGAGTCAAAAGCAGCTACGGTGTAGGTATAAGGACCGCCGTTGAACGGCACACTGTGCAAATAGGAGGTGTTGTTTTGCCCATAAACGGTATCAAGTTCGATTAAAAAGCCATTTGCATCAAAAGTATACACGACATAGCCGTAGGTGTCTGTCGCTGCATTGACATTCCATTGCACTTGTATTTGTTGGGTGCTGGTGTCAAAACCAACGCTAGTAAGCACCGGAATAAAAGGCGTCATCATGTCGGTGAGCGAATCGCCGGGTCGGTTTGAATTAAAGTTGCAGGTGCTGGTTTTCAAATTGACGCGGTAGCGCAAGTATTCATTGCAGAGGTCTATGGTGTCGGTATAGGTGGTTTGGTTGTACGGCACACTATCCAAGAAATTAAAGAAATTGGTAGGGTATTCGCGGTAGATGTAATAGTGGCTATTGTATAGCGGAGATGGCGTTGTTTTTGGTTTGTTCCAGTTGAGCACGGCCGTCCCGTTGTTGGGGTTGTTGAGTGTCAGAAAGATATTCTTTACCGTATCAGAATAAGTCAAGAAAGTGCCACCGCAACCCGAAGTCACCACTACGTAGAAATCGTGGCTACTCCAAATAGGTGGAATGGTCATGTTGGTGGCATTCACATTTAAAGTGTCGTATAATAAACCATTTTGGAGGGAATACAATTGAAAAGAGGTAAATCCGGAAGTACTTCCTGAATTGATCGATGGCCAACTGATCGTAAGTTCATTTGCGTTGTTGGTCTGGATACAAGCAATATCCGGAGCAGCAATGATGCCTGCATTAAGTACGTGAATAGTAATGGTGGCATACTGCACCTGCGGTACCGGGCAAATGTCGTCGCTTGCTTTGAAAACAAAATGATACGTTTTTTGGCTCTGCGCTTGACCTTGCCCGTCTAAAATATGATCGCAAGTTGTTTGCCAAGTAAACTGTGCCTGAATTTGTGCAGCTGCTGTAAAGGGAAGTGCGACATTCAAACTAGGACAGGGGCCAACCGAACAAGGTAAATTGCCTTCTAAGGTAATGTTTTGTGGGCTACCATTGATTTGGGTGTCAGGGTCCGTGATAAGTAAATCGAAGTTAATGAGGTCCCCGGCATTGACCGTAAGTTCGTAAGAGCTGCCTGCAGCAAAGGGTGGTGCAATGACCGGTGGAAAATTACTGCTGTTGCAGGGCTGCAGTACAAGTTGTATTTCGCGTTCGGTCTCGGAGATAAGTATACCGCTGCGATATGCCTTCACTACAATTTTAAGGGCGTAATTGCCAATTGTGAAGCTATTAAAAGTTAGGTTGCCATTCAAAGGATTGAGCACCGCAGCTACATTACTGGCATTAATGGCTGGGCCAGGGGTCGGGCTGAGGTAACTAAAATTACTATTGAACGGAATAGGAGCTGGATTGCTCGGTGGGTTGTAGGCACCCAATGGAAAGTGGTCGTAAGGAATGCCAAATTCAAAGTGAAGGGAGTCTAGGTTAGGGTCATTGACCGCCGCGTTGTATTGATACGGCAGCCCTGCACAACTCACAAAGTTAGGATCTTCATTGAAGACAGGAGCGTCGTCGGGTTGTGACAGATTGAAAATTTTGGCCACTAGCGTGATGCCGTAAGTGGACGGATTACTCAGATTGGTGAGCGCGCCACTGCGCGAGAAATTTTCATATGTAAAAGCCCAACCCTGTGCGGGCGGGGTGCCACTAAGTGCAATTGGCGCACTGCGGTATATGACTTTTTCAATGGCACCGATGCCGTTTCCGCCGTTGTTGCCCGTGCCACAAAGCAAAGGACCGGCACCGCCAGGTACTTGAGTACAACTAGGAGAAAGGTCTTGGCGCTGTACAAATAAGAGAGGTATGGCATTAAGGCTTGGATGGTTCCAGACGCGGAGTGTTTCGGAAACGGCATTGACGTCGGCTCCGTTGCAATCGCGGTAAAAAACAAGTTCAAATTGATAGTTGCCATTGCCTATATGTTTATAGGTGATTTCACCCCCCATGACATGAGAAGCAAGACTCGTGAAAGCTGTTTGTAGAAATACCAGTACA
>JBIIBL010000017.1:0-32261 GCA_044239425.1 Crocinitomicaceae bacterium | reverse complement strand
CGAACTTCAGTTCGGGGCGTAGCGTAGTCCGGTCATCGCGCCTGGTTTGGGACCAGGAGGTCGCAGGTTCGAATCCTGCCGCCCCGACAAGGGGGATGAGCAATCATCCCCCTTTTTTGATTATAGACGTTGTATATCCCCATTTTACAACAAATGGTCCCGTAGCTCAGCTGGATAGAGCAACTGCCTTCTAAGCAGTAGGCCACAGGTTCGAATCCTGTCGGGATCACATTCAAAACACCAAGCGCTTATTTGATAGGCGCTTTTTTTGTGCCCAAAAGAGTCAAAATATTAGCTAAATTTGATAAAATAATCTATATTTAGCTAAAATATGAGCTATGTACTCCGTTGGCCTTACTCCTAAAGACGTTCAATTAAAAGTTGCTGCCCAGGTCAAAGTCCTGCGCAAGCAAGCGGGCTACAGTCAAGCTGACCTCGCTAAGCGATCGCAAGTGTCATTAGGAAGCTACAAACGCTTCGAAGCATCAGGCCTCATCGCTTTTGATGCCTTGCTGCGCATCGCTTTTATTCTCGGACGCCTCGAAGCGCTATCAGCAGTTTTCGAATTCCGTCACCAACCCGATTTCAACAAACTTTTTCAAAAGGAGGTATAACGATGCAAGTGAAGGTGAGTTTGGATTTTGGATCCCAAGTAATGGAGGTTGGAACGCTCGTGTATGAGCGCGAACGCTACTTTTTTAAGTATGCCGCTTCATTCCTTTCGAGTGGTTTGGAAATTTCTCCTCTCAAACTTCCGCTCACTGCCCAAATCCAAGAAGGACCTGCACACGTTTTTGAAGGCTTATTTGGTGTCTTTAATGATAGCTTACCCGATGGTTGGGGTAAACTACTTGCCGACCGTAATTTTGTAAATGATGGCAGAGCTCCTTCCACAGTCAGCGCCCTTGAGCGGCTATCTTTGGTTGGCCAAAAAGGAAATGGCGCGCTCATTTACGAACCCATTACCGACCAACATCCTTTCCCTTTCAAGGCGGACCTTGATTTATATGCAGCGCAAGTTCAAATTCTATTGAAAGAGGGGCAGGCGGGTGCGCTTGATGAATTGTACTTACTTGGAGGTAATTCGGTGGGTGCTCGTCCGAAGGTACATGTGCATTATTCCGAATTGGGCGCAGAATTACTTGCCGAACCTACGCCCCATAGTACGCCCTGGATCATTAAATTTAGATCGACCCAAGATTTACTCGATGCCGCTAAAATCGAATTTGTCTATTACCAAATGGCGCTGGATTGCGGCATTGAAATGAGTAGTTCTCGTTTATTTTACGGCCACACAGATCAAGGTTATTTCGGCACGCTGCGCTTTGATCAAGGCTCAGGTTGGCGCAAGCATTTTCATTCGGTTAGCGGCTTGTTGAACGACAACTTTCGCTTGAGTACTTTAGACTACGGCCACCTCATGGATTTAGCCAACCGCTTGGAGAAACAGCTAGATGGTGCTGAAAAAATATTTCGTTTAGCTGTGTTCAACCTCTATGCACACAACGCCGATGACCACACCAAAAACTTCGGATTCCTCATGAACCCAAGTGGCGAATGGCGCTTCTCCCCAGCCTACGACCTCACGTTTTCTCCGGCACCTAACAACTGTCATCAACTCTCCTTCGCTGGTACTTACCAAACCCCATCATCAATAGATTTACTGAAACTAGCAAGCCATTTCAATATTTCCAATCCAAAACAAATCATTGCTGAGGTCAAAGACATTCTCACAAAGTTCTCGCAATACGCCAAATTCCTCGACATCCGCAAACAAGAAGCTAGATTGATTGAAAAGACGATTCAGAGCACATTATTTTGAATGCTTTCGCGGACTATAACTAGCCGGCTGCTCACCAAATGCTTTGTTATTAAACCGTGGCTCAAAATCAAAGAATTCACGTAGATCAACCCCGAGTGCAAAGGCAATTTTTGCGTAGGTCAACACTTTTTATTCGCATTTTTTCTTACGACTTCAAAATCAAAAACACAATACCAGCCAAGGCAAAACCAGTTGCACGGCGAATAACCGCAATCATGCGTCCGGTTCGTTGCATTCCCTTTTGAAGGTCTTTCAATTCTTCTTCAGACATATAGTCGGAGTCTTCGAGCCATTCGTCTGGAACGCTGTCGGGACTTACGATTTTTGAAACCATTTGGCCGTCTTTACCGTCAAATATTTCGCAACTCGACAACTCAAATGGCCCGTTCAAAAAACGGTCTTCCATGCATTCGGGCCAGCTGATGTCTTTGTAGTTTTTGATGTCTACTAACGTGAGTTCTGGAGCAGTGCAGATGAATTTTGGAAGGCTATCGAGGGAGGCGTAGATGCTCAGTTGAAATAAGTTTGGAGCAACAGGCTCTGTCAGGGTGGTTAAACTTGGTAAATTAAAATCGATGAGACCAAGTTCTAAAAGTGTGTCCGGGAAGACCATCGTTTGGAGTACCTCACTCTGGATAGCGAGGATATCTAACTTTTTGAAATCGGGAAGTATTAGGAAGGTGTCTTTGTAATCAAAATTGAGCCAATAAAGGTTGGGGTCATTTATAAAAAGGTGATCGAGATCGGCTTGGCTGATACTTTTGCCAAAGTATTCACCTTCTATTTCTTGAACGAATTGGGCGCGTCCAGCGACACTTAAGAAGATGATATTAAATAAGGCAAGGTAGATGAACTTCATGCACTAAAGTTACGCATTTCATTTTTTTGTTTTATTTTGTCTTAACTATTAGAACCCAAAAACTGTAAACTATGAAAAAACTATTCCTTTCTCTTTCAATTCTTGCTTGTATTGGAGCTGCAAAAGCTCAAACGATTGCTTTTGATGTAGCGGCAAAATATGCCTACAGCGCTACGGGTATGTTCAATAAAAATATTTCAGATCTAGGAGCCTCACAAGATTACGACGTGGCGTTTAGTTCAAATTATGGCCTGGCTGGAAGCATCAATATTGGTAAAATTGGTGTAGGATTTGAATACCTAATGGGCAATTTCAAGGCAGGCTACCAAGGAGACCAAGTAGTGATCGGCGGCGCATATACATCAAATGTTGATTTAAAAACGACACAAATTCCGGTTTACTTGCGTTTGGGTGGTTCTAAAGGATCTTTTGGTGAGTTTGGTGTCGTGATGAACAGCGTAAAAAGTGCCACTTACACGAATAGCAACTACCTGATTGATCCGCCAACATCCATAGATGTCACTGATCAATACCAAAACTTCATGGGTTACATGATTGGCGTCGGTGGTCGTTTTGGGATTCTTGACTTACCTGTATTGGTTTCAGTGAGCGCACGTTTTATGTACAGCACTGCCGATGCAAAAGGCGTTGACGCTTTAGGATCTGATTTAGACTTGTACAACCCATACAGTAAATCCAATGCTGCTTCTGTAGGTTTACACGTTGGTGTAATTTATTCTATTGACTAACTTCAAAATGAATAATCACAAAAAAGGCGAGCCAACTGCTCGCCTTTTTTGTTGCATATAATTTGCTTTATGGTTTGACAAGATGTACAAAACCATGTAAAGTGTACAATGTTTTGTCTTGGTCGTCGTATTCGTATTTCTCACTTTTTGGTGTGGCCATGTAGAAATATACACCTTCTTCGAGTATTTTTCCGCTCATGTCGGTGCCGCCCCAGTCATTAAGGTAGTTGTCTTTTTCATAGATGAGGTTGCCCCAACGGTTAAAGATTTGAATACTCACTTGGTTGTAGTCTTCCCAGTTTTTGATGACCAATAGGTCATTGGTGCCGTCGTCGTTGAGTGTCAGGATATTTGGTACTACTAACGGACATTGATTGTAAACGCGGATATTTGGCGAGGTGATTGTCTTGGCACACTGGTCCATGACGTATACCTGGAAGTTGTTGAGATTTGGTTCTAAGATACTTGGTTGCACAAAAACGGTGTCGTTATTCGGGAAGCCGCCCGGCCCCCAGACATAACTGTAGGGAGAAAAACCGTTTTGAACATTACACCAGATATTAGTGCCTTGACCAAAATCAGCACAAACATTCAGTGAGTCAACTGCTGTGATAGTCATTGGTGTGTAGTCAACGATATTCAGTGAGATAGAAGTGGTGTCAAAAGTACCATCGCAAGGATTCGGTAAGATAACATTGAAGAAAACAGTTTCGGTTCCTTCTGGCAGTCCATCTAAGAATGCTGAAATTCCAATGGTGTCAGAAGCAACGCCAGCAGGAATTACGAGGGTGTCATCGATGTACGGGTAGTCGTCGCCGTTGATGGCGGTTCCACTGAGGCTAATTTGAACAACTAGGTTTGAAGAGACATCGGTGCGGGTCACGACAAAGCCCGCAAAACCGCAGTCTTCGATGAGTTGGGTTGGCCCTGTGACGTCAACCTCGATTGGTACCTCGACCTGACAGGTAACCACGCGGTAACCGAAAGTTCTGATTTTTGTATTGATCAGTACGCCATTGCGCCATTCTTTGACAGCTACACCTGCTACAAAACTACCAATGAGGTTAGGGGTGAAGGTCATGAAACCGGTTGTAGGGTCAATGGTGATATTTGAACCTGCCCCAAAAGGAACTGTTTCTGTAAAGGTTGGATTCCAACTCACTGGGGTATATGGAGCTGGGTCTTCAGGATCGGGAACAACATTGGTAATACTGCCTCCTAGTAAGGGAGCCATGAGTTCGTAACTCAAAGAATCGCCGTCTGGGTCAAAAGCAGCGTGGTCAAAATCTAGGGTATTTTGCGAACACAAAATGAGTGGAGGATAATTGATAAAGCGCGCCCCTTGGTTGTGGACACCTACTAAGGCAGAGCCCGGAATAAAGGTGGTCAGGGTAATTCCATTGCTTGCTGGATCTACGATATTGTCAATAGCGCCGGTCCAGCAGCAGCGTTGATACGAAACGTAATAACCCTGCACACTAAATGGCAAGGTAACGGTGTCAATGTAAATGGCGCGTTCTACACAAATGTCGTTCGGAACCGTGACACAAGGGTCGTCGTAGACAATTGGTAAAATATTTTGTGAAAATGGCGGGATATAACGCGTGGTATAGATACTCCCGTCAGCCAAAAATATCGTGTAGTTTAGCGGGTTGTCAAAACCTGTAGCTGAGTTGCAATCGCGGTAAATTTCAATGGTAATTTTGTATTGGTTATTCCCCAATGAATCGTAATAGATTTCGCCACCAATAATGTGGCTAGCCCAGCTATTGAAGCTGAATAAATATCCGATTAAAAAGGCAATTAATGTAGTTGTGAGACGCATGCGTATGAATTTTGTATATTCGTTGTTGATGTCAAAGGTAAGCTTGTTTTTTCTAATAGTAAGTGTCTTTTTGGGTTTGCAGCTAAACGCGCAGTCTGAAATTCAGTTGCGTCAAGACCTACAAAGCACAAAAAACAAGACGTCACAGCTACAGATTAGGTTGCGTCTGCTCGATGCAATTTATGAGCGCAACCGAAATGAATGGCAAAAAGAAGTCCAAATATTGGTTTCACAAAGGCGTGCATATGTTGGTATTGATAACCAAGCTCAAATTTCTTTGTTGGAAGCTGAACGTGCCCGCTACCAAGGAAATCACCCACAACTAATCAAAATTTTTAACCAGTCTTTAGCCCCACATAACTTTTCAAACCCAAAAGCCGCATGGCGTAAGAAAATGTTGGGGTGTTTCCTATTCCCAAACGATAAGAAGTTCCATTATAAAACCCTTATAGCACAAGCCAATAGAGGATTAAAGCACCGCGAGCAAACGGCACTTTACCTTCAAATTGCTAAAAACTTTAGCACGCTTTTTCAAAAAGATTCAGCGATATGGGCAAGCAACATGGCCTTGCAACATGCCAAACGCTCCGATAAAAAATGGGTTTTGATAGACGCGATGCAGCAACAAGCCGAGGTCTATTGGCAGTTCAATCTTTTTGAGCAGGCGGTGCAAAGGTCCATCAATTCTTTGCAGCTCGCAGAAGAAGCGCAACTAGATCATTTCAAATTAAGCCCGCTTTTGCTGATTGCCAGTATTTCTATTGATGTCAAAAACTACAATCAGGCATTTACTTATTTGAAACTTGCTCAGGACCTCGCTAAGGTCAATAAAGACAGTCGTGGACAGGCGTATACCAATTATTTACTAGGTCGCTATTATCTAGGGATCAATTTGCCTGCAAAAGCCAGTGCAATGGCTGGTTTGGCCTATCGTTTTTTTGAAGATGTTGGCAATCTGCGTTATCAGAATCGAGCGCGTTTAGTCATGATTTCCGCCTTGCAATTGACGGGAGGAAGGGCAGACCTACCTTTTGCCAGCTTGTTTGTCAAGACCAACACTTCAAGCGATGCACTCTTTGACTCAGAATTGTATTTTGAATACGGTCAATACCTTTTGGGATTAAATCAATATCGAGCTGCAAAATCGGCTTTTGAATTGAGCTTAAAGAGCCTCCCGTCTGAAGCATTGATCCGCCCAAAAATTGCCAATACGTATCGTGCTTTGGCCGAAATTGCAAGTAATACCGGACAGCTCAAACAAGCTTATCAGTACCAACAGCAATACAGTAAATGGCTTGAAAACAGTCCGGTTTGGCGCAGTGCAGCACGCATTGAAGAAATGGCAGCAGCCAACTTGCGTGAAGAACGCGAGCGCCTGATTGTCAATCAGCAAGCCTCCATTGAACGCGCTCAAAAGGAAAGAGAAATTATAGAACTCCAGCGCGACCGTCAATTGTTTATTTCGATCATTTTTATTGCAGCTATCATCTTTGGTGTTGTCATTTATGTGCTCCGGATGCAGCAAATTAAAACCAAACAAGAGCAAAGAGAGGCAGAGTTGTCGCAAACCTTATTGCGCACCCAAATGAATCCTCATTTTGTTTTCAACGCGATGTCTGTTATACAGAGCTATATCTATGAAAACGACCCCGCGAAGTCTTCACAATTCTTAGTCAATTTTTCGCGCTTAATGCGTCTGATCCTCGAGAACTCACCAAAAGAGTTCATTCCGATAGAACTCGAGCGCGAAATCCTCGATAAATACCTCACTGCGCAAAAAATGCGCTTCGAGCATCGCTTCGAATATGAGTTAACGGTCAGTGATGATTTACTTTTCAATAAAGCCATGGTGTCGCCAATGATTACGCAGCCTTTTATTGAAAATGCCATAGAACATGGGCAATTGCATACAGTTCAGGGCGGAAAAATCACGGTAGTCATGTACGAGAAAGAAAGTCAACTGATGATAGAAATTCAGGACAACGGTGTAGGCAGAAAAAAATCGGCTCAAACCAAGAAATTGAAAACGCATAAAAGTATGGCTATCGATATAACTAGTGAACGTATTGCTATTCTCAATAAAAAGTATAAATTTAATGGTAGCTTGACAATCAATGATTTAGACCCCATCATACAAACGGGAACAGCCATTACACTTGTCCTGCCACTGAAGTACGAAACCGAACAATAAAACAGAAAGTGTCATGAGTCGAAAAGTACTGATCATCGATGATGAAAAACCTACAAGGACCTTCATTCGCAAAATGTTGGAATCCTTTGATTTGAATTTGAGTGTATACACAGACGGTGAAAATGTGGCTTCTGGGATAGAAGCTATTGAAGACATTCAGCCTGATATCGTTTTACTGGACATCCAAATGCCTGACGGCAATGGTTTTGATGTATTGAAGAACGTGAAGTTCAAGCAATTTGAAGTCATCTTTATTACAGCGTTTCAAGAATTTGCAGTTCAGGCCATCAAGTTTTCAGCCATAGATTATATACTCAAGCCAATTGATGCGGAAGAACTTCATACCGCCATGACCAACGCACTTCATGTTGTTGAGCACAAAAAAGACGATACACAGTTTCAGGCTTTGCAACACAATATTCAGCCACAGCACAAGCGCAAGTTGGTACTCAAAACACAAGAAAGCATTTTTGTCATAGAAATTGACGACATCGTACATTGTGAGGCAGATAAGAACTATACTTTTTTCTATCTAAATGACGGTAAAAAGATATTGGTTTCTAAAACCTTAAAAGACTACGATACCATGCTCGCCGGTTTTTCTTTTTTTAGAGTGCATCAGTCGCATTTGATCAACCTAAATTATGTAGAGCGCTATGACAAGCACGACGGTGGCTCAGTGATTTTAAAGGACGGTTCTTCTATTCCGCTTTCGCCGGCCAAAAAAGAGCAATTCTTTAAGAGTCTAGACTTGCTTTAAAGGTCAAATTAGGATAACGCTTGTAGCAGATCCGCGATGAGGTCTTCGGCATCTTCTACACCGACACTTAGTCTGATTAAGGAATCAACAACACCGCTCTTTTCGCGTACTTCTTTTGGAATAGACGCGTGTGTCATGGTGGCTGGGTGGCCAATAAGTGATTCAACGCCACCTAAAGATTCGGCCAGCGCAAATATTTCTACTTTCTTCACTAAGTTGAGCGCATCTTCTAACTGATTTCCTTTGAGTGTGAAGGAGATCATGCCACCGAAGCCACGCATTTGCGCTTTCGCCACGTGGTGATTTGGATGCGTCTCAAAACCAGGCCAATAAACTTTGTCAACTGCTGGGTGCCCCACTAAAAAACGCGCGATTTTTTCGCCGTTTTCGCAATGGCGTTGCATGCGCAGGTGTAATGTTTTGATACCGCGCAAAACCAAGAAAGAATCCATTGGGGCGGTTACTGCTCCTGATGAGTTTTGGATGCGGTACATTTCGTTAGCTAAAGCGTCGTCATTGCAAACTAAAGCACCCATGACAACATCGGAATGGCCACCTAAATATTTGGTAACAGAATGCATGACCATATCGGCGCCGAGGTCCAGTGGATTTTGCAAATAAGGCGTCGCAAAAGTGTTGTCGACGCACAACATGGCGCTTGCTTTGTGAGCGATAGCTGCCATTGCTTTGATATCGATGATGTTCATCATGGGATTGGTTGGTGTCTCAACCCAAATGAGTTTGGTGTTTGCATTGACTAATGCTTCAACAGCTGTTGGGTCTTGCATGTCTACGAAATGAAAGATCAGGCCGTATTTAGCAAAAATGGTATTAAAGATGCGGTAAGATCCGCCGTAGAGGTCGTTGGTAGAGATGATTTCATCACCCGGATTGAGCATTTTAATGACGCAATCTATGGCTGCCAAGCCAGATCCAAAACAAGCTCCGTGCTTTCCGTTTTCAATGGCTGCGATGTTTTTTTCGAGCGCATGACGCGTTGGGTTCTGTGTACGCGAATATTCGTAGCCTTTGTGGTTACCGACTCCGTCTTGAACATATGTTGACGTTTGGTAGATCGGTGTCATGATAGCTCCTGTTGCAGGATCAGGGTGTACACCCGCATGGATGGCTTTAGTGGCAAATTTCATAATCAAAAATTGTTTGGACAAAATTAATAGAATCCTTTAAGGCAGACCTAATTCTTGAGAGGGATCCCAAAAAACTTTTTCAAAGTCTTGAATTTGATTTTTAACCACTTCAATACCTTCGCTCCGCAAAAGCAATTCCATTTGACCGTGCACTTCAAAATGATGTTTACCACTCAATACGCCAATTCTATTGACCACCCGATGCGCTGGAACATCCTTCAATGCATGGCTGGCATTCATGGCCCAGCCCACCATTCGCGCTCCTTGTTTGGAACCCAAATAATTGGCGATGGCTCCGTAACTCGTTACCCTTCCTTTTGGAATGAGTCTAACAACGTCATAAACGTCATGAAAAAAATCTTTGTTTTTGAGCACACACAAATATACTGAAAACAAAAAAGCCACCTTTTTGGGGTGGCTTTATAGGAGATATAACGATGTTATTTATCGCAACAATCTTTTTTGTCTTTAGAACATTTGTTGGCATCGCCTAACCATTTGCCGTCTTTGCCATAATGAGCCATGCAAGTTGCTTTTTCTTCAGCAGAGCAACCTTTTGCGTCGCACATTTGCGCACATTCTTCCTTGGTCATGGTTGCACAAGCGCTCATATCGCAGGTCATTTCTGTTTGTGCACAACAATCTTTTTCTTTCTTATCTTCATGACCACTTCCCAAGATCGGGGCAATCACCAAGCCAATCAAACAAGTTAATTTGATCAAGATGTTCATCGATGGGCCAGAAGTATCTTTGAATGGGTCACCAACGGTGTCACCAGTAACTGCGGCTTTGTGCGCATCAGAACCTTTGTAAGTCATTTCGCCGTTGATTTCAACACCAGCTTCGAAAGATTTTTTTGCGTTGTCCCAAGCGCCACCAGCGTTGTTTTGGAAAACTGCCCAAAGTACACCAGAAACTGTTACACCTGCCATGTAACCACCGAGCATTTCAGCAATCAGTTGGTTATCGTAGCCAAGTAACATTGGTAAAGTCGCAATCAAAATAGGGAAGCCAATTGTAAGTACACCTGGCAACATCATTTCGCGCAATGCAGCTTTAGTAGAGATTTCTACACATTTGCCGTATTCTGGTTTGCCTGTGCCTTCCATAATTCCTGGAATTTCGCGGAACTGACGACGTACTTCGTAAACCATGTCCATAGCAGCTTTACCCACTGAATTCATTGCCAATGCAGAGAATACAACTGGGATCATGCCACCTACAAACAACATAGCGAGAACTGGTGCTTTAAAGATGTTGATGCCGTCGATGCCAGTGAAGGTAACGTAAGCTGCAAACAAAGCAAGTGAAGTAAGCGCTGCAGATGCAATTGCAAAACCTTTGCCTGTTGCAGCAGTTGTGTTACCAACTGAATCTAGGATATCTGTGCGTTGACGTACTTCTTTAGGAAGCTCGCTCATTTCAGCAATACCACCTGCGTTGTCAGAGATAGGACCAAATGCGTCGATTGCCAACTGCATAGCTGTAGTGGCCATCATGGCTGAAGCAGCGAGTGCAACACCGTAGAAACCAGCTAAAGCGTAAGAGCCCCAAATAGCACCTGCGAACAATAGAACTGTTGGGAAAGTAGAAATCATACCAGTAGCTAAACCAGCAATTACGTTTGTACCTGCACCAGTAGCAGATTTTTGAACAATTTTCAAGACTGGTTTCGTGCCTAATCCTGTGTAATATTCAGTTACAGACGAAATGACGCCTCCAACAACCAAACCAACGATTGTTGCGAAGAATACACGCATAGAAGAAATCTCTTGTAGACCTTCGCCGAAGAATTCCATGGTCATTTTTGCTGGCAACATCCAGTTAACCAATACATAGCATGCAATGGCAGTAAGGGCAATAGAAACCCAGTTGCCTAAATTAAGTGCGCCTTGAACTTGTTTTTCTTTCGCATCGTTGCTTGTAATGCGTACAAGCATAGTTCCGATAATAGAGAACAAAATACCAAAACCGGCAATAGCCATTGGCAATAAGATCGGACCGATACCACCGAAACCTTCTTTTACGATGTCACCACCCATGTCGTTGATGACGTAGTTACCAAGTACCATGGCAGCTAATACGGTTGCAACATATGAGCCGAATAAGTCAGCGCCCATACCAGCAACGTCACCTACGTTGTCTCCAACGTTATCCGCAATAGTAGCAGGGTTGCGTGGGTCATCTTCAGGAATGCCAGCTTCCACTTTACCTACGAGGTCAGCACCTACGTCAGCAGCTTTAGTATAAATACCACCACCAACACGAGCAAACAAAGCGATTGATTCAGCACCGAGCGAAAAACCAGCAAGGGTTTCTAAAACGATTGTCATGTCTTCAGTGTTGGTCCATTTGCCCCCCATAAAAAATTGGAAAAAGAAAATGAAGAACGCTGTAAGACCTAAAACGGCCAACCCGGCAACGCCAAGGCCCATCACTGTTCCACCACCGAAAGAGACTTTCAAAGCTTGTGGTAAACTTGTGCGTGCAGCTTGTGTGGTGCGTACATTTGTTTTGGTCGCAATTTTCATTCCCATGTTACCTGCTAATGCAGAGAAAATGGCACCAAAAATAAATGCGATAATAATTAATAAATGTGTTTTAACGCCTGGAACAAAGGTGATTCCGGCTAAAACAATACTAGAAATAAGCACGAAAACCGCTAATAAACGGTATTCAGCTTTTAAAAAAGCGAGTGCGCCTTCGTAGATATAATCTGAAATTTCTTTCATTTTACCATCGCCAGCGTCTTGCTTCAATACCCATGCTCTCTTCATTGCCATAAATAGCAATCCGATAACGGCCATTACAATTGGCACATAAATCATCATTGATTCCATACTGATTTGTTAATTTGATTAAATTTTACGTCGGCAAAAGTATAGTTTTCCGCCTAGGAAAGCAAATACGGATTTAAAAATTAAGGGTTACATAATGTGACCCTTTTTTTCATTTTAGAGAAAACCGCTTATTTTTTGTTTGAGGGTGGAGAGTGGGAAGGTACCGCTTTCTCGCCAGAGAAGTTTTCCTTCTTTAAAGAGGACAAGAGTAGGAACGCCACGGATTTTAAATTGATCGGCGATTGCTGGATTTTTGTCGACATCTATTTTGATGATGCGGAGTTTTTCACCATATACTTTCTTGAGGTCGTCTAATACGGGCGACATGGTTTTGCAAGGGCCACACCAAGTCGCAAAAAAATCGACTAAGGTGGGGGTAGGCGCACTGATGATTTCTTTGAATTTTCCCATGTCGCAAAGTTAATTCAAGTTAAATGATGGTATTGTGACATATGCTACAGATGCAAAAGCATGCAAAAAAAAGGCCCGAATCTCGGGCCAATATATTTTTGGATGATCAAAATTATTGTTTGGTGTAAGTTGCAACACAAGTACCTGATCCACCAATGAGTGGAATGGTGTTGTCATAGGTATATGTAATTGTGATCGTGTTGGCTTGGTTGTTAATGCTTCCAGCACCTGAAAAAGTAACTTGACCAAAAGTTACGTCGATGGTTTGGGTAGGGATGTTGATATTGTTACCATTGATGGTTGCATTGGCTGTTCCGCCAAATAAATTGAACATGTTGTCGATGATCAAACCATTAGCACCTGCGCCAGCAGAGAATACTGGATCTGGAGTCAATGGGAAAGCATTGCCACAATCGCTATCCGCCACCCAAGTTACCAGCCAGTTGTCTTGACCGATATTTACATTTACGGTGCGTGTTGCTGTAGCCGACCCATTTTCATTTGTAGCTGTGTATGTTACAGTATATGTTCCTTTGGTGGAGGCGTCTACTTGGTTGCTTGTAGTCACGTTAACTGATGAGCCATCTTTGTTGGTTGCTGTTGCTCCTGCATCTGTGTAGGTATCGCCTACATTAATGTTCTCAGGATTGTTTCCGTTAACTGTAATTGTCGGAGTGTATTTACAAGTTCCGTCGTCTTTTTTGGCTTCAGAATTGTAATTAACGGCATCTTGATCCATGCAGCCTTTTTTCTTACAACTTGTGCTGGTGACGAATAGGAGTGCTGAAGCAGCGATAATTGAGAGGTAGGTTTTCATAGTTTTTGTATTTTAATGTGATTCGAAGATAAAAAAGTTTATCTCAAAGGCAAAAAACGAACCGATTAATTTTTTATTGTGCATAAAAAAACGGCGCTCCGAAGAACGCCGCTTTCCAACCAAACGATAGGTTTAATCTTGCAACACGTCAGTCTGACCAGTCGGTGTTACGAGCGCATTTTTAATCTTTGCTTCTAGTTCTTCCATGAGCTCAGGGTTGTCTAGAATAAGTGATTTGATAGCGTCGCGTCCTTGTCCGAGTTTGGTTTCGCCGTAAGAGAACCAAGAGCCACTTTTCTTAAGGATGTTGAGGTCTACACCGAGGTCGATGATTTCACCCACTTTTGAAATGCCTTCGCCGTACATAATATCGAATTCCGCTTTTCTGAATGGAGGTGCCACTTTGTTTTTTACAACTTTTACTTTCACGCGGTTACCAATGATGTCTTCGCCATCTTTGAGTTGGGTTGCACGGCGGATGTCAAGGCGGACAGAGGAGTAGAATTTGAGTGCGTTACCACCTGTTGTGGTTTCTGGATTACCAAACATGACCCCGATTTTGTCGCGCAATTGGTTAATGAAGATGCAGCAGCAGCCGGCTTTGTTAATTGAACCGGTTAATTTTCGGAGTGCTTTTGACATTAAGCGGGCCTGAAGTCCCATTTGGGAGTCACCCATTTCACCTTCGATTTCGGCTTTTGGTGTAAGTGCAGCAACGGAGTCAATGACGATGAGGTCGATTGCGCCTGAACGAATAAGGTTGTCGGCGATTTCGAGCGCTTGTTCACCGTTGTCTGGTTGAGATATCAATAGATTGGAGATATCTACGCCTAGTTTTTGTGCATAGAATTGATCAAAGGCGTGTTCTGCATCTATAAATGCAGCAATGCCACCTTGTTTTTGCACTTCTGCAATAGCGTGAATAGCAAGGGTAGTTTTTCCTGATGATTCAGGGCCGTAGATCTCTACTACACGGCCTTTTGGATAGCCGTTGATGCCCAGTGCGAGGTCAAGTGTAAGCGAGCCGGTAGGGATTACTTCTACTTGTTCTACTGGCGCATCGCCAAGTTTCATGACAGCGCCTTTTCCAAAGGTTTTGTCTAGCTTTTCCATGGTCAGTTGGAGCGCTTTGAGTTTTTCGAGGTTTTGTTCTTTAGCCATATCGTTTGTTGTTGTGAGCGAGGCTCGGTGAATAATTTTTACAAAGTTGCAAGATGAAGTACGTAAACGATTTACGTTCTACTGAAAGCATGCCAGAACTTCGTTGGCGTGGTCTTTCGTATTGGGTTTTTCTATTACTTTAATGAGGGTGTTTGTTTGGTCAAAGATGAAGGTCATGCGATGGATACCTTCGTATTCTCGACCCATGAATTTTTTAGGACCCCAAACACCAAATTGTTGGATGATAGTTTTGTCGGTATCAGAAATAAGTGGGAAGTTCAACTGATACTTATTTACAAACTTGGTGTGTGCAGCTACGCTGTCAGCACTAATTCCAATGACATGTACTTGCGCAGCAAGCAAGGCCTCTTGGCCGTCGCGGATACTGCAGGCCTGAGCGGTGCAGCCTGGGGTGTCGTCTTTAGGGTAAAAGTAGATCACTAGGTTCTTTCCAGCGTATGATGCGCTGTCGATGGATTCGCCGTTTTGGTCGGTACCAATAAAGGCTGGAAGTTTGCTTCCGAGGGTAAGTGTTGCCATAATGTTTAAAAAATAATCGGTGTTACGATGAAAAACTAATCAAAAGTAAAAACTATTCATCAATAACAAAACATCATTTGCAAAAAAGTTTTAACGCTGTCAGTATTTTAACAGACGAAAAAGAAATAAACACCAAGAAATGATACTGATAGCGCCTCCAATAGGCGTAATTGGACCTAAAAACCCAAATGCCTTTGCATCAATAAAGTGACTACCAAGTACCAAACCGTAAATAGAAAAACAAAATAAAATCATTCCGATGAGCATTGCCCACAATATTTTTTTCATTTCAAAAGAAAAGCGATCCATATTTAGTGCGAGCAAAAGCACCCCCATGGAAAGAAAACCTTGATAACGGACGCCAACTTCGAATGTTTGTAGTTGTGCAGGTTCTAGTATTTCTTTGAGGGCGTGTGCGCCAAAGGCTCCAAAGACAACAGAGAGCATAATAAAAAGCCCAGAAAAGAAGGTAGTTTGTTTTTCCATAATGCGAAATTGTAAAAAAAAGACAAACCAAGCGTATCTTTGTCCTATGCGGATGGTCATATTGATTTGTACATTGCTTCTTTTTAGTTCTTGTGAACAAGAAAAGCAAGCGGCTTTTGATTACGTGCAATACGAGCCTTTTGACATGAGTCCTTATGACTTATTGGTTCAAGTGATGCTGCCAAATGCAAGTTCGGGCATCGGGACCTCCATTAATCCCCAAGTTGCTTACGAAATCGGCGGATTCAAATGGACGCTCTCTGTTGGAAGAAATTTCAGTTTATTTATAGAAGACTACGGCGATTACGCATTTCGATTCGCTGAATTCAAGCGCAAGTTGCTCAAGCCCAATCCATTTTTTGAAATCGAAATAGTGAAGCAGACCGAAGATTTACTGATTTACCGCAGAAAAGTAAAAGGAGAATTTGTCGCACAAAAAAATGCACGGTTTTACATTTATAGCGTGCGCCGAATCAATCAAAATTATTACGAAATCATGAACCGTGAACAAGGCGACACCAAAAGGGTTATAGATTTCATGTACCACACCATTCAATCCATTAAAGCGAAGAAATGAGCATCACTAGAGAAGACGTACTCGCCGTTTTAGGCAAAATTACAGAGCCTGATCTCAAAAACGACTTAGTTAGCCTGAATTTAATCGAGCAATTAGAGATCAATGGATCCACTATTACATTAGGCGTCAAAATTTCTAATCCTGCCTTACATGCTAGAAAACGTATGCAAGAGGCCATCGAATTTAATTTGAAACGCGTTTTTGGTCAAGAAATCCAACTCAACTGTCAAATTCAAGGTTTGGATGCACAGAGCAGAATCGCGCGCAGAAAAATCCTTCCTGACGTCAAGCACATCATTGCTGTGGCTTCTGGTAAAGGAGGTGTTGGAAAATCTACGATTACTGCAAATTTAGCAGGGGGTCTCACTAAAAAAGGATACCGCGTCGGCATTGTAGATGCAGATATTCATGGCCCATCCATGCCAACTATGTTTGATCTCGTTGGCGAGCGCCCAAAAATGACAGACGTCAATGGTCAGTCGCTCATTGCGCCAATAGAGTCAAACGGCATTCAAATTTTATCTATTGGGTTTTTCACTAGTCAGGACGACGCGGTTGTTTGGCGTGGGCCAATGGCCTCAAAGGCGCTTACACAGTTATTTACAGATGCACATTGGGGTGAGCTCGACTTCTTGCTTGTGGACCTCCCTCCTGGCACCAGCGATATTCATTTGTCTTTGATGCAAACAGTGCCATTAGACGGCGTTGTTATTGTCAGCACCCCGCAAGAAGTTGCCTTAGCCGATGCGCGACGCGGCATTCAGATGTTCAGACTAGACTCCTTTAAAGTGCCGATTATCGGAATAGTTGAAAATATGGCCTACTTTACACCTGCTGAATTGCCAAATAACAAATACTATATTTTTGGCCGCGATGGTGCGCGCAATTTAGCGCAAGGCATGCAGGTACCATTTCTAGGCAGTATTCCACTTGTTCAAGGTGTTTGCGAGGCTGGAGATGCCGGAACACCTGCTGTTTTTCAGCAAAATAACGCAACAACACAGGCTTTTGATGAATTAGTTCATAACTTTGAAACTGAATTAGACGCCATTGTAGCAACGCGCAAAAATGAAGCATGATAAACGATAAAGAAGTACTTCGCAGTAAAGTTCTAGATGCACTAGACCAACTCAGACCCTTCTTGCATGCCGACGGCGGTGACATGGAGCTCGTCGATATTACCGACGACGCCATTGTGCAAGTGCGCATGCTCGGATCATGCAGCGACTGCTCAATGTCTCAAATGACCATCAAAGGTGGCTTAGAAGAAGCACTTAAAATGGCAGCCCCTGAGTTAAAAGGTGTGGTAGCTGTATAAAACCATGAAAATTCGCTTTTTAGTTGTTGGCAAAACAGCTTTTGAAGATCTAAAAGTTGGCGAACAGCGCTACCAACAGCGCTTGGGTCATTATTGTAGCTATGAACGCATAGACTTACCTGACATCAAAAATCCGAAGGCGCTAAGTAAGGCGCAAATCAAAGAAAAAGAAGGCGCTCAAATTTTAGCTAAAATTAGCCCCACAGATTTTTTGATCTTGCTCGACGAAAACGGCAAACAGTTCAGCTCCGTAGATTTTGCACAATGGATTGCCCAAATACAATTGCAACACAATGGGGCTTTTGTTTTTGTTATTGGCGGTGCTTATGGTTTTAGTCAAGCTGTTTACGAGCGCGCGCAGTTCAAGCAGTCTTTGTCTAACATGACTTTTTCACATCAAATGGTGCGCATGATTTTTCTAGAACAATTATACCGCGCTTTCAGTATTTTGAAAGGAGAGCCATACCACCATGCCTGAGCACTTATTTTTACACGAGCTTATTTTTAAAAAACCTGCAGGTACGAGCCGTGGTATTTTACTCAGTAAGCCATCTTGGTTTTTAAATTTCCAATTACCAGATGGGCAAACCGCACAAACGGAGTTTCCAATAATTCCAGGGCTTTCCCCGGAATTTCAAAATCAAGAACAATACGAGCGCGATTTAACAGTTTTTCTTGCTAAGGCGAGGCCGAATCTAGAAAATTGGTCCAAAACAACCTTTTTGAACAATGAAAGTTTTCAGCAATTTATTGTCCAATGGGAGGCTTTTCCTTCCTTTATTTTTGGGCTTGAAATCCTGATCTGGAGTATACAAGCGAATGGAAGTCCAGTCTTATTAAAGAATGCATTTACGCGCGGTGAAACTCAGATTCCCATCAATGGGCTTGTATGGATGGGTTCTTTAGCCGATATGCGCGCCCAAGCTATAGAAAAAATAGTGGCAGGTTTTAAGGTGGTGAAACTCAAAATTGGCGCCCTAGATTGGCAGCAAGAGTTGCTATTACTCAAAGAATTGCGTGCCAATGCGGCTGCCAACGAACTGACCATAAGGGTAGATGCCAATGGAGCTTTTACACCTGAGCAAGCACTGGAAGTATTGCAAGAATTGGCAAAACTTGAGGTGCATAGCATTGAACAACCAATTGCAACAGGCCAACTTACCGAAATGTCTAAATTGTGCTCCGAAACAAAAGTGCCAATTGCTTTAGATGAAGAATTAATTGGCGTTGTTTCTCGATCTGAAAAAATAGCTTTACTCGAGCAAATTCAGCCTCAATATATCATCCTTAAACCAAGTTTACACGGTGGGTTCACAGGAGTAAAAGAATGGATTACACTAGCCGAAGAACGACAAATTGGCTGGTGGCTCACGAGTGCACTAGAAAGTGCTATTGGTCTAAGTGCAATTGTGCAGTTTGGTGCTGGTTTTTCGCTTGAAATTGCGCAGGGATTTGGCACAGGAGGCTTATATACCAATAATTTCCATTCATCGTTAGCGATTGAAAATGGCCATATTTATTGGCTCAACGACTAGAACAAGGACTAATTTCAGTGCAATTTTGGTACACCATGTCGTGTAAAATTAGTTGTGCAGCAAGGGCTAATTGCGTGTAGTTCTGTGAATTATTCCCAAACCCAGCAGCACTATTTTGCCACATGGCCTTGATGAGCTCCTGCGATCCTTCGGTTGGCTGAATTTTATCTACCACAGCAGCAACGTTTAAGGCACCAGCGTGATACACATGCAGAACAAATAAGCGAAACCATAAATCGGTATCGTTGTAAGTAAGGTTGTGTTTGGCTAAAATGCGTTTTGCTTCGGGAATACAAACGCGTCGGATGAGTTGTGCAGCGCCATAAGCAGAGCGGTCAAAGTCTTTGCGTTCATCGGTTGTGCTATTGACAATTAGTCCCATAGAGCGGGCCACACTTGGCATCAATTGAAAGGCACCATATGCCCCTGTAGACGACTTTCGCATTTGTGCAGGGCTCTCAATCAATAGAATCGATTGGGCGTACCATGGATCGACACCATAACGCTCAAAGGCAGCAACGCCTTTATCTAAACTTGGGTAGACCTCCGCAAAGCGGTAAAAATCGTTTTTACCTGTAGTGACATATATTCGGGTATCGCTCGGAAGGCCATTTTCCAAGCGAAAAGCTTGGCGCGTGCTGTCTTTTTTGGCTTCGGTTTGCGCATTCCAATCGCGGATAGACATTTTGCCAAGAACTTGGCGGTTTGAGGCTACATTGATCAGGCAAGAGTCTGGCGACAACAGCATGATTTTTTTCCAGAATTGTGCTTGAGGTAGTTGATCCCAGCGGTCTTCAAAGAGTGCCTCTGCATGCATTATGGTTTGGGCACCAGATGCTTGTGTTACTTTGATTTTGTCAGCTTCCCAATTTTCTAAGGGTTGACCATAGCTCAAGAGGCTAATTGTACATAATGTAATAAGGGAGAGGAGTTGCTTCATTTTCATTTTCTAAAAATACCAATAACTTGAAATGGTCAGAATGTAACAGTAACTTAGTATACACAACATCCTGTTGAAATTGCTTAATATTGCAGCATGCAATTGCTATATAGGGTATTAAGTTTCCCAATCATTTTCTTGGTAAAGGTTTATAAATGGCTTATTTCTCCACTTTTGCCCCCAAGTTGTAGGTATACCCCGACTTGTTCTACGTACATGATTGAAGCGTTAAAAATTTGGGGCCCATTTAAAGGAACATACCTTGGCCTCAAGCGCATTGCAAGTTGCCATCCGAGAGGAGGTTTTGGCTATGATCCCGTGCCTACACCCGATTCGGCAAAGTCTGACGCTGCTTCAGCACCCGATAATAATTCAGAAAAGTAGGGTAGTCAGCGGCGGCGGCCAAACGTTCCTCGGCGCTATGCGCTGCTTGGATAATTTTGTTATTTTCTAAAAACACAAACCATTCCCATAATTTTTGGGTAGCTGTACTGCGCTTGGATGGAAAATCAGCAGCCCGTACACTGCTGTAAAAATGCAAAGCTTTTTGGGCTCTTGTCAGCAAAACATTAAGCCGCCTTCCACTTTGCGCTTGCGTCATTGGGCCAAGCTTGAGACTAAATTGTTGTGCTTCATTTTTTGCATAGCCAAAACTGATCAAAAGAATTTCACATTCTTCTCCTTGTACTTGCTCTAAAGCCAAAAAGAAAGCACTGCGCTCTTGAATGCGTTGCTCTAGAATGGCTTGTTCAGAGGCGCTCAGTTGTTGATAGATGCAGTTGAGTTGCGCTTCAGAAAAGGCAACCATTCCAAATTTCTGCGGGTGTTGAAGTAAGTTTTTCACGTGTTTGGCAACAACCTGCGCTTCGCGCTTATTTTGTTGTTGCTCATAGCATCCATCCTTTATGTAATGGTCAAACAAGCCGTTGTTACTATCGGTTTTTGAAGGCCAAACAACCAAGGAGTTGTCATAAAAATGTTGATTCGAGAACGCAATAAGGCTTGGGTCTTCGCTGCGGTAGTGGTGGCGCAAGTGCTTACTTGGTAAATAAAATGCCGCCTGATGCAAAAGATCTACTACACCTTCAGCGCTTTGACCAAAATAGGATTGGGGTCTCATTTGTTGCGGATCGCCAGCAACAACAAGCTTGGCAACTCTTTGCAGGGCACCAACAGCATGACTTAATGGAAGCTGACTTGCTTCGTCAAAGACACCTATATCAAACAATTCTTTTTGCATTGGCAGACGCTTCGCTAGGGCAGTTGGTGTGGCAAGCCAGACCGGGAAAATAGCACGCAACCAAGGCGCTGCGCTCGTTTCAAATAGTGCAGCAAGGCTCAGGTGCTGCCTTGTTTTGGCCATCTCCTTGACAAGAATCGCTTTTCCTTTTCGCAAATCTTGACGCAGTGCCTTTTGCTCAGGGCTTAGTTGGTGTAAGGGAACAACTAACAATTGTTGTAAGACATTGAAATTTTGGTGTTGCTTGGCTATCAGTTGCCGTGCGTTTTGCTCCCAAATTAATTCCTCTTTATTTAAATCTGCTTCAATGAGCGGTATTATTTGTGTTCCGGTGTGCGTATAGAGCGCTGGAAAGTTGTAACGGAGATCTGCCCAAAATTCGTTGTGAAGATCTTGTTGTAATTGATTGAGGTCAGCGCAGCCTTCCCAAAGTTCAAATGGAATTTGCTGAATAAACGAATGATTTTCTATGAGCTCATTGATTTTAGCTGCAATGGTATGCTTGACTAATTTTAAATCGGTCGCTTGTGTTGTAAATAATTGATGATGTAATTGTTGGAGTTGATGTGCAATTTGATGCTGTTGGCAATAGTGTTGAATTTCAGAGGAGTTTAGCGAGCGGTACCAACTCCAATTGTTACTATTGTGTTGTTTGAGAAGTGGAATAAGTAAGCCACAGGCTGCCTCTAAATCAGCAAGACCAAAATTGGCAAATTTTTCAACAATTTGGGCTTTTTGTTCTTGACTTCGCCAATATTTTTTCAAGTTAACTTCAAGCGCCTTGAGTTCTAAACCGGGTAATCTCAGCCAATTTTTTTCAAGGCTGCGCCATTTGCGTTTAGCCAGCCAACCACTTGCCATTGCAGCCTCGAGCAAGACCTCCCATTCTGTAAGAGTGGGGATTTGCTTCCAAACCTGGAGTGCTTCAAGTAGATGAACTTGCCGTGTGCTGAGTTGCTGGTATTGTTGGAGCCGTTTGAGATGGACCTCCGGTTCTTTATCTAAAAGAACGCCATAGGTTTGGTAAAGGCCCGTTTGAAATTGTAAACAGCGCAAACTGTGTGTTACAAATAACTGAAGTTCGCTTGTGGTATTCAGTTGTTGTTTGGAGTTTAGTTCCCTCAATAAGAAATTCCATTTTGCCCAATCTTGGTCTAAGGCTTGCACGCTTGCTTCTTGCCAATATTGTTGAAGCAGCCCAAGTGTTTTTCTTGTATCGACATCGATTTGTTCGAGCTCCTTATGGTGCAATAGCCAAGATTGCCACCTTTTGGTAGGTCTGGCGGCTGTGTTTCTAGCAGGTTCAAAATAAGCGAGTAATTGATGGAAAGTCAAACCAGTTTCCTGTTCAATTTGCTTGCGTTGGACCCAATATTTTTGAGCTAAAAAATCAATCTGAAACTGCGCCTCAACTTGTTTTGAAGACTGCAGTAAATACTCAAATTGCTGTTGTAATCTTTTATAGAACGGCGCTAATGTTTGCGAATCGGGTATTAAAATACAAAATTGATCGAGTTGGTGAGGGATCAATTTGCCCACTAAAACTTCTAGCGCAACGGGTTTGTCTGCAACCACCAAAACACTTTGCGCTGCGCCAAGTGCCTGCGCAATAATTGTACTTAGTACAACTGATTTTCCGGTTCCGGGAGGGCCGTAAATCACTGCAGAACTCATTTTTGCATCGGCTATAGCCGCACGTTGATCAGGATCTAAGGGACTTATTTGATCTGCAATGAATTGTAATTGTTCGCTTGCCGAACCCGACTCCACATCGCCAATAATTTGATGAAGTGCCGTTGAGAAATGGGGCGCTTCTTTTAAAGTTTCCCATTCCTTGCGCAGTTCGTAGCGCTGCGGATGTAAGTTGGCAAAGCCCTCGATCGGTTCGTAGTGCGAAAAAAGATTTGCAGACTTTAATTGGGCAATGACCTCAGCTCGTTCCTTATTTTGGAAGTCTAACTCAAAAGCTTTTTTCACTTCAAGTACCAAGAATGGATTGAGAAAAGAGATTTGCTCAAATTCAACTTTTTCTTGTTGACTATTGAATCCTATACATTCATGCAAAAATACAGGCGTTTTGATGGTTTTTTCTCCTTTCTTCCAAGTGAGCAAACCTTCGAATTTCACCATGGCCAGAACGCCTCTTTCCCGCTCGATGCGTTTGAACTCTTTGAGTAATTGTCGTCCGTTGGCATTGCCATCCCAAAGTTCGTGTTCGTCGCAAACAAAGTTCGACCCAGTGAGGTCGATCAAGGGGTCGTTGGACCTAAGTTGCAACAACTCAGACTCCCATGTTTGAAGAAATTCCTGAACCAAAGCCGACATGTCGTAAAGTTAGCACCATTCCATCGAATAAAAAATCTAAATTTGGGTTTCAAACTTTTCTATGAAAACATTCATTTTCGGCATCTCTTTGGGTATGGCTGGTCTCACTCAAGCTCAAATTACCGTTCAAGTCAACGATTTCGCAACCGCTAACGACACCGTTCGCATGAGCCAAGCCAACCCCCTCAACATAGATTTGCAAAATACGGGTCCAAATTCCACCTGGGATTTCTCCCAACTCACTGCTCAAAGCCAAACACTAATCAACTACAATCCGATCGGTTTTGGCTCTATCCTCATCATTGCTACCTACGGCCCAATAGCTTCTACCCCTTATAAAGCCACTTATTTCAATCTCACCAACGATTTACCAATTGACCAATTCTCCGCTTTCTTGCCAATTGAACTGTCTAATTTAAGTCAATACACACGCCGAACGAATTCTCAAATCAATAGCATTGGTTATTCCATTGACGTGCAGGGGCAAGGCGTGCCTTTCAAATCAGACACCATCGAAACGCGTTACGAGCTTCCGCTCAATTTCAACGATACTTACACCTCAAGAGGCTATACCTATATTGACTTGAACCCGGCAACCGACATTAAGTTTATCCAGCATCGCCAACGCAATTCTGTTGTCGATGGCTGGGGAAGTATCACCACACCACTCGGTACTTTCAATGCGCTTCGCATTCGCCACGACATCTCCGAGAACGATTCCATTTACCAAACTTTCTTTGGAACCGGTTCATGGTTTGCACCACCAAGTTTTACAACCACAGAATACGAATGGTGGACCACCGGCAAAAAAGAAGTTTTAGTGCGTGCAACGGTTGGTGGCCTTGGTCAAGCTGGTGGCGCTCCTACCATAGAATACCAAGACATCTATCTAGGCCTAGATGCAGGTTTGAAAGAAGCTAATTTTTCAGTCGATATTTATCCAAATCCAGCCTCAGAATGGTGTTTTTTCAAAAGCTCAACCCCCTTTGACTATATAGAGGTCCTGAATATAAACGGACAAATTGTTTTAACCCATCAAAATGCCGCCTTGCAAGGTTATTTTGACATCTCTGAACTTCCTTCAGGAACTTACACGTTAGGTATTCAAACCTCCAATGGTGTACTTCACAAAAAGCTCGTTAAACTTTAATACCTTTACAGCGGCAAATCAGTCTATCGCTTTTCATTTGAAAAGAGGAAAGTCCGGGCAGCACAGAGCATCGTACTTCTTAACGGGAAGGGCTGCGATAAGGAATTGTTGCAGTACAGCTAGTGCCGCAGAAAATAAACTACCTCGGCTTGCCGAGGAAAAGGTGAAAAGGTGAGGTAAGAGCTCACCGCGGTTGCAGTGATGCAACTGGCAGGGTAAACCTTACGAGCTGAAAGACCAAATATACCGAGGCCTGCGCAAGCAGAACAGGCTGCTCGCCTGTCTCGGAGGGTAGGTCGATGGACGCTGTGCGCGAGTGCAGCGCTAGATAAATGATAGACACCAACGCTGCGTGCAGCAACTGGTACAGAACCCGGCTTATGATTTGCCATTTTTTATTTTTCGCATGATTGCACTCGTTCAAGAAATACAATCCGCTTTAGAAAACGCCAAAGACCCAAGTCGCGTAGAGCAAATGGAGGCTTACATGAAAAATAATTTTTCCTTCATTGGTGTCATGTCTGGCCCAAGAAAGGCTATTTTTCAACAATTCAAACCACAATTACAGCAACTGAGTCCGGAGCAATTTTGGGAACTCATTAATGAGTGTTGGGTCAATCCGTACCGCGAAGTCCAGTATATTGGAATCGATTATTTACTTGCGGTCTACAAAAAAAATGCACAGCCCTCAGATGGTCAGCATTTAACATTCATATTGAGCAACCAAACTTGGTGGGATTCCCTTGATTTAATTGCAACACATTCCGTGGGTCACTATGCGCTTCAATTCCCTGCTGCATTTTCTGAATTGGCCCAAGAATGGGAGTCTTCAGCTAATTTTTGGTTGCACCGTACGCTCCTTATCCATCAGCTCAAATTCAAGCAGCAAACGAATTTAGAATTGTTGCAGTACTACATCCACACCTTTAAATGGAATAAAGAATTTTTTATCCAGAAGGCAATCGGTTGGTCTTTGCGCGAGGTCTCTAAATGGAATCCAAATTGGGTCCGACAGGTCGTCGCGTCAGAAAATTTGATTGGCCTAGCTCAAAGAGAGGCAATGAAATATGTACCAATAGTTTAAACCCGACAACTCAGTTTATCTAAGATTTTGTATTTTCACACACTATGAAAGCACGCTTTATATTATTTCTATTAGTCGCGTTATTTTCTCTTGAATTGCATGCGCAATTTGGACCAGAAAATGGCGTCAAGGTATCCGAACCCAAATATGTGCTGCTGCAGCATGCCAACATAATGGTCAAGCCAGGTCAAACACTTACCGATTGCGATTTGCTCTTGCATGAAGGTAAAATCGTTCAGGTTGGTAAAAACCTCAAACAAGATGGTGCCGTCGCGCTCGATTACACAGGTAAAGTGCTCGTTCCTTCATTTATTGATCTTTATTCAAGTGTTGGTCTCGACCCCGTTACTTTTAAAAATAATGGTTGGCGACCACAACTAGAAAGCAGCAAAGAAGGAGCTTATTATTGGAACGAAGCCGTACATCCAGAGCTCAGCGCTGCGAGTGCATTCAAGTTAGTAGACAACAGTACCGACCAATTGCAACAAGCTGGTTTTGGTTTTGCGCTTACCCACCACATGGATGGCGTTGTCCGAGGAAGCGGCGCATTTGTTTCACTTGGCCAAACTGAGGTTGACAAACAAATTCTCTCGGCAAAAGCTGCACAAGTTTTTTCTTTTTCAAAAGGAGCGAGCAATCAAACTTATCCTTCTTCCCAAATGGGTGCTATTGCATTATTGCGTCAAGCACTTTACGACCTCGATTACTACAGTAAGAACAAAGCAAATTTGGCATATTCTGTTTCTTTATCGGAGTGGGAGGCATTGAGTAAACTTCCAACCCTCTTTAAAACCGAAGACAAATGGGAGATCCTACGTGCTCAAAAGATTGCCAAAGAGTTCAAGACCAATTTTTTATTTATTGGCTCGGGCAATGAATACGCCATCGTTAGCGACTTAAAAACACAAAATACACAACTCGTATTACCCCTTACTTTTCCGGAGGCTTATGAAATAAACGACCCCTACTTGGCTCGTGAAATTCCACTTTCTGAACTGAAGCATTGGGAGTTGGCACCAAACAACGCCATGTTGCTGAGAAAAGCTGGTCTTGACATCGCTTTTACGACGTTTGGGCTCAAAAATTCAGATCAATTTTGGACGGCGCTGCGCAAAACAATTGCACGTGGGCTATCAGCAAGCGACGCAATGGCAGCACTTACTACGGTTCCTGCCAATTGGATTGGTCTTGGTGCTCAGGTCGGAACGCTAGAAGCTGGTAAATACGCGAGCTTCTCGGTGTTCAGCGCCGACCCGTTTGCTTTTGAAGCACAATTGTTAGAAACCTGGAATCTTGGCGTTGCTCGCTATTGGAAAACCCATAACAGCAACAATCTTTTAGGGACATACTCCGTTAAATTACCAGACACCGCCTATGAATTAGTCGTCAGTGGATCACTCGACAAACCACAAGGTAAGGTAGTTTACAAAACCGCTACCGACACACTCACCACCAAGGCAAGCATCATACTCAAGCAACAAGATGTCGCCATCCAATTTATTTCCATTGGAACAACAAATCCCCAACTGATTCAGCTTCATGCCAAAGTTTTAAAAAATGGAATGGTTCTAGAGGGGGAGGGAACAGACGCAAAAGGCGCTTGGTTTCATTGGAGTGCCATCCAACAACAAACGACACCAAAACCCGCTTTGGTAGCACTCAAACCAGACTCTACCGCCTATGGTCAGGTTTGGTTCCCAAATTTGGCTTTTGGCACTTCTGCAATCGCCACACCTCAAACCCTCCTCTTCAAAAACGCCACCGTCTGGACCAACGAGAAAGAAGGTGTCATCAAAGGTGCCGATGTCCTTGTCGTTAATGGCAAAATCAAAGAAGTGAATCGTCAAAATATCAGTGCACCAGCCGGAGCACGAGTTATTGATGCTGCTGGCCTTCACCTTACCTCAGGCATCATTGACGAACATTCTCATCTTGCGATTTCAAGAGGCGTCAATGAAGGTGGCCAAGCCATAACCGCCGAAGTAAGTATCGCAGACGTCGTTAATCCTGACGACATCGACATTTACCGTCAATTGGCTGGGGGTGTCACCGCTGCACAATTGCTTCATGGCTCAGCCAATCCAATTGGAGGTCAGTCAGCACTGATCAAGTTCAAGTGGGGAGTAAGTCCCGAAGAAATGCTCATCGATAATGCGCCTAAATTCATCAAATGTGCGCTTGGTGAGAATGTCAAACAAGCCAATTGGGGTGATTTCAATACAGTACGATTTCCACAAACACGCATGGGAGTGGAGCAAGTTTTTTACGACGGATTTTACCGTGCCAAAGCCTATCAGAAAGAGTTGGATGCATATAGATCCGGCAAAACAAAAGTGACGCCACGCGTCGATCTCGAACTCGAAGTTTTGGCCGAAATCCTCCGCTCCGAGCGCTTCATTACTTGTCACTCATATATTCAGTCGGAAATCAATATGTTGATGCACGTTGCAGATTCGATGGGATTTAGAATCAATACATTTACACATATTTTGGAAGGTTACAAAGTTGCAGACAAAATGAACAAACACGGAGTGGCGGGCTCTACTTTTTCAGATTGGTGGGCCTACAAATTTGAAGTCAATGATGCTATTCCATACAATGCAGCCCTCATGAACGAACAAGGTGTATTAGTTTGTATCAATTCCGACGACGCCGAAATGGGGCGCAGACTCAATCAGGAAGCAGCTAAAACTGTCAAATATGGAGGTCTTAGCGAAGAACAAGCTTGGAAACTCGTGACGTTGAATCCTGCCAAAACATTGCACCTAGATGATCAAATGGGCAGCATCAAAACTGGAAAAGCAGCTGACCTAGTACTTTGGACTGCTAACCCACTGAGTATTGAAGCGCGTGTCTCCCTCACAATGATAGATGGTGTTGTATATTATGAAGAAGCGGTTCAGGCCCAAAAACAACTGCAAATAGAACAAGAACGCGTTCGTATCTTGAGCCTCATGCTCGCAGCAGGCGAACGAGGTGAAGCCACTAAAACACCGCAAAAGAAAGCCAAGAAACATTACCATTGTGACACACTCGGTGAAGAAGCAACTGAATCTGAAAACTCCCATTGATATGAAAGCTACGTTATTTTTCTTTGCATTCATTTGGAGTGCTACCCTCAGCGCCCAACGCATCCTGTTGATACACGGAACGGCTCACATTGGCAATGGCAATGTCTTGGAGTCGGCCGCAATTGGCGTGGTCAATGACCGCATCACATTTGTCAAAAACTCCTTGACCCAAACATTTGCCAAACAAGATTGGGATACCATCATTAATTGCAATGGCCAGCATTTTTATCCGAGTTTGGTTTCGGCCAACAACACCCTTGGCCTCACAGAAATCGATGCAGTGCGCGCCACACGTGATTTCAATGATGTTGGCGACTGGAATCCGCACGTGCGTGCCCAAATAGCCTATAACGTCGAATCAAAAGTAGTTGAAACCACTCGTACCAATGGCGTCTTGTTAGTTCAGGCAACACCGCGCGGTGGCTGGATCTCCGGAAGTTCTGCAGTTATGAAACTCAGCGGCTGGAACTGGGAAGACGCCACTGTTTTCGCCGACGACGGTATTCACCTCAATTGGCCCTATGACCCTAAAAATTACGCAGCACAAAAGCGCGAGATCTATTCCTTTTTTGAATTAGCCAAAACATACGCAACAGATCGAGATGATCAGATAAATGACCTTCGTTTAGAAGCCATGAAAGCTTGTTTTGTCGCCAGCAAACGCGTGTATATCCATGCAGAATCTATCCAACAAATCGTCGATATCATCGACTTTGCAGCCAGTTTTCAATTGGCATTTCCTGTTATTGTAGGTGGCCGAGATGCGCATTTAGTTGGCGCCAAATTGCGCGACTCCAAAATTCCAGTTATGCTTTCTCGTGTTCACAGTTTGCCAAGCCGTGAAGACGACCTCACTTTCTTACCTTATCAAATGCCGGCGCTGCTCAAAGCGCAAGGCATTCCTTTCTGCATTCAAAACGACGGCGACATGCAACCAATGAACACCCGCAATTTACCTTTTCAGGCCGGGACAACCATGGCTTATGGCCTCACTGCAGAAGAAGCATTAATGAGTGTGTCTCTGAGCGTTTGTCAAATCATGGGTATAGCCAAAGACTACGGTACGTTAGAGGCAGGTAAAAAAGCAACTTTTTTTGTGTCAAAAGGCCCCGCATTGGATATGCGCACAAACCAACTTACCACTATTTTGGTCGATGGTAAGTTTGTTCCGACCACCAATTTTCAGGAGCAATTATACTTGAAATACCGTCAAAAATACAAGACAGAATAAACTTGGTGTAACTTTTGTTAGATCAGTTCGTCTTAGCGCTGTTATATGACTGTTCAGCAATACAACGAATGTGTGAGAGAATTCGCAGATCGGCTCTATCGTTTTGCCATTAAAAACGTTGGCGATACCGATTTAGCGCAAGATTTCGTCCAAGATGCATTTGAACGCTTATGGGTTCGGGTAGACACCGTTGACTACCAGCGCGTAAAAGCTTATTTATTCAGAACAATTGTAAATCTACAGATTGACAGAGCACGTCGTCAAAAATTACAATATCAACACCTGAGCGGTCTTTCAGATGCAATTGAAGAACCACGTGTGGCCCATGACGTTCAAAAACTCATCGACGAAGGCGTTGCTCAACTTACCGAAATTCAGCGGATGGTTTTGACTTTACGCGATTACGAGGGCTATAGCTATGAAGAAATTGCAGAGATGACCAACATTTCTGTCGATCAGGTCAAGGTCTATATTTTTAGAGCGCGCCGTTTTTTAAAACAATACATCGGAAAAATGGAGGTACTGATATGAATTTAACAGAAGCCCAACTAGCACATCTGATCCTTGCCTTTCATGAAGGCACCCTCACCGTTGAAGAGCAACAACTGCTTCAAAGCGCCATGCTTGACAATCCCGAAATCGCAACTGATTTAGAATTTACCCAGACACTTACAATGTCGAATGAAACCTACAACGGCCCTTCGTTAGTTCGTTCACAATTAGAAAATTTGGAAGTCTATCAAAGTGAAGAAGGACACCCTTATGATAAACTGGCGATAGGTTCCTTGGAAGGAGTACTTTCAAAAGAAGAGGAGATTTTTGAAGCAGAATTAACCCGTGATGAGGTCTATCTAGGTTTCAAAAAAAGAGTTCAACTAACGCAACTTTTAGCGGATGAACAAATATTTTTTCCACATCAGGAGTTGTTGTTAAAAGAGTCGCCGATTCGCGTGTTCTCTTTTAAAAAGTACGTTTATCCAATTAGTGCAGCTGCTGCTATTTTGGTTGCCGTTTTGCTTGTCAATCAAAATACTTCAGGCCCTTCTGCTATAAAGCCAATTCAAAAAGGAGTTGCTTCAAAAAAATCAGTCGTGCAACCAACGAATGGTAAAAACATGGCTACAACATTAAAGCCGGCGCCATTTAAAAACAAGTACCAAGCGGTCACACACATCCATGAAACAGTTCCTGAAAATTCTCGAGACTGTATCTTGCCACTTCCATATGAACCAATTGTCCAAGAACTGTATGCTCAAACAGGAATTGAAAATGATCCAAATCATGCTCAAAATACTCCAAACTCAACTGCAGAACAACCTTGGTCAACTACTGAGCCGCAAGCGCAAAATAGTCCAAGTGCCTTTGCAAAAGAGCCGATTACAGTAAAAGCATTTTTATTACAGAAAACCAACGAAAAGCTTTTTGGAACAGCTGCCCCAACTACTGATTTGAAGTTAGAAACATTTGCGCGCTATGCCAGCCAAACTGTGGGTATTCCGGTTCAATATCGCGTTGAGGAATTGATAGAAAGCGACAAAATTGTTTTTCAATTGGGACGCTTTAGTGTGGAGCACAATCGTTCAAAAAAATAAAAATTTAACCCCACAATTGTAACAATTCAAAAAAACGCCCGTCATAGGGTCAAAATCAAAAACAAATGAAAATTAAATTACTTTCCGCTTTTTTACTTTCAGGCTTGGCGCTTTTTGCCCAACAGAACGAAACCAAGAAAATCGTTAAAATTCAGGGTAACGACACAACTATTATCATGATCAACGGTCGACTTGACCAAATGGATTCTGTTCTTACAGAGCAAATGAAAAAAATCTACATCACAGACTCCTCCTTGGCAAGAGTAGATGTGTTTTTAGACAGTACCATTTTTGGCGATTTTTCAAATGATGGTTCTTCCGATTCTACACAAATTAGAATTGGCAACATGAAAATAGTCATTTTAGAATCCAGAGATGTCACCGATTTAGACCAGCTCAAAGCGTTAGAAGGCGAGCAGCCAAAAGGGCAACGCAAGATCATCATCGATGAGCGTGTCATCATAGAAAACGACAACGAACGCATCGTACTCAACGACGGCAAAGATTCCTATACTTTTGAAAAAGACTTTGGCAACGATTGCAAGGATGCCGAAACCACAGGCGATGGCAATGCCATTTGGTCAGGATT
>JBIIBL010000080.1:0-9030 GCA_044239425.1 Crocinitomicaceae bacterium | reverse complement strand
AAATTCCCGCCCCACAAGGCGGGAATTTTCGTTTATAGATATTTGTTAAATTTGACAACTCAACTTTTACTATGCGCGCCTTATTCTTAAAAGAAATTTCGAGTTTCCTGAGTTCCATTATCGGGTATGTATTCATCCTCATCTACCTGATTGCCTGCGGACTCTTTCATTGGATCCTCTCCTACAACACCAACTTACTCGAAGGTTCCACCGCAGACCTCATCCCGTTTTTTAATATGTCACCAGTGATCTTTCTGATCCTGATCCCGGCCATTACCATGCGTTCCATTGCCGAAGAACGCCGAACGGGCACTATTGAACTACTCCTCACCCGCCCGATTTCAGATTTTCAACTCATTTTTGCCAAATACCTTGCAGGCGTAGCCTTAGTTTTTGTTGCTATTTTACCGACACTCGTTTATTTGGTTAGTATGTATTACCTCGGCAAACCTATTGGCAACATCGATTTAGGCGCCACCTTCACCTCTTACATAGGCCTTTTGCTTTTAGGCGCAGCTTTTGTATCCATCGGAATGTTTGCCTCCGCACTCACCCACAGCCAAATTGTTGCGTTTATTCTCGCAATGTTCTTGTGTTGGGTATTTTACGACGGTTTTGAATTACTTGGTAATTTCAGTCAAATTGGTGGCTTAGACTACCTCATTAAATATATCGGTATAGCTTTTCATTACGAGGCCATCAAAAAAGGCGTCATCGACACCAGCGACATCCTTTATTTTTTAAGTCTGAATGCCCTCTTCTTAGTGGCTTCGCTCACTGTTCTTAAATCGCTCAAAAAGTAACGCATGAAATTCAACTTCACCAAAGGTCTTTATAACTGGACTGTTCTAGGCTTGCTCGCTGCGGTTTTGGTCTTGCTGAACTTTATCGGCTCTATGCTTTACTTCAAACTCGACATGACCAAAGACCAACGCTATTCTTTGGCGCAAAGCACGGTCAACTACCTCTCCGATAAGAAAAACTTCGAGAACCGCATCAGTATTCAAATTTATTTGGATGGCAACATGCCGTCTGAACTCAAGAATTTCCAAAACGCGCTCAAAGACAAGCTCAAGGATTTCAAACGCATTGCCGGAACCCGTGTCGAATTTTTATTCACCGACCCGAATGTTGGTACAGAAGATGAAATCAATGCCCTGCGCTCTCAGCTCTACGACCGCGGCAAAGGCATCTTGCCCTTAGAAATTCTTTACCTCAAGGACGGCACTCAAAGCCAGATGCTTTTGTTCCCAGGTGCTTTACTTTCTTATAGCGTGAACGGTATTACCAAAGAAGGCGTAGTTCAGTTATTGCCCGGCACCCAACCTGGCCGCCCCTACGCACTTGAGCAAATGACGGAAATCATCGAAAATGCTCTCAACAACTTAGAATACAACCTACTTTCGGCCATGCGCCGCCTCACCCAAACGAGCAAACCCACCATTGCTTTTTTACAAGGCCATGGAGAACTCAACCCGGCCGAAACCATGCGTGCCCGCGCGCTCATTTCGCCCTACTACCAAATCAAAGATGTTGCGCTCAACGACAGCATTGCAGCGCTCCAAGACGTCGATGGCCTCATTGTTGCCGATCCGCAGACACCATTTTCGCAAAAAGACCTCTATCTCATTGATCAGTTTGTCATGCGCGGCGGAAAGCTTTTGTGTTTCATGAACACCCTCGCCCTCAACGAAGACACCCTTAATGCCACAGGCATGACCCACACCTCGCGCAAAAACCTACTGCTCGACCGCTTGCTCTTCGATTACGGCATCAAAATCAAAGAAAACTACGTGCTAGACGCCAATTGCGCGCCTAAAATTGTTCCGTTTGCAGAAACCGCATTTCTACCGTGGTTTTACCACATGCTTGCCACGCCAAGCTTGCACCCAATGACGCGCAACGTCGATCCTATTTCTTTGAAATACGCCAACGAAATTGAATTTGTACAAGTTGCCAAAGCGCAGCTCACGCCCATTTTAACGAGTTCGAGCAATGCCATTCCTAGTGGTTTGCAACCCTTAGTCAATTTGGCGCTTCCACTGAATTATGGCAAGAACCCCAAACTAGTAGAGAACCCCGACGATGAAATCAACAAACTTTGTGTGGCTGGTTTGTCTGAAGGCTTTTATCAATCGCATTTTAAAAACCGAATTGTAGCAGAATTTGCCAACAGCAAAGACGCCAATTATTTAGAGGAGAGTCAGAAAGAAACCAAAATCTTAGTTGTTGGTAACGGTAGTTTTATCCGCAATAGCTACGACTCCATTCTCGATCCCAAGAAAATCAACAGCTATTTATACCGCCCCATAGCTATCAATGAATTAAAAGTAGATGCAGAACTTGCGCAAAGACGCATTCCGATTGTTTTTGGCAATCAAGAACTCTTCCAAAACATGGTCGATTACATGATGGGCGACAACTCCGTATTGGATATCCGCAGCCGCCAAATTGATATCAAAGAAATCGATAAAGAAAAAATCAAAAGCGCTGCACTTTTCTATAAAAGCATCAATATGCTGACTCCATTATTGGTGATATTGGCACTTGCCTTTGTCATGAACTGGATCCGCCTCAGACGCTATACCCGATAATATTTGCTCTCCATGAAGAAAAAAGGACTTATTCTTGCGCTTTTTATTGTTTTATTAGCTGGCCTCACTTGGTTTGCCCTCAATCTCCAAGATGGGCAAGGAGCTTCCGATGCACGCGCTTTTAATTTCAAAATTGAAGACACCAACACCGTTTCAAAGATTGTCATTACCGATGCCTTTGGACAGCAATTTACACTCGTCAAAACCAACGACGCCTGGACCGACAGCAAAGGCGGTTGCGTGTCTAAAACGAATGTCTCCTTGATTTTAGAAGCACTCAACAAAATTGAATTCAAAGGTTACTTGCCTCAGAAGTCAGAAAAACGCTTTACGGAACTCATGGCGAGCTCGCACATTAAGGTAGAAATTTTCCAAGATGGCGAATGGACCAAATCGTGGTATTTAGGCCCTGCAACTCCCGACCACTACGGTCAAATTATGCTTTTGGAAACCGCGGACCAAGGCAAGAGCGGTGCACCTGTCATGATGAAGCTAGCAGGCATGAATGGCCTTATAGATCCACGCTTTTTTGCCGACCCGCGCCAATGGGCATGCACTGAAATTATGGCGCTGCAAATGGATGAAATCAAGAGCGTAAAAGCGAAGTTTCACGGCGAAGCTTATCGCAACTTTGAACTTTTCAATAAAGGCAACCGCTTTCGCGTTACCCAAAATGGCATAACATTGGCAAGCTTAGACACCACCAACGTTTTTCGCTATTTGCAAGGATTTCAAAAAATTCATTTTGAACAAAAGAATTTTTCTTTGTCTGACAAACAAGTAGATAGCGTCAAAAAAAGCCAAGCATTTTGCATGCTCGAGGTCAAGACAAAATACGAACGCATTGCCCTCAAAATGTTCCGCATCAAGAGCAAAGAAGTGCAGCGCAACGAATTTGGCGAGTTGGTCAACATGGACATGAACAGCTTCTGGTGCCTATTGCCCGATGGCGAATTAGTGCGTTGCCAATATTTTGTTTTCAATCCGCTCATATTAGGCCATGTGTTTTTCCCGGCCATGGAAGCACAATTTCCAGAAAACTTAAGGTCAGTTAACCCCTAGAGGCAACTTTATCCGTTCTTTAAACGTTAAGAACGAGTAATGACCTACCTACGCCTATTGCTTGTCAGTTTAAGCTGGCTGACTACCACTTTATATGCCCAGAGTCCGGTTGCCAATTTTACGGCCACCCCGCTTACGGTTTGCGTAGGGCAAAACGTTAGTTTCACAAATACTTCTTCGGCCAATGGTGGCCCTGCACTGAGCTCCTATCAATGGGATTTCGGCGATGGAAATTCGGCCACAACTACCAATGCAATACATGCTTTTAGCACAGCCGGCACTTTTACCATTACTCTTGTTGCTACCAACGCCAATGGCGTGGCAGACGCGGAAATCAAGCCCGCCTATATTACCGTGAATCCGCTGCCTAATGTTGGTTTTACGGCCAATGGCCTTGGTTGTACGGTTCCGCTCACGCTCTCCTTTACAAATACATCTTCGCAAGGCGCTAATTTTACCCAAGCCTGGAATTTTGGCAATAGCCAAACCTCGAGTCAGTTTACGCCTCCAAGCATAACCTACAACGCGCAGGGAACCTTCCAAGTGTTACTGAACGTCACTAATACCAACACGGGTTGTGTGAACAGCCAAACTCAAGCAATTGTTGTTTCTAACTTTCAGGCGGGCATCACTGCCCCAAGTATTGGCTGCGTCGGCCAGCCCATTCCTATTCAAGATAATTCTACGGCGGGGGCCAATGCCTGGAACTGGAACTTCGGCAGCGCTGGCCAGAGCAACGCCGAGAACCCAACCGTTACCTATAATTCTCCCGGAACCTACACCATTTCGCTAAATGCGCAAAACACCAACTCGGGCTGCGCTGCAAGCACCACCCAACAAATCATTATTCAAGCCAATACTGTCCCTACTTTCTATGCCAACCCCACAGCCAATTGCGCGCCGGGAAGTATCCAGTTTTTCAATACGACGAACCTTAACGGTACCTACGTATGGAATTTTGGGGATGGCCAAACTTACACTGGCGCAAACCCTCCAGCACATTTGTACCAATTAAGTGGCTTGTATGACGTCAGCCTTACCTACACGTCGAGTGCCGGTTGTAGCGGAACGCAAACTTTACAGGATTACATTGAAATGACGCCCGTTGAAGCCGGTTTTTTTGCGCTCGACACCGGCGGTTGTGCGCCCTTCACAGTGCAGTTCATAGATACGTCGGTTACGCCGAGCAACCCCATTGTATCTTGGCAATGGAACTTTGGCAATGGCCAAACCTTTAACGGGCAAAATCCGCCACCGCAAACCTATGGCGTGGGGGTTTATAATGTGTCGCTCATCATTACCACCGCATCGGGCTGTACAAACACCATCATCAAAACACCTTACGTGACTGTCGGATCCATCGATTCGGTTGACTTCAGTTGGGACCCTAACATTACCTGCGCCAACACAGACGTCGAATTTGAATCCGAATTTTATATTTCTGTACCCTACGACAGCACAGAGATCTCCTATTTATGGGATTTCTCACAGGGCATTAGCTCTCAAGACGACCCAACCTTCCAGTTTTCGCAAGACACCGGCTGGGTAGACGTTACGCTTTATGTCAATTTTAGAGGCTGTATCGATTCGCTTACCAAAGACTCTGTATTGTATGTGCTCGCGCCAATTGCGCAATTCAATCCAAACACCTCTTTAGTGTGTAATCCTTCTAGTTTTCCGGTGACCATACAATTTCAAAATACGGCCCTTGACGGAGAACTTACGGACAGCGTTGCTTTGCATTATGAATGGAATGACAACACACCCAACACCTATTTCAACAATGCGCAGCTAGACCTGCCCAACGGCGGCAACACCTCCCACGCTTTTGCCAATTACGGCACCTATCAGATTGAACAGGTGGTCCACAACTACACCACAGGTTGTTCGGACAGCATTTCGTTGGCCGTAACCATCTCCCAACTACAAGCAAATTTCTTGCTCCCGGACGACACTATTTGCAAAGGCGACGCCATTGGCTTATTTAACCAAAGTACTACTTGGCCGGCGCATCCGGTCTATAACTGGATTTATACTTTTGGCAACGGCCAACAAATCAATAACGGGCCAAATGTGAACTACGTTTATCCTGCGAGTGGCACTTACAACATCAGTTTATTGGTTTTCAATTCGGCAGGTTGCTCCTCTACTAGCAGCCAGACTATTTACGTTGCCAACAAACCCGTCGCAGGGCTTTTAGCGACTTCTTATGCAGGTTGCTCGCCTTTCCCTGTGAGTTTTAGCAATACGAGCTACAGTATTACCAACGGCCTGCCCTTAGCCAGTTTCAATACGACGTTTTCTGATAACAATACGACGATAACTACCAACAACGTCAATCAGGCCATCAATCATACTTTTGTGGGCAATGGCGTTTATTCAGCAACGCTCACCGCAACCGATATCAATGGCTGTGTGTCTAACCCTGTGTCAGTACAAATTACACTCACCAAACCTACCGCACTCATTGCATCAGACACCATTATTTGTAATCTGGACAGCAGTATAATTGCAACGTTAAGCACTGGACAAGGGCCTCTCGCTTATCAATGGTATATTGGATCAAGCATAACGAGTTTTGACAGTTTATTGTTATTAAATCAGGCTGCAACAGGCAATGGTTTGTTTTCGACTTTCCCAATTGCTTTGGTCGTTACAGATGTAAATGGTTGTACCGATTCTACAGCTCAAACCATTTACATTTCGAATCCTCAAGCCGAACCTACCTATACTTTTTCTGGAGCAGCCGTAAACGCAAATGGCCAGTACAGTTGCCCGCCGCTCTTCTGCGACTTCACCGATGCCTCTACCAGTATTGGCGCCATTACCAATTGGAATTGGACTTTTGGAAACGGCAACAACTCCATTCTACAGAACCCAGACAACACGCTCGTAACCAGCGGTTCTTTCAATCTGTTGCTTTCAGTTACCGACCAATATGGTTGCACCGACGACACCACTGTAGCCAACTATGTGTCTATCGGCGGGCCGCTTGGCACACCAACCTGGATCCAAGACAACACAGTTTGTGCGCAAGGGGCCTTGTTTACGATTGTCAATCCCTCGAATATCGACTCCGTAAGTTGGAACTTAGGTAATGGTATTTGGGTTGCAGATAGCTTATCTTTCCCTTATTTTTATCCAAACACAGGCACCTACAACCCAAGTGTCACGGTTTATGACACCGCTGGCTGCCAAATTTTGTATTTACTTGATCCACTAACGGCAAGCGTGAGTGGCCTAGATGCGCAGATCGATGCAAGCCCCGTTTATGCGAATATCAATCAGGTGGTACAGCTTATTGATGTTAGCACAAGCCTGAACCCATTGAGCACCTGGACGTGGATTTTCCCAGACAGCAGCAGCCTTTACTTCCAGAGCACAGACCAAAGCATTAGTTTTTCGCAAGGCGGCCCGCAACAAATTGCACTCGCCATTACCGACAACCTCGGCTGTATCGACACCGCGTTTGTCACCATTTATGTCTCAGACCCCGACATCTGGGTCCCGAATGTATTTACGCCCAACGGCGACGGCATCAATGATATCGTGGAATTGCCCTACCCTTCCTTCAAGAGCTACGACATTCAAATCCTGAACCGCTGGGGCAACCTCGTTTTCGAACTCGAAGACCAAACCGGCATTGCCGTCTGGGATGGCTACGACTTCAACGGACAGCTCCACACCGATGGTGTCTTCTTCTACCGCCTGCGGGGCGAAATGCTAGGCGGCACGTTAATAGATAAGCACGGGTTTATTCATTTGGTGAAGGGGGAGTGATCCAAAGGATTACAAACAAAAAAACCCCGAAGAAACTTCAGGGTTTTTTGAGTGGTACCTCCAGGAATCGAACCAGGGACACAAGGATTTTCAGTCCTTTGCTCTACCAACTGAGCTAAGGTACCAGCCGTTGGTGGATGCAAATTTAACACATTTTTGCTGTTTTACGCAAGCTAAAAACCAAAAAAGTTCAAAAAAGGTGCTTATTTTTGAACATGAGTGCTGAAAACCAAGTTTATCTGCTGGACGCCGGGAATACCCAATTGAAATTTGCACTTGCGCAAGAAGGTGTCATTCAATGGGTTGAACGTTTTCCTACCGCCTCATTCGATCTTTCAAGCTTTCAGCGTAACATCCCCTTAGCCTGTTCGTCTGTCATTGAGTTGCATTTACTACAACAAGTGCGCAGCTATTTTGCTACTGTTTTTGAAATTTCACCCTTGATTCAACTTCCTTTTGAAATGGCCTATCAAAGCCCCCAAACGCTTGGGATGGATCGCCTTTGTAATGCAGCAGCTTTAGCTATTAACAACGCAGGCTTTCCAAGGCTTGCTATTGACTTAGGTACGTGCATCAAATTCGACTTTCTAGATGCAAACAACACTTACATGGGTGGCTCTATTAGCCCAGGTTTGCAAATGCGCAGCAAGGCCATGGCTTACTTTACAGCCAAATTACCGGAGGTTCAAGTCTTACCTACCCAACAACTCATCGGGACAAGCAGTCAGGAATGTCTTGAAATTGGCAGCTACTTAGGTTGGCAAAAAGAGATTGAAGGCCTGCTTGCCGCTTATCGAGCGGAGTATCCGGAGTTGGTTGTATTTCTTACCGGTGGCGACGCGAAGCATTTTGATTTGGGCCAAAAAAATGGCATCTTTGTACACGAAAATTTAACCCTTGAAGGAATCTTCGCTCTTTATCACGCCAATGCATAAACTTTTCGCACTTCTTTTAGCCTCTTGCTCCTATTTTACAATATTGGCACAATCCATTACAGCCGAACCCGCCAGCTTTTATGGGCTCGGTGAAATGAGTTCAAAAGGTCACGGAATTTTTGACGGGCTTGGTAAAAATTCCATTAATGTTTTTGATTCAACAGTACTCAATCACTACAACCCCGCAACCTACAACCGCCTGAGCAAAGGCGCAACGCTATACACCGTGAGCATCCACTCAAGACAATCTTGGTACAGCACTGCCACCACCCAGCAATTTGCAGCCACTCCAATGGTAGAGCAATTTACCTTAGGTTTTAAAATCAGCAACAAAATGGGCTTGTCTTTTGGTTTGCGCCCATTTAGTGCACGCGGTTACGAGATCAGCCAAACACAATTCACTGGCCAAGACTCCATCCGTTACAATTACCGAGGAAACGGCGCCATTCAAGACCTCTACCTTGGCTATTCAATCGGCCTCATCGAAAAACCAACTACCAAATTTGCTATTGGTGCCAACGCTTCCTATCTTTTCGGTACGCTTGTCAATGAGCGCAGTTCGGTTTTGATCACCGGAGCTACTTCAGCTGGTGGTATCGAGCGCAACTCCTTGATTATGCGCGCTTTTCACACAGAAATTGGTACTTACTTTACCCAAC